>NZ_DATMTD010000111.1:0-40024 GCF_035565035.1 Oxalicibacterium sp. | reverse complement strand
GCGTTTCAATGTGTTGTAGAAGACCAGGTCACCAGGCTTTAGATCGGCTTTGTCCACATGTTCACCGGAGCGGCTGAGTTCCTTTGCGGTCCGTGGCAAGTCCTTGCCCCAGGCCTCCTTGAAAATCAGGTGGACCAGCCCGCTGCAATCGAGACCGGTTTCGGGCGTATTGCCGCCGTATTTGTAATGGATGCCGAGCATTCCCATCGCACGCATCGCCAATTCCGACGCATGATCGGTAAGACTGTGCAGGCGGGAGATCGGTTTTTCTGGTTCCTGAAGGGTCACATCTGCACTCCAGACAGCGCTGGTCGTCATCAGGCCGGTCGCAAATATGGCTGCAAGCGTCAGTTGACCGAGGCGTGGAATGTGTTGAAAAATTGTCATCAGATGCATTTTTCCTTCATTGAGACCGGACGAATGTATGTCAATCCGGAAGGCCTGTCAAAATTTATTCTCAGGCGTTATGCTGTCCTGATATTGAAAAGGTAAGTACATGCGCACTGATTCACCCAGCGATCTCTCCCTGAAACCACGAATTCTGATTGCCGACGATTCGCGCATCGTGCGTGCGACGCTGATCAAGCACATCGAGGGCATGTTCGAATTTCGCGAGGCGCTGGACGGAGAACAGGCATGGGAAGCGTTGCTGATTGACCCCAGCATCCGCGTCGTCATTTCCGATTTGACAATGCCCAAGCTGGATGGCTACGGCTTGCTGCAGCGTATCCGCTCGTCACGTATCGGCCGCATCCGCACGATGCCTGTTGTTGTCGTTTCCGGCAGCGATGAGCAGGCCGAACGTGAGCGTGCCAAGGCAGCGGGCGCGACCGATCTGATTACCAAGGGCATCGGCACCGCGCAGCTTTTGTCGCGGCTGGATATCCTGTCGAAACTGGTCAGCACGCAAAATGAATTCGAGCGCGGGCTGGAAGCGTTGATGCACAACGATGCGGAGCAGGTTGAGCTGCTTGTTCCAGAAGCCTGGGAAAGTCAGGCAGAGGGGATGCGTGCCAGCGCGCTGCGGCAGAACAGAAATTTCGTAATCCTCAATGCGCGTATCGGTTTGAAGCATGTTGAACTGGATGGTATGCCGTCATCGCCGCCAGTCAGCGTTGTCAATGCCATTGGCCAACTGCTGCATCGAACGGTCAGGCAGACCGATTGTGTTGCACAGACTGGCGACATTGAGTTCACCATCGCAACGGGCAGCATTCACTTTGATTCCGCACGCAATTTTGCCGAGCGCGTATGTCGTGCCATCGTGCATGCGAATCTGGGTAATGATCGGAATATGGTGCTGGTTGCAAGCTGCGGTGTGATGTCGATTACCGAATATGCGCGTGAGACAGCAACCGGTGCGACACTGGAGAACATGCGCCATGTCGCCAGCCGACGTGCTGCGCTGGGTCTGCAGAACGGTATTACCGGTGTGATCGGTGCGGAGGAGGAAATTCTTCTGGATCAGGGGCAAAGTTTGCCGGCCTTGATTCTTGAGGCGCCGCCAGCAGCGGGCCACGCGGATTTATCCATCGATCTGGCGACCCTGTTGAAGTGGATCAAGGAAGGCAAGGAAGAGCAGGTTCTGGCGCACATCGGAAAATTGTCCACAGAGCTGCAGCCGTTGGTCGATTTGCTACTGAAACAACAGCGCACCTGACAGTTCAAGGCTGACGGTGACCGTCGTAATTGACTGTCGTACAATGCGTTCTTCTTTTGACAGGAGGCACCATGCAATCAAAACAGATACTGACGCTGGAAGATGTGAAGAAAATCGCAGCTGCGGCGGAAACAGAAGCCAACTTGCACAAATGGTGCGTCACGATCGCCATCGTCGATGACGGTGGCCATTTGCTGTGGTTGCAACGCATGGATGGCGCCGCGCCGATTTCCTCGCACATCGCACCGGCAAAAGCCAGGACCGCTGCACTGGGCCGTCGCGAATCGAAAGTATATGAAGACATCATTAACAATGGCCGTTTCTCTTTCATCACAGCGCCAGGCCTTGAAGGCATGCTGGAAGGCGGCGTCCCGATCGTGATCAACGGGCAATGTTTGGGTGCCGTCGGTGTGTCGGGCGTGAAATCGACCGAAGACGTACAGATCGCCAAAGCCGGTATCGTGGCAATCGGCGGCTGAGCAGAGTCTCGCAGTATCTCTAGGGACACTCTTGGCAAGCCGGTTCAGGTTGCCAGCTGGGGGTGTCTTGCGCTATAATTCGGCGGTTTAGCTAATTTTCTCCGCCGTAGCGCATACCCACATCCCATCGTCTAAAAAAGACCTGTACGACGCCCTGAATGAGCCTTGAATTCGGGCACACGCGCACAAGTGCGCGGGGTTTCGACGGTCGTTCTGGCGCAGCGCAGCGGCGGTAACAACATCAGGAGTTACCCCTTGCCGCCATTCTTTTCCGGCCACACAGTTCCCGCCATTCTGGCACTGGCAGACGGGTCGATTTTCAAAGGTTTTTCGATTGGCGCTTCGGGCCACACCATTGGTGAAGTGGTCTTCAACACATCGATGACCGGCTATCAGGAAATCCTCACCGACCCAAGTTACAGCAGCCAGATCGTTACCTTGACCTATCCGCATATCGGTAACACCGGTGTCAATGCGGAAGACGTCGAAGCCCATCGCATTCATGCTGCCGGTCTGATCATCAAGGATCTGCCGATCCTGACTTCGAATTTCCGCTCCACGCAAACGCTGTCCGATTATTTGAAGTCGCAGAACATCCTCGGCATCGCGGGCATCGATACTCGCAAGCTGACGCGTATCCTGCGCGAAAAAGGTGCACAGAGCGGTGCGATTCTTGCTGGTGCCGATGCGACGCCGGAGAAGGCGCTGGAACTGGCTAAATCGTTCGGCGGTCTTGCCGGCCTCGATCTGGCGAAAGTCGTGTCCGTCAAGGAATCGTATGTCTGGACGCAAACCGAATGGAAACTCGGCAAAGGCTACGGCGAGCAAAAGGCGCCGAAGTTCCATGTCGTCGCATTCGACTACGGCGTCAAATTCAATATCCTGCGCATGCTGGCTGAGCGCGGTTGCAAGGTGACGGTGTTGCCGGCGCAGGCAAGCGCCGCTGATGCGCTGGCACTCAATCCGGACGGTATCTTCCTGTCCAACGGTCCAGGCGATCCAGAGCCATGTGACTACGCGATCGCTGCTTCGAAAGAATTGATCGAGCGTGGCATTCCAACCTTCGGTATCTGCCTCGGTCATCAAATCATGGCGCTCGCGTCCGGCGCAAAAACGCTGAAAATGAAATTCGGTCACCACGGTGCCAATCACCCGGTGCAAGACCTCGACAGCAAGAAGGTATTGATCACGTCGCAGAACCACGGCTTCGCCGTCGATTCCGCCACGCTGCCGGCCAACTGCCGCGTGACGCACGTGTCCTTGTTCGACGGTTCGCTGCAAGGTTTCGAGCGTACCGACAAGCCGGCGTTCTGCTTCCAGGGACATCCCGAAGCATCACCGGGTCCGCATGACATCGCCCCTTTGTTCGATCGCTTCGTGGCGATGATGGAGAAAAATAAAAATGCCTAAACGCAGCGACATTAAAAGCATTCTGATTATTGGCGCCGGTCCGATCGTGATCGGCCAGGCTTGCGAATTCGACTATTCCGGTGCGCAAGCGTGTAAGGCGCTCCGCGAAGAAGGTTATCGCGTCATCCTGGTCAACAGTAATCCGGCCACGATCATGACCGATCCAGAAATGGCCGACGTGACCTACATCGAGCCGATCACATGGCAAGCGGTCGAACGCATCATCGACAAGGAACGTCCTGATGCAATTCTGCCGACGATGGGCGGGCAGACAGCGCTGAACTGTGCACTCGATTTGCATCACAACGGCGTGTTGACCAAGTACAAGTGCGAACTGATTGGCGCGTCGCCGGAGGCGATCGACAAGGCGGAAGACCGTTCCAAGTTCAAGGACGCGATGACCAAGATCGGTCTCGGTTCGGCACGTTCCGGCGTCTCGCACACGATGGAAGAATCGTGGGCAGTGCAAAAAGAATTGGGCTTCCCAGTCATCATTCGTCCATCGTTCACGATGGGCGGTACGGGCGGCGGTATTGCGTACAACGCGGAAGAATTCGAAGCGATCTGCAAGCGCGGCCTGGAAGCATCGCCAACGTCTGAATTGCTGATCGAGGAATCGCTGATCGGCTGGAAAGAATTCGAGATGGAAGTTGTGCGCGATAAAGCTGACAACTGCATCATCGTCTGCTCGATCGAAAATCTGGACCCGATGGGCGTCCACACCGGTGACTCGATCACCGTCGCACCGGCACAAACGCTGACCGACAAGGAATACCAGATCATGCGTAACGCATCGATCGCGGTGCTGCGTGAAATCGGCGTCGATACCGGCGGTTCCAACGTGCAGTTTTCGATCAATCCGGAAGACGGCCGCATGATCGTCATCGAGATGAATCCGCGCGTATCGCGTTCGTCTGCGCTGGCATCGAAAGCAACCGGTTTTCCGATCGCCAAGATCGCAGCGAAGCTGGCAGTGGGCTTCACGCTCGACGAATTGCGTAACGAAATCACAGGCGGTGCAACGCCGGCTTCGTTCGAACCGTCGATCGACTACGTCGTCACCAAGATTCCACGTTTCGCATTTGAAAAATTCCCGCAAGCCGACAGCCATCTGACGACGCAGATGAAATCGGTCGGCGAAGTGATGGCGATCGGCCGCACCTTCCAGGAATCGTTCCAGAAAGCGTTGCGCGGTCTGGAAGTCGGCGTCGATGGCATGAATGAAAAAACCACCGACCGCGAAACGATCGAGGAAGAACTTGGCGAGCCAGGTCCGGAACGTATCTGGTACGTTGGCGATGCATTTGCTCAAGGTTTCTCTTTGGAAGAAGTGCACGGCCTGACGCACATCGATCCGTGGTTCCTCGCGCAGATCAAGGAAATCGTCGACATCGAACTGTGGCTGGAAACACAATCGTTGTCCGCCATCGATAAAGGCACCTTGTTCAAGCTGAAGCAAAAAGGTTTTGCCGATCGTCGTCTGGCCAAATTGCTGAAGACGACCGACAAGGCGGTGCGCGAACAACGTCACGCGATGAATATTCATCCGGTCTACAAACGGGTCGATACCTGCGCCGGCGAATTCGCTACCAACACTGCGTACATGTATTCGACGTACGAAGAAGAGTGCGAATCGCAACCGACCAACAAGAAAAAAATCATGGTGCTCGGCGGCGGTCCTAACCGTATCGGCCAGGGTATCGAATTCGATTATTGCTGCGTGCATGCCGCGCTGGCAATGCGCGAAGACGGTTACGAAACCATCATGGTCAACTGCAATCCGGAAACCGTTTCGACCGATTACGACACATCCGACCGTCTGTATTTCGAACCGTTGACACTGGAAGACGTGCTCGAAATCGTCGCGCTGGAAAAGCCGCACGGCGTGATCGTGCAGTACGGCGGTCAGACCCCATTGAAACTGGCACTCGATCTGGAAGCCAACGGCGTACCGATCGTCGGTACCTCGCCTGACATGATCGACGCCGCAGAAGATCGCGAACGTTTCCAGAAAATGTTGCACGACCTCAAACTGCGTCAACCGCCAAACCGTACCGCACGCACCGAAGAAGATGCATTGCGCCTCGCACAGGAAATCGGTTATCCGCTGGTGGTGCGTCCGTCGTACGTTCTCGGTGGCCGCGCGATGGAAATCGTGCACGAACAACGCGACCTCGAACGCTATATGCGTGAAGCAGTCAAGGTTTCGCACGATTCGCCGGTGCTGCTCGATCGCTTCCTGAACGATGCGATCGAAGTCGACGTCGACTGCCTGTCCGATGGCGAACGCACCTTCATCGGCGGTGTGATGGAACACATCGAACAAGCAGGCGTGCATTCCGGTGACTCCGCATGTTCGTTGCCGCCGTATTCGCTGAAGCAGGAAACGATCGACGAACTGAAGCGCCAAACCTCGTTGATGGCAAAAGGCTTGAACGTGGTCGGCCTGATGAACGTGCAGTTCGCGATTCAACAGCAAGAGATCGACGGCAAGTTGCAAGACGTCGTGTTCGTGCTCGAAGTCAATCCACGCGCATCGCGTACCGTGCCGTATGTCTCGAAGGCAACCGGTCTGCAACTCGCGAAGATTGCGGCACGTTGCATGGTCGGCCAATCGCTCGACAGCCAAGGCATCATCAACGAAGTTGTGCCTGAATATTTCAGCGTCAAGGAAGCGGTGTTCCCATTCGTTAAATTCCCTGGCGTCGATACGATTCTCGGACCTGAGATGAAGTCGACCGGTGAAGTGATGGGCGTTGGCAAAACCTTCGGCGAAGCGTTCGTCAAATCGCAACTTGGCGCCAGCATCAAGTTGCCGCGTTCCGGCAAAGTGTTCCTGAGTGTCAAAGGCAGCGATAAGCCGCGTGCGGTGCAGATTGCCAAAGACCTGGTGGAAATCGGTTTTTCAGTGGTCGCAACGAAAGGCACGGCGGCAGCGATCAGCGCCGCCGGCATCGAGGTGCAATCGGTCAACAAGGTTGCCGAAGGCCGTCCGCATATCGTCGACATGATCAAGAACGAAGAGATCGCCTTGGTCATCAACACGGTAGAAGAGAAGCGTAGTGCGATTGCCGACTCGCGTACGATTCGTACTTCGGCATTGGCAGCGCGTGTGACGACCTATACAACTATTGCCGGCGCGGAAGCTGCAGTGGAGGGTATGGCCCATCTGGACGAGTTGCACGTCTACGATTTACAAGGCCTGCATAAAACTTTACACTAAGCCCAGAGTCAAAACTAAACCACAGAGGTCACAGACGGCATCGGGTTTCCCGGTGTCATCTGCGGCCTCTGTGGTTTTCCACTTATATTGATCGAAAATCATGAGCACACCTATTACCCTCAATGGTGCAAATCTTCTGAAGGAAGAATTGCAGCGTTTGAAAACCAAGGATCGCCCTGCAGTCATCAATGCCATTTCCGAAGCACGCGCTCAAGGCGACTTGTCCGAGAACGCTGAATACGATGCTGCGAAGGAACGTCAGAGCTTTATCGAGGGCCGAATCGCCGATATCGAAGGCAAACTGGGTTCATCGCAGATCATCGATCCGAAAACACTGGAAGCCGATGGACGCGTCGTGTTTGCATCGACGGTCGATCTGGAAGATCTGGAGTCTGGCGAAAAGGTCACCTACCAGATCGTTGGTATTGACGAGGCGGATCTGAAAGAGAAAAAAGTTTCGGTTACATCACCGATTGCACGCGCCATGATCGGCAAGCACGAAGGCGATGTCGTCGCAGTCGAAGCGCCGGCAGGTGTACGTGAATATGAAGTCCTGAAAGTTCGTTACATCTGATGATGCTGCAACGCAGCCGGTTGCTGATCGCCACCCTCTGGGTGGGGGCATTGTGGTCGACAGGATTCATCGTCGCGCCGATGCTGTTTGCAACTCTGGCTGACAGGGCGCTGGCGGGAACGATTGCCGGCAGTCTGTTCCGTGTAATCGCCTGGTTGTCTATCGTTTGCGCAATGATATTGTTCGCTCTGCAGTGGCTGTCGTCACGCAAACCGGATGCGTCATCTCCATCCCGAACAGTCGACTATCTTGTCCTCGGGATGGCATTGTGTACGCTGGTCGGCTATTTCGGCCTACAACCCTACATGGCGGAATTGCGCCTGGTTCTGCACGGGACGACAGAACTGTCGCAGGTTGCCGATGCCCGAAGACAGTTCGGCATTTTGCACGCTGCATCCACCGGAATTTATATTGTGCAGAGCCTGCTGGGCCTTGCTCTGATTCTGAAGATTCGCTGAAAAGCGTAAACCGTATCGCTAGTTTCCGAGCGACGATTTCTTCGAGCTTTTTTGACGCGGTTTGGCGCGCTTGATCGAACCACCTTGCGTGACGCGCTCGTTTCCCTTGACCATGACCTTGGTAACCGATGGCCGTTTTGTGCCACTCGGACTTGGCTTGACGATGGTGACTTCGCGCATGCCTTTGCCGCGTGTCGGGCTGGCGGATTTCTGCGCTTCCTTTTTCGGGCGATAGACGACCAGCAATTTGCCAATATGCTGAACCGGTGCGGCATCGAGTTTTTCGCAAATGGTGTCGTAGATTGCCACGCGCGCGTCGCGATCGTCGCCAAAGACGCGAATTTTGATCAAGCCGTGTGAATCGAGGCTGCTGTCGATTTCCTTGATGACACTGGGTTTCAGGCCGTCCTCGCTGATGATGACGACGGGACTGAGAGCGTGAGCTTCGGCGCGCAAGGCACTGCGTTCAGCCGGTGTAAGTTTCAACATGATGTACAGAATGGTGCGGAAATCGTCCGTCTGCCTGAGCAATCCGGTGCAATTTTGCCCGCAAATTTAAAACAAGTATTCTACGCGAATGGCAAAGAAGAAATTAAACAAAAACTGGCTGCACGATCACATTCACGATCCGTATGTGAAGCAGGCGCAGAAAGAAGGCTATCGCGCGCGCGCTGTCTACAAACTCAAGGAAATCGACGAGGACGAAAAGCTCATCAAGCCGGGGCAGATTATTGTTGACCTGGGCTCGACGCCGGGAAGCTGGTCGCAATACGCACGCAACAAGCTGGCCGGCGCAGCAGGCGGCGGCATCAACGGCACGATCATCGGACTGGACATGCTGCCGATGGAGCCGATCGCCGATGTGCATTTTATCCAGGGCGATTTTCGTGAACAGGATGTGCTGGTTCAGCTTGAGCAGGTCCTGAACGGTCGTAAAGTTGATCTTGTGCTATCGGATATGGCGCCGAACCTTTCCGGTATTGCGATCGCTGACGCGGCGCGGGTGCAGGATATTGTCGATTTGGCAGTGGATTTTGCGCAGCATCACATGAAGCCATCCGGCTCGCTATTGGTGAAGTGCTTCAATGGCTCCGGCTACAATTACCTGATAGAAAAATTCCGGCAGGAATTCAAAACTGTGACGCAAAAGAAGCCGAAAGCCAGCCGGGATAAATCGTCAGAAGTGTTTTTGCTCGGGAAAACTCTGAAAAATCCGCTTTGAAGCGAATTTCAGACTTGTTTCGGTGAATTCGACCCCCATACCGGATACTGCACGTCCCGGTGTTTACGAGTAGAATCAACTTACATTTCAAGTATAAAAGACGCGTTTGCGTCCAAGGAGTCCTAGTGAACAACATGTTTTCCAAGGCCGCCATCTGGGTGGTCATCGGGATGGTCCTTTTCACCGTGTTCAAGCAGTTCGACGGCCGTACGGCTGCCGGTGCTGCCACGCCGATCGCCTATTCGGATCTGCTGGATGAAGTAAAGGCCAAACGGATCAAGGAAGCAACGATCGAGGATCGCACCATTGTTGCGACCACTGTGGACGGACGAAAGGTCAAATCGGCCGTGACGATTCTGGACCGCGGACTGATCGGCGATCTCGTCAACAATGGCGTCAAGTTCGACATCAAGCAACCTGAGGAACAATCGTTCCTGTCGCAGATTTTCATTTCCTGGTTCCCGATGTTGTTGCTGATCGGCGTTTGGGTATTTTTCATGCGTCAGATGCAAGGCGGCGGCAAGGGCGGGGCGTTCTCGTTCGGCAAGTCCAAGGCGCGCATGCTGGATGAAACACAAAATGCCGTGACCTTCGCCGACGTCGCCGGTTGCGACGAAGCCAAGGAGGAAGTGACCGAACTGGTTGAATTCCTGCGTGATCCTTCGCGATTCCAGAAGCTGGGCGGACGCATTCCACGAGGCGTGCTGATGGTTGGTCCTCCAGGTACCGGTAAAACCTTGCTGGCGCGCGCAATCGCGGGCGAAGCGAAAGTGCCGTTCTTCACGATTTCGGGTTCGGACTTTGTTGAAATGTTCGTTGGTGTCGGTGCCTCGCGTGTACGCGACATGTTCGAGAATGCGAAAAAGCATGCCCCTTGCATCATCTTCATCGACGAGATCGACGCGGTCGGTCGTCATCGTGGTGCCGGCATGGGCGGTGGTAACGATGAGCGTGAACAGACGTTGAACCAGATGCTGGTTGAGATGGATGGCTTCGAGCCGAATGCCGGCGTGATCGTGATCGCGGCAACCAACCGTGCAGATGTCCTGGACAAGGCGTTGTTGCGCCCGGGTCGTTTCGATCGTCAGGTTATTGTCGGCTTGCCGGACATTCGCGGTCGTGAACAGATTCTGATGGTGCACATGCGCAAGGTGCCTATCGCGACCGACGTTCAGGCAGGCATCCTCGCGCGCGGGACGCCGGGCTTCTCCGGCGCCGATTTGGCCAACCTGGTCAACGAAGCAGCATTGTTTGCCGCACGTCGCAACAAGCGCTTGGTCGAAATGCAGGACTTCGAGGATGCGAAAGACAAGATCGTGATGGGGCCGGAGCGTAAATCGGCTGTCATGCGTGAAGAAGAGCGTCGCAATACGGCTTTCCATGAGTCCGGTCACGCAGTTGTCGCCAAGCTGTTGCCGAAGGCCGATCCGGTCCATAAAGTGACGATCATGCCGCGCGGTTTTGCTCTCGGTCTGACGTGGCAATTGCCGGAACATGACCGTGTCAACATGTACAAAGACAAGATGCTGGAAGAAATTTCCATCCTGTTTGGCGGTCGTATTGCGGAAGAAATTTTCATGCACCAGATGTCGACCGGCGCATCAAATGACTTTGAGCGTGCCACCAAACTGGCTCGTGCGATGGTGACGCGTTACGGCATGTCTGAAACGCTGGGAACGATGGTCTATGAAGATACCGAACAGGATGCGTACTTTGGTCGCATGAGTTCGAAAACGGTATCGGAAGCGACGCAGCAAAAAGTCGATCTGGAAATCCGCAATATTCTGGATACTCAGTATGCGTTGTCGCGCAGACTGCTCGAGGAAAACCGCGACAAGGTCGAAGTCATGGCCAAGGCGCTGCTGGATTGGGAAACGATCGATTCGGATCAGATCAACGACATCATGGAAGGTCGCGATCCGCGTCCGCCTAAAGCGGGCTTGCCAGTCAAGAATCCGTCGCCGGACAGCCCTTCCGACGTGACGCCGAATGCGACGGCACCAGCCTGACGACTCGAAGATCGAGTTGTCTCGATGATTTGATTTAATGCGAATGCATACAGGGTGAGGAGTGATCCTCGCCCTTTTTATTTGTCTCTACTGTTTCTTCTCCTGGAATGACTTCTACCCACCTGCAATTCGGCCGTTATCGTTTTCCTGTCGACCGGGCCGCACGTCCGCTGGTCATGGGCGTATTGAATGTCACGCCAGACTCTTTTTCCGACGGAGGCCGATATTATTCGCTGGATGCTGCGTTGTCGCATGCGGAGGAAATGATGTCTGCCGGCGTCGATATTATCGACATTGGCGGTGAATCGACGCGCCCGGGAGCACAGTCGCTAACGCTACAGGAAGAACTTGATCGTGTCATGCCGCTCGTGTTTGCATTGCGCGATTGCGGTAAACCATTATCGGTCGATACGTGCAAGCCGGGCGTCATGCGCGAAGTCATTGCTGCGGGTGTGGATATGATCAATGACATCAATGGTTTTCGTGCAGAAGGCGCGTTGCAGATTGTTGCACAGTCAGATTGCGCGCTCTGCGTCATGCACATGCAGAACGATCCGCAAACCATGCAATTGCAGCCGGAATATCTGAATGTTTATGTGGAAGTGCGGGAATTTTTGCGCGAACGCATCGGTCTGATGCAGCAGTCGGGGGTTGTGCCGAATCGTTTGTGCATTGATCCCGGCTTTGGTTTCGGCAAAACGCTTGAACACAATGTGACATTGCTGAAGAATATCGGACGGTTGCAGGAAGAACTGGATTTGCCGGTTTTGGCGGGCGTGTCGCGTAAGTCGATGATTGGCCAGCTGACCGGCAAGTCTGTGGAGCAACGAATGGCGGGCAGTCTTGCAGGCGCACTGGCTGCCGTGAAGCACGGCGCAAAAATTGTGCGCGTACACGATGTGGCAGAAACAGTGGACGCGCTGGCGGTATGGCAGGCATTGGCCTGAACGGAAATTGGAAAATAATAAAATGACGCGTAAATATTTTGGTACCGATGGCGTACGTGGACGAGTAGGAACAGCACCGATTACCCCGGATTTTGTAATGCGCCTGGGCTATGCCGCAGGTAGCGTATTGGCAAAGGCGGAGATTGCGGGCAACCGACCGGTCGTGTTGATTGGCAAGGACACCCGAATTTCCGGCTATATGCTGGAAGCCGCACTGGAAGCCGGATTCTCCGCGGCGGGTGTTGATGTCATGCTGGCCGGTCCGATGCCGACACCGGCGATTGCCTACCTGACGCGCGCATTGCGACTGTCGGCCGGCGTGGTGATTTCGGCTTCGCATAATCCGTACGACGATAACGGCATCAAGTTTTTTTCGGCATCCGGCAACAAGCTGCCCGATGCGGTTGAACTGCAAATCGAAGCGGCGCTCGACCTGCCGATGAATTGCGTGGAATCGGAAAAACTGGGGCGTGCGAAACGTCTCGACGATGCGCGCGGACGATATATCGAATTCTGCAAGAGTACATTTCCGAACGAACTGGATTTGCGCGGACTAAAAATGGTGGTCGACTGTGCGCACGGTGCGGCTTATCACATTGCGCCGGATGTATTCCACGAACTCGGCGCCGAAGTGGTTGCCATCGGTAATCAGCCGAACGGTTTCAATATCAACGAAAAGGTGGGTGCCACGGCGCCCGCCGCGCTGGTTGAAGCAGTGCGTGCCAATCATGCCGATCTCGGAATTGCACTCGATGGCGATGCGGACCGATTGATCGTGGTCGATGCATCCGGTCGCATCTATAACGGCGATGAGCTCTTGTACGTTATTGTGCGCGACAGGATGAATATACAAGCCGTCGATGGCGCAGTAGGTACGTTGATGACTAATATGGCGCTGGAAGTGGCGTTCAAGAAAATGGGTATCGGATTTGTACGCGCCAACGTTGGCGATCGTTACGTACTGGAAGCATTGCAGGAGCGTGGCTGGTTGTTGGGTGGGGAAGGGTCGGGCCATATGCTTTGCCTGGACAAGCACACGACAGGAGACGGTATCATTTCCGCGCTGCAAATCCTGTCTGCTCTGAAGCGCAGTGGCAAGAACCTGGCGCAAATGACGGAAGATATTGCGATGTTCCCGCAGACCTTGATCAACGTCAAAGTTGCGCCGGGTTTCGACTGGAAGAAAAACAAGGACTTGCTGGCCGAAAAGGATGCCGTTGAAAGCGAACTGGGCGATGCAGGTCGCGTCCTGATTCGGGCATCGGGAACCGAACCGCTGATTCGTGTGATGGTAGAAGCACGCGACGCCGATCTTGCCGAGAAAATGGCCAAGCGGATTGCTGCGAAACTGACAGCGTGAAGTTGTAAATATTATCGATGAATGGCACTTTACCCGTTGACGATAGTCCAATTATTAGGGTATGATCTCTTTCTTTCGGAGTGTAGCGCAGCCCGGTAGCGCATCTGGTTTGGGACCAGAGGGTCCTAGGTTCGAATCCTAGTACTCCGACCAGAATTTGCAGTAGATCAAGGGTTTGGAAGATTTTTCTTCCAAACCCTTTTTTTTCTTCTTCACTTTTTCGCATCCTGATTGCCACGGCTCGGCAATTTCATACGCTTGACAGCTCCGTTAATTCACGCGCCTTCGTGCGCCATATTCATGGGATTGTGACAACATGAACTCTGTTATGTAATCGCATCTTTCAATTGCATTGTCTATTTTCATGTCCAGTACATTCATTGTTGGCGAATTCAAAAACCAGACGACTGGCGCTGTTTGTACCGTGATCAAGCTGACGCCGACCAATTTCAGGCCGGGGACGGAATGCTATGTAACTGATGATGCCGAATATCTGGAGCCGGATCCCACGAACCCGACCAGGTTCATGACGTCGAGTGGCGACGTGCTTGTCATGGCAGGTTGAGTTCGCAAAAAAGCGGCCTTCCGGCCGCTTGTCCCACACCTTCGCTGCCAAGCAGCGTTCGCATAACCCGGTTTTATTTACGTGGTTCGCGTAAGGCCTCGATAACGGAAAATTCGGACTCCGTATCGATCTTTTCAAATTCCTCCCTTGTATCGATTTTCTTTTCGTTCGACTTTTGCTTGTCGGACGTGGAATCCGCAGATTTGGCGGATTTCTTATTCTGGGCAGTAGGTTTTTGATTCGGCATAAGTCCTCCTCGTTAAATAGTATTGTCATGCTAAGGGCCAGAGGAATGAATACCAATCAGACAATCGGCCATCCGAATGTAGGAGAATTAATAATTAATCATCATTTTGTTGAGAGTTGGAACTACATTGTCGTCCGGAATGTCTTCTCGTCACGGTGTTCAAGGCGACGCACAAGGAGGAATAATGGTCATGTATAGCAACCCAATGCAGGAAATTCTCGCGCAGGGGAAGATTCGCTGCGAATCGTTCGATGAAATGACGGATCTGAAAATGCACAGGGCGCCCGTGCCGGAGCCGATCGAGGAACCACTGCCAGGCGAACATCCAGTGCCGCAGGAAGAGCCGGTTCCTTCTCCCAATCCACAGCGTTCACTCGTATCATCATTCCATCTGAACTGAGAGGGCGAACCATGGATATTCAATCGAACTGGAGTACAGAGCTCTACAAGGGAATGGAAGTGCATGTCAGCGCGCTGCAAAAGGAAAAAGCCAAAACGAAATGGGACTACACCGTGCGTGTGTGTGAGCCAGGCGTAGACGCCGGTGCAGAAAGCGAACTCGTTGCAGAGTCGGGCGACGACAGTGATTACTCTTCGCAGGGGGCAGCGTTGGCGGCAGGATTTGCACGTGGTTATGCGATGGTGGATCAGATCAGGCAATAAATATCGTTTATCCCTCTTGCGGTATGTGAATCAAGCTCGCGCAAGGTATCGCGGCGTTGCAACATTGAAACACCCCCATAAACAAGGCATAATGCGGCACGCAATTTGCGTGTGATTTCGCATGCGCTTTGCGTCAATTCAGGCAATTGCTGCCCATAGCTCAGTTGGATAGAGCAACGGCCTTCTAAGCCGTAGGTCGCAGGTTCGACTCCTGCTGGGCAGGCCAACAGTCGTTTTCAAGACACTCGATCAGCAAGCATTGGCTGGCGCTGTTCGGCGCACGTGAGATTTGACGGACCGTTATCTCCCTGGCTTCATCATGTTCCTTCTTTCTCCTTTTCTTTTTTCCAAGCTGCCGCGATGACTCGGTTGAGCAGATTACTGTCTGTTGTCTGGTGCGTCTCTGCTGGTTTATTGGCCGGTAGCGTTTTTGCGCAGAACAAGGAAGTCGACGTTTTCCATTGGTGGGTATCGGGTGGTGAGCGAGCCAGCATGGATGTGATCAAGCACACCATGCAGGAGCGGGGACTTGTCTGGCAGGAAGGTGTTGCAGCCGGTAGCGGAACAGCGCGTTACACGAATGTTTTGCGTGAACGTGTTGCCGCCGGGCGAATACCGACCGCTGCACAGATGATCGGTCATGACATTCATGCCTGGGCGCGTTTGGGGTTGTTGACCAACATGAACGAGCTGGCCCGCAAGGAAGAATGGGATGAGGTGGTACCGATCGCCATTCAGGCGCTGTCCAAATACAACGGCAACTGGGTTGCTGCGCCGGTCAATGCCCATTCGACGAACTGGCTGTGGGTCAACCAGTCCTTGTTCGATAAACTGGGCGGCAAGGAACCGGATACGTGGAACGATTTGATCGTTCTGCTGGACAAGGCGAAACAGGCTGGTGTGCTGCCAATTGCAATCGGAAGTGAAGCGTGGGAACACACGTTGCTGTTCGAATCGGTTGCAGTATCGACCGGCGGCGCGGAGTTTTATCGCAAGGCTTTTATCGATCTCGATCCAGCCGCATTGAGACCGGCATTGCTGAAAAAAATCTTCGAAAGAATGAGCAAGCTGCGCACTTATATCGACGCCGGTTTTTCAAAAAGGCGCTGGGATCAGGCAACCGACATGGTTCGCGAGGGAAAGGCCTTGTTGCAGGTGCAGGGTAGCTGGGTTGACGGCGAGTTTGCGCATCGCGGATTGGTGCCTAACCGGGATTATTATTGTTTCCGTTTTCCTGATACGCAAGGTGTGTTCCTGTTCAACAGCGATCAGTTCATCATGTTCAAGTTGCCGAAAGAGCGCCGTGATGCCCAGTTGACGCTGGCCTCCACGATGATGCAACCGTCATTTCAGTCAGCATTGAATGTGGCGACCGGCGCGGCGCCGGCACGTGTCGACGTGTCGACTGCAGCGTTCGACTATTGCGGCAGGAAAGCCATTTCCGATATGCGCGGTGCCAACATGCGGCGCACGATGATGGGTTCGATCGCAATGGGGAATGCAAATATTCCTCCCGTGAAGGTGGCAATCTACGACGTCGTGACACGTCATTTCACGAGACAGATCGGTACGGATCAAGCTGTCATCGAATTGCGCAATGCCATCCGTGAAAAACCGACCGCAGGCAACGAACTAAAGAACGTGCTGCGGACTTCCTCCCATACTCCCCCTCTTCGGAGCGCGCCAAGGAAATGAAATACTTTTCCAACCTCGGTATTGCCATCAAGATCGTCCTGCTGGTCGGACTGCTGGGGATCATTTCGATCGCCATCACGGTGTATTCGACGATCAACATGAAAGGCGTGGACAGTGATTACCGTTCGCTGATTTCGCACGAGGCGCGCAGCGCGTTGCTGATCAGCGATGCATTGCTTGATCTCGGTTATTCGAGCCGTCTAGTTTATGCGGTGCTGACCGAGCAGGAAGAAGAAAAGATGCGTTCGCGACAGACTGTGCTGGCGGATCTGCATCGACAGTTCAGCGAAAAAATCAGTGAAATCAAGATGCTGATCCCGCACGAAAGTGCGCAGCTTGACGCCATCACTGCGCAATCTGCAAAGGTATTCAGTTCCGCCGCCAATGTCATCGATTACGCCAGTCGCTGGCGTGGTGATCGCGCACTGGTGATCATTCATGATGATTTCGAACCGTCGCTCGGCACGCTGCAGCACATGATGGACGGATTGCGTAACGAATCGATCGACAATTTTGAAACAACGTCGACACGACTCAGCGAAACGACCAACAACACGATCGTCACCACAGCATTGGGCGTGAGTATCGGCCTGCTGCTGGTGCTGGCATTGTCGGGCTATGTGACGATCACGCAAATCTCGCGACCTATCCGTCATCTTGCCGACATCATGGGAAGATTGACCGATCGTAATTACAACGATGAAATTGCCGATACGACGCGCCGTGACGAAGTCGGAAAGATGGCAAACGCGCTGAAGGTGTTCCGGGATACGATGCAGCGCGCCGACCGCTTGGCGCTGGAAGCAGCGGCCAGTGCCGAGGCACGCAGGTTGTCGGAACAACTGGTCGATCTGACCGATGCCATCCCAGGCGCGGTATTCCAGATGCATGTGCGTGCTGATGGCTGGCGACGTTTTCTTTTCGTCAGTAACAAGGCGTCTGATCTGCATGGCAGACCGGTGGACATGTTGCGCAAGATCGAAGGGCCGGTCGGTGCCGGCCTGATGCAGGCAGTGGACGGCGACGATAACGGCGCCGCGCAACGCATCATGAACAGCGTGCAAACGCTGGAGCCGCTGGATTTCGATATCCTGGTGGAAAACGGTTCGCGCCGACTCTGGCTTAAAACGCTGGCAACCGTACGTCGCACGCCGGATGGTGGTGCGATGTTCAACGGTGTATGGCTCGACGTCACCGACATGAAGAATCAGGCGAAGGCGCTGGAACTGGCCAAGCTGGCAGCGGAACAGGCCGCGCTGGCCAAGTCATCCTTCCTGGCGATGATGAGCCACGAAATCCGCACGCCGATGAATGCGGTGATCGGCATGGTGCATCTGGCGCAACGTACCGAACTGACGCAGAAGCAACGCAACTATCTGACAAAAATCGATTATTCGGCGCATGCACTGCTGAATATCATCAACGACATTCTGGATTTTTCGAAGATCGAAGCCGGTCAGATGGCGCTGGAGCAGATGACATTCTCGCTCGAAGAGCTGCTGGATAATCTGTCCGACATCGTCGGATTGAAGGCCGAACAAAAAGGCATTGAAATCGTCTTCGCGATCATGCCGCAGACACCACGTTATCTGGTCGGCGATTCATTGCGCCTCGGGCAGATTCTCGTCAATCTGGTCAACAATGCTGTCAAGTTTACCGAGAGCGGTGAAATCGTCGTGACCGTTTCAACCGATCAGGTCAATGAAGAAACCGTCATGTTGCGATTCGACGTGCGTGATACCGGCATCGGCATGACGCCGCAGCAGATTGAAGGCTTGTTCCGTTCGTTCTCGCAAGCCGACACATCGATCACGCGTCGTTACGGCGGTACCGGTCTCGGCCTTGCAATCAGCAAGCAGCTGGCGGAAATGATGGGCGGGCGCATCTGGGTCGAAAGCGAACCGGGCAAAGGCAGTACATTTTCGTTCACGACGTCGCTTGGTATCGGCAATATCGCGCTACCGGCGCGGATCGGTGCAAGGCTTGCCGAATTGCGCGGCAAGCGCGTGCTGATCGTCGACGACAATGCCAATGCGCGCGAAGTGTTGCGTACGATGCTGGCTGCCAACGGTTTTGATGTACAGGCAGTTGAATCGGGTGAGGACGCACTGGCATTGCTCAACAGCGCCTCACGCGACAGTGCGCCATTCGATCTGGTACTGATGGACTGGCGCATGCCCGGCATGGACGGCATCGAAACATCGCGCCGTATCAAGAACGATACATCGTTGTCGCGCCTGCCGGCCATCCTGATGGTGACGGCGTTCGGCCGCGAGGAAGTGATGGCGCTGGCGAACGATGTCGGTCTCGACGGGTTTCTGATCAAGCCGGTCAACGAATCCGTCCTGATTGATACGATTGCCGAAATGTTCGTCCTGCGACATGATGCGCCGTTCAGAATCCCGGGCAGTCGTCGCATGTCGTCGGGAGAAAACATTCCTGCCAATCTGGCCGGGCGTCGCATTCTGCTGGTCGAGGACAATCCTTTTAATCGCGAACTGGCAATCGAACTGCTGAACGATCTCGGTATTCGTGTCGAGATTGCGGAGAACGGGCGTATCGGCGTTGAACGCATTCGCGCGGAAACTTTCGACCTGGTATTGATGGATATTCAGATGCCCGAAATGGACGGCCTGACGGCAGCGAGCCTGATTCGCAGTGAAACACGCTTCGACGATTTGCCGATTCTTGCAATGACCGCGCACGCGATGAGCGGTGATCGCGAAAAAAGCCTGGCAGCAGGCATGAACGATCACATCACGAAACCGATCGATCCCGATCTGCTGACGCAAACGCTCGCCTATTGGCTGGGCGACAAGCCGCGTCAGCAGCGGCCTGAAGAGGACGAGGGTGTTCTCGCAGAGCCTGTCGTCAACGAAGAAGGTGTGCCGGATGAATTGCCGCCGTTCGACATTCCACTCGCGCTGGTTCGCACCAATGGAAAGCGGACATTGTTACGCAGGTTGATTCTGAGTTTTCACGAACGCTACAGTCAGTCGGCAATCGAGCTGCCTGTATTGCATGCGCAAGCGCGGTACGAGGACGCCGAACGACTTGCCCACACGATCAAGGGAGTGGCCGCAACGTTGGGTGCAGAGGACTTGCGCAACGTGGCAGATGCAATCGAGCGTGCCTATCACGGAGGCAATACTGAAAAAGCCAGCGCCTTGTTCGTGCCGTTTGAGCAGGCACTGAATACCGCGCTTGCAGCAGCGGCGACGTTGATTACCGCGCCATCGTCTGCAGAGTTGGCAAAACAGGATATCCGGACTCTTGCAGACGATGAAAGAAAAGCCATCGTTGCACAGCTTTCGTCATTGCGCGTCGATATCGCAAACAACAGCCTGAAGGCACGAAAATCTTTTGTGACGCTCGCCGAGGTATTGCAACATTGCGGCGTCGATGCAGAACTGCAGGAACTGAGTGCGGCGCTTGAGCAGCTTGCTTTCCCCGCTGCACTCGTTCGTGTGGATCGTCTGGTTGCGAGATTCACGTCGAAAGAATAGATAAACGATATTGGAATGGCATCTTCATGGAAGAAAACTGTTGTATGCGGCGCAAAGCAGATGGTGTGCATGACGCTTGTGCATATACCATAGCGACTGATGCCGAGAACAGTTTCATGAAAGACAAGAATGCGAGTGCAGCAGGCAAAGATACTGGTCGTTGATGACGAACGATCCAATATCGAATTGATGGCGGATATTTTCGGGGACGATTACGAGGTCATTTTCTCGACGGAGAGTGAGAAGGCGGCAGAGCTCGCCGTCTCGTCACAACCCGATGCGATTTTGCTGGACGTAATGATGCCCGGTATCGATGGCTATGAAGTCTGTCGACGTCTGAAAGAAAATCGCCGCACACGCAACATTCCCGTCATCTTCATTACCGCACTTGGCGATGTCGCCGCAGAAACCCGCGGTCTGCAACTGGGGGCGATGGACTACGTCACCAAGCCTTTCAGTCCTGCAATCGTCAGATTGCGTGTGGAAAATCAGGTCGAACTGAAACGCGCCCGTGAACAACTGACCCTGATATCGCACGACATGCGTGCACCGCAATCGGCAATTCTTGCATTGCTCGAACTGCAGAAGAAAAGCAGCACGGCCCTTGATCTGGACGAGCTTTTCGCAAAGATCGAACGTTCAGCCCACAGCACGTTGATGCTGGCAGATGACTTTGTTCATCTCGCCAAGGCGGAATCGAAGATCTATCATTTCAACGAAGAGAATTTCCTGGACATATTTGCCGATGCCACCGACGACATGTGGGCGCTGGCCAGCAAGAAATCGATTCGCGTCGAGACGCATGCAGAAGAAGAGAGTTATCCGGTGAACGTCAACCGCTCGCTGATGGTGCGGGCGGTATCGAATCTGCTGTCGAACGCAATCAAGTACGGACCGGCTTCATCGGTCGTATCGTGCCGGTTGACGGTGGATCGCAGTCAATCTTCGACACGCGTGGTATGCGAGATCGCCGATCAGGGCGAGGGCATTGCGCAGAAGGATCAGGCGTCGCTGTTCACGCCGTTCTATCGCGCAGATCAGCCGTTGCAGCAAGGCGCGGGTCTCGGCCTGTCGTTCGTCAAGGCCGTCGTTGACCAGCATGGCGGCACCATCGATTTTGTAAACGGTGTACGCGGCGGTGCAGTTTTTCGTCTATCCCTGCCTGCGCTGGATAATAACTAGGATAAGACATGCATATCGCGGTACTTGAAGATGATCCCGATGAAGCCAGGCTGATACGGCAGGTGCTGGAGGAGGCCGGACATGCATGCGAATTGTTCGGTACCGGGACAACCTTGCTGGCGATTCTTCCTTCTTCGCGATTCGATCTGTTGATTCTCGACTGGCGTCTGCCGGACATGACAGGGTTCGACGTACTGAAAAAGGTACGCAACGAACTGGGTCTGGAATCGCTGGTGCTGTTTCTCTCCAATCACGATTTGCAGGAACACATCGTCGCGGCGTTGATGGCGGGCGGCGATGATTACATGTTGAAGCCGATACGTGGTGCAGAACTGCTGGCACGCATTCACGCGCTGGGACGCCGTCTGCATCCGCGCGAAAAGGAAATCGGCGAAAGGGAAATCGGCGAAAGGGAACCGGTCATGCAGATCGGCCCGTATCGGCTCAACCACTTGATGCACACGGTCGAACTGCGCGGCGAAACGATCGAACTGAAGCCGAAGGAATTCGGCATCGCACTGACGCTGCTGAAAAATGTCGGCGCCATCGTGTCACGCCAGATGCTGATGGAAAGCGTATGGGGCAGGGAACTGGTAATGACATCGCGCACCATTGATACGCATATTTCGCAGGTGCGTCGCAAACTGATGTTCAAGCCGGAGAACGGCGTCAAACTATCGACCGTCTATACGCTCGGCTATCGACTTGATCTGTTGTAAAAGTCGTCACGACAGCATAGGTAGTCATGCTGCCGTGAGGAAGCAGTGCCTAGAACACGTCGAGACGATAACCGATCGTGTAGACCGTGGTCAGACGCACATTGTTATCCAGCTTTAATTGCAGTTTGGTTCTGACCTGTGACATATGGGTATCCAGCGTGCGCGACGTCATCATCAACTCGCGACCCCAGACTTCTTCCATGATTCTTTCCCGCGAGATCAACTGACCGACGTTCTGGAAGAACAGGACGGCGATATCGAACTCCTTCGGCTTCAGATCCACCGGCTCTCCGCGTACGGTGGCGGCCTTGCGAAACAGATCGAAGCTGAAGATACCCACTTCAATCGTGTTGATCGCAGGGGCGGCCATGGCACCTGTTTGCGGAAGCTGGCGAATTCGTTTTGACAGCGCATGAATGCGTGCCGACAGTTCGGCTTCGCGGATCGGTTTGGTCATGTAGTCGTCGGCGCCTGCCATCAAACCAGTGACGATGTTTTCTTCCAGTACGCGATTCGTCAGGAACATCACGACGATGTCTTCGCCGACATTGGCACGCACCCACTCGATGACATCCTTTCCGGTCATGTCCGGCAAGTGCCAGTCGAGAATCAGCAGATCGAACACTTGTTGACGCAAGGCGGCGATCAGTGTTTTCCCTTCATGAAAGGTTGCGCATTCGTGACCGGCAGCGGTTACGATTTGATGGATCAATTTCGATTCAATTGGATCATCTTCCAGTGTGGCTATTTTCATCGGTTGTTTCCTGTTGCTCTAGTTCTTTTATGGACGGTTGTCATGCCTGTCTGTTTATGTTTCATCTCATGCCTCTACCGGTTCGATCATGCAAGGCAGGGTGATGGAAAATGCACTGCCTGCACCTGGCGCGCTGGTGAGGTCAATCTTGCCGCCGTGTCGTTCGATCACCATCTTGACGAAGGCAAGGCCGAGGCCGACGCCGTCACGACCCTGTTCGTCCGCACGGAGAAATGGAGAAAAGATGATGTCGTGCTTGGATGGATCGATGCCCTGTCCCTGATCGGCGATGCAGCAGCGCACGTAATTTCCGCCGGAACGAATCGCCGGACGAGCAGTACAGATCACGCGCGAATCTTCCGGGCTGAACTTGATGGCATTCGACAGCAGGTTCCCCAGTGCACGAACCACGAGTGAACGATCGACGTTGAGCCAGAGATTATCGGTCTGGGCATCGACGACGATATCGATCGATTTGCTGTGTGCGAAGGCCCACATGTTGTCTGCTGCCTCTGCCAGCATCGATGCAAAATCGGTTTCCTGGAATTGATAAGCCTGCGATTCTGCCTTGGCGAGATGCACGAAGTTTTCAGCGAGATTCAATGTCGTTTCCACTGACCGTTCGATACGCGAAAGAAATTCCGGCATGGCGAAGGCGGTCGCGGGATTCTTTTGCAGCTGGATCAACGCAAGAATTGATGATTGCGGTACACGCATGTCGTGCGAGATGAAGTTGAGGCTTTCTTCACGACGACGTTCGGCTGCCCGCAACGATGTCACATCGATGAGCGAGATGATCCATCCCAGCGTCGTGCCATCTTCCATGCGCGATGGTGCGGACTTGATCAGGAACTCGCGTCCGTTGACATCGCGTGTTTCTCTTTCTGCGGTACGACCGCCCTCGGTCGGATGAAGTAGGACTTCGCACCACGTACGTCGTATTCCGGCATCCATCGGCTGATCGAAATGAGAGAAGATTTCGTAGATGTCCGGCGGACCATTCGACTCGTTCAGGCCGATTGTCTTGAAATACTCGCTCGCGGTACGGTTGTACATCAGCATTTCTATCTTCTGCGACAGCACCAGCGTGGCATCCGGCATGCTGTTGAGATTGTCGATGACGAACTGATGCATGTCGCGCGAATGGTCTGCGGCAAGTCGGATGGCGTTGATCTGGCGATCGAGGAAATCGGAATTGTCCTGTATGCCGGTTTCATTGCGTTGGCGCAGGACCATTGTGGCGTCCTGATTGAGACGCGAGAATTCTTCTCCCAGATAGGTGAGCGCTGCCTCCAGTCGCCGCCAGTTCCATAGCGGATAGACAGCAATCACCATCAGCAGCGCCGCGCCAGGCGGCAACCAGATTTCTGCGAGAAAGATGGCATAGGTCGCCAGACTGACAAAACAGAGCAGCGCAGCCGTCATGCCCAGCGCACTGAACGGTGAAAAATAACGGCAGACGAAGAGGGCTGCAAACGCCGCAATGACGGTGAAGAGCGCGACTTCCCAGCGCGCTGCATCGCGTATGCCGCGTTTCTCGATCAGGCCGGCGAGAATATTGGCGTTGACTTCGATGCCGGACATCACGCGCTGTTCGGTCGTTACGGGCGTGGGGAACATTGACGCAATACCGGCAGCGGTGGCACCGATCAGCACGTATTTTCCATCGAAGAAGGAAGGAGGAATTCTGCCCGACAGGACATCGATATACGACACTGTCGAGAAATGACCCGGCGGACCGGCAAAGGGGATGCGTTCCAGAAAATGGTGATGCAGCAGGCTGTCGGGAGCGTAGTGTCCTGTAGTGAATCCGTCTGTACGCAGTTTTTCAACGTCTTGCGATCCTGCCTTCACATGCCCGTCCTGCACGTCACGTCCGACGTTGAAGATCGAAACGGCGAATTGCGGCCACGCGGTATCCTGCAGCGATTCCTGCAGAAAGACGCTGCGTACTACGCCATCCGCGTCGAAGGTGAAATGGGTATGGCCGAGACCACGTGCGGCAGTCTTGAACGGCGACAGTGGCAGTGTTGTTTGCAAGCCAGTCGACGTGCGTTCGACCAGGACGGGCAGGACGACACGACGATTTTTTTCGATGGCTTCTGCAAGATACGCATCGTCATCGGAGATTGTTTCAGGCTCGGAGAAAATGATGTCCATGCCAATCGCTTTCGCCTTGCTGCGCGACAGGATATCGAGAAGATCGGCATGAACACGACGCTCCCAGGGCCAGCGCCCCAGACTTGCAATGCTGACCTTGTCAATGGCGATGATCGCGACTTGGCCGATGGCCGGGCGGTGTGTGACCTTGACCAGATTGTCGTAGATAAGACGATCGGTCTGCCCGATGCCGCGTACATAACCAAGCAGTGCGGCGCAAGCCAGTATCAGCATCAGAAAGATGCGCCATTCGCGTTTGAGCGGCGAACTGGCAATGTACGGGCGAGGCGTCATGGTAGGCGGGAATCAGGCGGACGTGATATCGGTGTCAGAAACCAGTGCCGAGCGGCTGGTCCTGTGAACGCAGCGGAACGCCATATCCTGTTTGCCAGTAAATCGGCACAACAAATTTTTGTGCCGGGGAAAAGCTGCCGACGAAACCGTCTGCGTCGATGCTGCGAACACGTGCGTAATAGATGCCTGCATCGGGGCGCGGGATGGCAACTTCGGGTTGCGCTGTCTCGATGCTGACGAACGGTTTGTCGAATGAAGATGTGTCGGCTGCCTGGAAAGTGAAGTGCTGTCCTTCCGATCCACTCCATGTGAAGTGAATGTCCTTTTCCCCAAGCGTCACTGCCGGAGCACTCTGGCTCTTGATTACATCGACCTTTTTTGCGTCACCGAACGGCCCCTGACGGCTCGTGCCGTTCGTGCTGACGATGGAAGCCACACGCCAGTAATAGGTGCCGGCTTTCAGCTGTGCGACATGGCGGCCTTGATCCTGACCTGCAGTATCGATTGCCTGATCGACAAGCGGGCTGCCAAATGCCGGATCGCCGGCGATCTGCAAGCGATAACGTGATATGCCATCGACCTGTGACCACTGCATGATTACCGGAATCAATTGATCCGTTCCGGTGCCTTGATACCTGGCTCCCGGTGCCTGCAGAAACGGTGGGAACGGGCGCGCTGCAACACGGAAGCGCAACGTATTGCGAATACCCGAAAGGCCGTTTGCATCAACCGCGTTGTAGTGAACGAAATAATCGCCGTCTTCCAGATCACCAACCTTTGGCATGGCCTTGCCATCGTTTGCTGCAGCAACAGCCTCGGCAATATTGTTCTCGCCAGCGAGATCGGTGGAAATCCTGACACGGAATGCTGCAGCCTGTGGCTGAGCCAGTGAAAAGTGGATTGGCAGACGTTCCTGGTTCTGGTAACCATCGGCCAGTACCGGTGCGGCAAGCAATGGAACCGGCTTGCGTGCCTGGCCGTTTTCAACAACAGTCCCGTAGCCGGCAGCAACAAGCTGGCCGGCCGACTTGCGTTTTGCCGCATCGGGCTGCACGGATACCTTGCCTTCAATGACTTCATTGAACACACGCTTGTCATCGTAATTCACGCGGAAGTTCGTGCCGCGCACGCCAGACACAGCCAGCGGACTCAACACTTCAAAGCGACTGTCTGGTTTGGTAAATGGCGTGACTTGCGACTCGACACGACCTTTTTGCAAATACAACTCGGTGCGCGGGCTTTGAATGTATTGCGTCTTGCGCAGAAGGCGCAGGTTGAGCGAGCTATCCGGCGGCAACGTGAATTGCGTTCCGTCGTCCAGCACAAGCGAGACGAAGCTGTCGGCTGGGGTTGTAAGCGTGTCGCCTTCCTTTAACTGCGCGCCGATTTTCGGTTCGATGTTCGTGCCGTCGCTGCTGCGAATCGCGACCCGGCCGAAAAAACTTCTGATCTTTGCAAAAGTGGAAACAGGCGTCAGCAATCGCGCCGGGATCCATATCTTTTTTCCGATCGGAATAGTGCGGTCGTTCTCGATGCTGTTCGTTTTTCCGATTGCACGCCAGTGACTGATTTCGCCGGTGAATTTAAGCGAAATTGTGGAGAGCGTTTCATCACGGGATACGGAATACCAGACGCCTTCTTTGGTAATGCGGACATTGGTATCGGGGGATTCGGGTTCTGCGAAGGCAGATGAACTGACAACAACGGACAGCAATACACCGGTGAAGATTTTGCGCACTTGTTTCCTCTGATCTGTACCTATCCCTGCGACGACATCGCACTTTCTGAAAAACAATTTTTAGGGTTCGCAGGATTATAGGTAGAGCGCTCTGTGACTTAGAGAGAAACAACGTTAACTTTTGCAAATTTTGAAGAGGGCGATATGACGATGTTTCTTTTTTGACTCAATGCATTCCCAATTCACATTTATATCCTCGGCTTTTAACATTTTGTCTTTGTACTAATTAGTTCCTTTCAGGAAATTGCATCACGTATCTCGCAGTGTTGGAAGTTCACATCCGTTTGCAAATGTTAACGATGTTTTCGGTGTGCATGAGAAGGGGAATCTTTATATTCCCAATCCGAAATCTTGTGCAAGAGAAAGTCGCGCAAGAAAAATATTTCTCATATTCACACACTGGAACTGACTGCCATGTCGCACGTACGAACCTCGTCTCGAATTGCTCCGCTTCTCCGCTCTGCTTCTCTTGCCATCGCGATGGGATTGTCGCCTGCGGTATTTGCCGCAGTGACCGCGTCGGTGACAGGCATCCTGCCGGCGGAAGGGATTTATCCGGGAGAGACTGCAACGTTGCGCATCACATTATCGAACAACGATAACGCGGCAGCTGCAACCAGTGTTGCTTTCAGCAATTCGCTGCCTGGTACCTTGCCGAACGGATTGAAAGTTGCCGGGGCGGCGAGCAGTACCTGCGGCGGCACGTTCACGGCGAATTTGAACGGTCAAGCGCTCTCTCTGGTGAACGGTACGATCCCGCAGGCAAGCGGGGGCACGGATGGAAGTTGCGTCATCGACATTCCAGTGACCGCTGGGACTTCAACCGGTACGGCGACGAGCTATGCGTATGAGCTGGCAAACGGCGCCGTCAGCAGCAGCGGCGGCACGAACACTGGCAATGTATCGCAGACATTCACGATTCGCGCGTTGTCTCGTCCGCAGATCAGCAAGAACTTCAGTAGCAATACGCTGATTCTTGGTGGTGCTTCGACATCGCTGGTCATTACGTTGAACAATCCGAATCCGGTATCGATGAGCGGTGTCGGCATTACCGATAACTTCCCGTCGACGATCAAGGTGGCGACGCCTCTGGTTGCCAACACCACTTGTGGCGGTACGTTCGCTCCGGCCGTCGGTGACGGCAGCATCACAAGTTCCGGCGGCACGATTCCTGCGAATGGCAGTTGCAGTTACACAGTCAATGTGGATGCGGCGCAGACGAACGGTACGTATTCCAGTACGCAGACCAATCGAATCGATCGCACGACGGGTTTCATCAACAGCCTGGGCATTGCTGCTCAGGCAGATGCGACGGACGACATCACAGTGCGTTCACCGTTGAGCATCGCAAAGATTTTCTCGCATTCGCAACTGTCGAATGGACAGAGCGACAGCATGACGATCACGCTTAGCAACAGCGGCAATAGTGCGTTGAGTATCACTAGTTTTGATGACAGTCCGATCGATGGTATCGGCGGTGGTAATGCCGCTACCGGCTTGACGATCGATTCGGTATCGAATTCGTGCGGTGGTGCCGCGACGGCTATCAACAATAACAAGGGCGTACGACTTACCGGGGGCTCGATTCCAGCTGGCGGAAATTGCACGGTCACGGTCAATTTTACCGGCCACGTGCAATCGACGGGCGTACCGGTCACCTACACCAACAACATCCCGGAAGGTGCGGTCAATGTCGGTAACCCGGCGATTAAAAGCCAGGCTGCTTCGGCAGACATTCTCGTATTCGACGATCTGCGTGTACTGAAAAGCGTATCGCCGACTTTTGTCGCGCCAGGTAATCCGATCCGTTATCAAATCACCGTGCAGAACTTCGGCGTGGGTGCAGTCAATAACGTCGTGATCACGGATACCTTTACGCAAGGCCAGACATATTTGACCGGCACGATCAACGGTGTCAATTACACGCCGACTGTCTCTGGAAGTTGTACGGCGGTTACTTCTCCGAGCACGGTCGGCAGCACGGCACCTCAACTGACGATCGATGCAGTTGGCGGTCGCGGCAATGCCAACAATCCTGGTTCCTGCACGGTCACGATGTGGGCCATGGCGTCGTCGACGCCGATTGCTTCCAGCAGTAACGTACTGCCGGCAGGAAGCGTTTGCTACAACAGCGGTGCAACGTGTAACGGCGGTTCGTCGAACACGACATCGACACAGACCAATGCCGACGTATTGACCGCAACCAAGACATTCGCGGAATCGTCACCTGGACAGCACAGCTTCCCGGAAGGAACGATCGTTCGCATGACGATCACGCTGGGTAACCGTTCGGCGAATGCACTGACGAACGTTGCGATTTCCGACACCTTGCAACTCGACTCGGGCGGTGGGGGCGGACAACTGCGTATCGCCAATCCGCCGAATGCCGCAACGACTTGCGGTAGCGGCAGTATCACGGCAGTTGCCGGGGCGACGTCGGTCAGCATGAACAACGGAACCATACAAGCGCGTGCGAACAACGGCATGGGTGCTGACGGAAGTTGCATATTGCAGGTCGACGTGGTCGGCCCGGCAGGTGTTTTTCCGAATACTGCCACGGTCGGTGGAACCCAGAGCTACGGCAATGGTACTACGCAGACTGCCGGCCCGGTCACGACCAATACCGCGCAACTTACCTATACATCGGCGCTGACGGCAACCAAGGGTTTCAGTCCGGCCAGCGTTTCGTCCGGCGGTAAATCGACGGTCACGATTCGTTTGACCAACTCCAGTAATCTGGCGCTGACCAATGTGCAATTGACCGATCCGCTGCCGACCGGCATGACGGTCGCCGATCCGGCACACGCATATTCCACCTGTTCAGGCAATACGTCCGTGACGGCGACGCCGGGCGCGAACAGTGTGTCATTGACCGGTGCGAACATTGCAGGTGGTGGTAACTGCGCGTTGCTGTTCGATGTGATCGCAACTGGCAACAGCAACTGGACCAATACGATTCCGGCCAACACGATCACCGCCGATGGCGGCGTACGCAATGTCGCAAACGTGGTGGGCGTACTGGCATTCGCACCGGCGACCGGCATGTCGATCAGCAAGGCGACCTCGATCAGTTCGCTGACGTTCCCTGGACAAATTAGTCGGCTGACCATCAACGTGTCGAACGGCACCAATGCTGTCACCAATTTGCGCTTTACCGATTACTTCACTACAGACGGAACGTCGGGCACGGCAAATAACGGCTGGGTACTGACACCAAATCCCGAACCGCAGACGAATTGCCCTGGCGGCCTTGTCAGTGCACAACCGAACGGGCATTCGGTCACCTTGACCGGCGCAAATCTCGCCGCCAATGCAACCTGCCAGATTTCTGCCAACGTGACGTCAACCGTTACAGGCGGTAATACCAACACGATTCCGACCGGCGCTCTGGAAACGGATCAGGGATTCAGCAACTCGAACCCGGCGACAACCAGTCTGGCGATCAGCGCCAACGTCGGTATCGTCAAGCAGTTCACACCGAACGTCGTCAAGCCGGGTGAGCGTTCACGCCTGCGCATCACGTTCTATAACGCGCTGGCACAACCGATCAGCAATCTGGCGGTAACGGATACGCTGCCGTCCGGTGTGACGGTGCCGAGCGGTGCGAATCCGACCACAACGTGTGCCGGTGGTAATGTCACGTCGACGTCGACGTCGGTAACGATCAATGGCGGCACGATTGCTGCTGCCAATGGTTCCAGTGCGGCAAGCTGCCAAGTAGAAATCGACGTGCTCGTTGCGTCGGCAGGTGACTATATCAACACGATTCCTGCCAGTGCCGTCACGGCGTCGGCCGGTGGCGATAACGTCACCAACACCCAACCGACCTCCGATACGTTGCGTGCGCGTCAGCCTCTGACCGTACACAAGGCATTCAGCAATCTGACACTGGATATGGGTAACCCAGCCGGCTTCACGACGGGTTCCGACAGCAAGGCACCAGGCAGTTCTGCGACTCTGACGATTCGCATCGGCAATCCGAACGCATCCCCGTTGACCGGCGCGGCATTGACCGACAATCTGCCGACCAATCTGGTCGTAGCCAATACACCAGCTGCAGGCAACACTTGTGGCGGCACGGTGATTGCGGAGCCGTCTGCAACCAGCATACGCTTTACTGGCGGCACGATTCCAGCAAATGGTTCGTGTGACGTAACGGTCAATGTGCTGAGCAATATTTCCGGCACGTACACCAACGCGATCGACACAGAAAGCGTGGTGACCAATGAAGGTGTCACCAACGAGGAGCCAACGCGCGCCAGCCTGATCGTGTCGAAGCCACCAACTGTCGGCAAGCAATTCGTTCCGGCAGTCATTCCGCCAAATGGTATTTCGCGCCTGAGCATCGTGATCGGTAACGACAACGATTCGGCGATGACGCTGACGGCAAACTTTGATGATGTGTTGCCGACCGCACCAGGCCAGATACGGGTGGCGGCAACGCCTGACGTGCAATCGACCTGTACTGGAACGGTGCAGGCTGCGGCCAGCGCAACGACGGTTCGTCTGAACAACGGCGGCACGATTCCTGCTGGCGGTTGCACGATCAGTGTCAACGTGACGGGTGTGGCAGCGGGCGTCCATACCAACAATATTCCGGCCGGTGCATTGAAGACTTCCCTGGGCAACAACCAGGAACCGGCCAATGCGACGCTGACGATCAGCACGCAAGCCTATATTTCCGGCAAGGTTTTCAAGGATAACAATGTCGCGCCAAACGGCACCTTCCAGAGCGGCCTAGATACGCCGATCGCCGGTGTCACGATCGAACTGCACAGCGGTCCGACTTGTGGCGGTGCACTGGTATCGGCCACGACCACCGACCCGTTGGGTAATTATCTGTTTTCGCCGTTGGCGGCCGGCGCATATTCGGTATGTCAGCCGGGACCGCAACCTACCGGTACGACCAACGGCATCACGACGGCAGGCACAATCAGTGGCATCAACAGCAGTACCGGCACATCGGGGGTGGGATCCAATCCGACTGCGACCAGCAGCCAGATCATCAACATCGTGTTGAACGCTGATGGCATGGGTGGCGAGAGTGCGGGTTCGGTTAACAACAACTTTGCCGAAGTCGGCACATCGACAATCTCCGGCATCGTGTTCAAGGATCAGAACAACAACGGCGTACAGAACGGTGCAGACGATCCGCTGGCCAATGTGACCATTCAACTGACCGGTACTGACAGCAGTGGTAACGCCGTATCAAAGACGACGACCACGGCAGCGGACGGCAGCTACAGTTTTGCTGGCTTGCAGCCTGGCACGTACACAGTGACGGAGCCGACGCAGCCGCCGGCTACATCGAACGGCATCACGACGCCCGGCGCTGTGCCGAATAGCGGCACGGCTGGCACGGCAACCGCAACGACGGTGACGCCGAGCCGTATCTCGAACATCATCCTGCCGCCGAACACGACATCGGCCGGTAACAACTTTGCGGAGGTGCCGAACGGCGGCACGATCTCGGGTCAGGTGTTTCTGGACTTCGATGACAGCGGTGCGGTGAACGGCAACGACCACGGTATCGGCGGCCAGACGATCAATCTGACGGGAACGGATATCAGCGGCAATGCGGTATCGAAGACAACCACCACGGCTGCTGACGGTAGCTATAGTTTTGTCGATCTGCCGGAAGGTACGTACACGGTGACGCAACCGGCACCGCAAGCGCCGGGCACGACCAATGGTAAAACGATTGCGGGCAGTACAGGCGGTACGCCGACAGCACCGTCAGTTCCGGTTTCAGTAATTGCGAACATCCCGTTGACGGGTGCCAATGCCGTTTCGGCCGGCAACAATTTCGCCGAAATCCCAGGCAATGCGCCGGATCTGGCAATTGCCAAATCGCACTCGCCGGCAAGTCTTGCCGAAGGTTCGACTTCAGGCCTGTACACCATCAAGGTATCGAATGTCGGCGTACTGGCGACTAGCGGCACGGTCACGGTCGTCGACACCTTGCCTGCAGGTCTGACAGCACTGTCCGTCAATGGCGGAGGAGTCTGGAACTGTACAAATTCGGTGACCAGCGTGACCTGTAACACGAATGCAGTCATCAATGCGAACGGTGGAACCGTTGCCGACATTGTTGTACGTGTTGCGGTTGCAACCGGCACGGCCGGACAAATTCTGGTGAACACCGCGAAGGTTTCAGGTGGTGGCGAGCCCCCCGGATTTGAAAGTAACAACACGGCAATCGATCCTACTGCCGTTGCCAAGCCTGCTGCGGTATCGGGCCACGTTTGGCTCGACCTGAATCACGATCGCGTAAACAACGATACATCGCCACCGGCACTGGTGCAGGGCTGGCAAGTTGAACTGCTGCTGAACGGCGTCGTGGTAGACAGGACGACGACAGATACGTCCGGCGGCTATAACTTCCCGGCAGTGAATCCGGCAGTGGGTTATCAGGTGCGCTTCCGTCATCCGACAACCGGCATGATTTTTGGTAACGCCGTGCCGAATGAAGCGGCAACACCATTCAACAATGGCACTGCAACGTCAAGCAATCCGGCTGGAGCGAAGGCGACCGACGGTACGTTGAGCGACATGAAATTGTTGTCCGGAGAAACGTATCCGCAACAAAGTCTGCCGCTTGATCCTGCCGGAGTAGTGTATGACGCCGTAACGCGTAACCCGGTGGGCGGTGCAGTGGTCACGATCAGTGGTCCGCCGGGCTTCAATGCAGCAACGCATCTGGTTGGCGGCAATGCGAATTTCACGACCGGTATCGATGGTCTGTATCAGTTCCTGTTGAATCCAGGCGCACCGGCGGGTACCTATACGCTGACGATCAGTACTTATCCGGGCGGCTATCTGCCACAGCCATCGAGTCTGATTCCGGTGTGCAGTGCCTCACTCAATGTTGGCGCCATTCCGGATCCGGCATTGGTGCAGACAAGCATCACAGCACCGTCAGCTGCTGCACCGCTGCATAACCCTGCGGCCTGTCCGACCTCATCGGCCGGACTGGCTGCTGGAGCGAGCAGTACGCAGCACTACTTCACGTTCGTGCTGGATCCGACCTCGGCCAACGTTCTCAACAATCATATTCCGCTCGATCCGATTCTGGGTGGTGCGATCGTGATGACGAAGAGCACGCCACTGGTCAACGTCGTGCGCGGCGATCTGGTGCCATACACGATCACGGCGACCAATACGCTGAATGCTGCGTTGCCGAACATTAATGTGGTTGACACCATTCCTGCCGGTTTCCGTTACAAAAAGGGTTCTTCAACGCTGAATGGCGCGAATATCGAGCCGACTGTTACAGGTCGCAATCTGACATGGAAAAATCAAGCCTTCACCGCCGGTGAACGCAAGGTCTGGCGCATGTTGATGGTGGTTGGTGCCGGTGTCTCGGAGGGAGAGTACGTCAATCGCGTTTCTGCATTGAACAGTATCGCCAACGCACAGGTTTCCAATCTCGCCACCGCTACCGTCCGCGTCGTACCCGATCCGACATTCGACTGCTCGGACATCATCGGCAAGGTCTTCGACGACAAGAACGCCAACGGTTATCAGGATCAGGACGAGCCCGGCATTCCGAACGTGCGCGTTGCAACAGCACGCGGCCTGCTGGTGACGACGGATCACGAAGGCCGGTTCCACGTGGCGTGTGCGGACATCCCGAATGCCGATCGCGGTGCCAACTTCGTCATGAAACTCGACGAGCGCACGCTGCCTTCCGGTTACCGCGTCACGACCGAGAATCCGCGTGATGTGCGCGTCACCCGAGGCAAGATGACCAAGCTCAATTTCGGCGCGACCGTGCATCGTGTGGTGCGTGTGGAATTGTCGGCGGCGGCATTCGATGGCAACGGCACGCAACTGCAGACAGCGTATGCAGCAGAGCTGGACAAGCTGCCTGCGCAATTGCAGGAACGTCCGTCGGTATTGCGCATTGCCTATCGCCAAGGCGCCGAACCAACCGATCTGGCGCAGAAACGCATCGATGTGGTGAGCAAACGTATCCGCGAATTGTGGAAGGAAAAACGAAAGAAGGAAGAGGAGGACGACAAACCGCTTGTTCCGCTGATGATTGAAACGGAAATGGAGGCGGCGCAATGAATCTTCGTCCACACACTATTGCGCTCGCAGTGAGCATGTTGTTTGCAAGCTCGTCCGGCCTCGCGCTTGATCAGGTCAACAGCGGCAAGCGCGTCGATAACGGCCGCATCGATCGATACGGCATTCCTGCACCGACGGAAGTGCAACCGATCGTTGCCTATCCGATGCCGTCCGGCGTGACGCGGGAAGAAGCCATCGCGATGCGTGCACGTGCATCGCAGACACCGGCAACACAGTCGGATGTCAGCAAGTCCTTGCAGGAAGCGAAGGGTTTGAGCCTGTTCGCATCCGGCAAGGCCGATCTGCTGGCACCGGCCAAGGCATCGCTCGACGCATTGGCGAAAGAAATCCAGGCTCGCAATGGAAAAATCTCCGGCATGCGCATCGCGGTGGTTGGTCACACCGATAATCAGCGCCTGTCGCCGAATGCCAAACGCATCTTCCGCGACAACCAGGGTTTGTCGGAAGCGCGCGCCCTGGCGGTTACTGCTTATCTGAAGCAGGTGTTGAACAATCCGGCGATCACCTATTCGATCGAAGGTAACGGCGAAAGCCGTCCGATCGCGTCGAATGCGACGCCGGAAGGCATGGCGAAGAATCGTCGTGTCGAGCTGCAGGTCTGGTTTGATCCGGCACCGGTTGCCGTCGCGGCGGCACGCGCGAAATGCTCGCCGCAATCAGTCGGCAATCCGGATGTGCCGTTTCGCATCACGATCGACGGCGAACCGGTCGATACGTCTGTAACGAATGAAGCCGATGCGCAGCGCTGCACCGACGTCGCGCTGGAGAAGGCCGACATCCAGGTACGCTATGACAGTCTGGCGATCGATCCGGTCATGAATGTATGGGCGACTCCGAATGCTGCGGTCAAGGGCGAGCAGGTCGAATTCCGTGCATGGGCCAACTATATTCCATGGATTCAGAAAGCGGAATTGAGATTGTTCAGGGTCGGTCAGAACCCGCAGGAAAAACCGTTCGAGGTTCTGCCTGTTTCGTGGACTGGTGTGACGAACTGGACTGTGCCGCAGAAGACGGAAGATGATCAGGTGTTTTATCTGTTGCGTGTCTACGATGCACAGGGCCGCTTCAACGAAACCAGCATGAAGCCGTTGAATCTGCTCAATCGTGCGATGGCAAAAAATGCAGACACGGACAGGATCGAACGTGAACGCCTGGCAGGCTATGGCGAGAACAGCCTTGCCTTGCGCAACATTCCGGTCAGCGGCGGCACGGTGACGGTCAATGGCACGCATCTGCGTCCCGACCAGCGCGTGGAAGCACTCGGTCTGGAACTGCCAGTCGATATAAACGGCAAGTTTGCAATGAAGCAGATCATGCCGGCCGGTCCGCAGTCGGTCGCCATCAAGGTGACAGAGCCGGACGGCCGCGCCGCAATCTTCCGTCGCAATCTGAGCATTCCGGAAGATGACTGGTTCTATCTGGCACTGGGCGATCTGACGGTCGGCAAGAATCGTGTTTCCGGTCCTGCGCAGCTAGTGACGGGCGATACGCAGCATTACGATGAAAAGGTGTTCGTCGACGGCCGCGCTGCCTTCTACCTGAAGGGCAAGATCAAGGGCGAATATCTGCTGACCGCATCGGCTGATACGCGCGAGGCGCCGTTGAACGAAATGTTCACCAACTTCACCAGCAAGGACCCGCGCTACCTGTTGCGCAACATTGATCCGAATCTGTATTACCCGGTTTACGGCGACGACAGTACGACGGTCGACGATGCACCGACGCAAGGCAAGTTCTTTGTGAAGTTGCAGAAGGGCGACTCGCAGGTCATGTGGGGTAATTTCCAGACGACGTGGACCGGCACCGAACTGATGCAGTATTCGCGCGGCCTGTACGGTGCGCAGTTGAAGCATCGCTCGGATGACACGACGACGTACGGCGAGAAGCAGACGCAGGTCGATGCCTTCATCGCCGATCCGGGCACGCTCGGTGCGCGCGAGGAGTTCCGCGGTACCGGCGGTTCGTTGTACTACCTGCGTCATCTGGACATCACGCAGGGTTCGGAACGCGTGTGGGTCGAGGTGCGCGACAAGGATTCGAACATGGTCATCGAACGTCGCGAACTGACGCCGGTGCAGGACTACGACATCAACTATCTGCAGGGTCGCATCCTGCTGAATTCGCCATTGTCGATGACGGCGGCGAGCTCGGGCCTGATTTCGACCTCGGCATTGAGCGGCAATCCGCTGTTCCTCGTCACCACGTATGAATACGTACCGGGTGTGTCGGAAGTGGATAATCTCTCGACCGGTTTGCGCGCAAGCCAGTGGTTCAACGATCATCTGCAATTGGGTATCAGCAGTTACCATCAGGGTGAAGATGGCGCGAGCCAGACGCTGAAGGGTGTTGACGGTACCTTGCGTTACAAGCCGGGAACATGGGTCAAGTTCGAGGCTGCGCATTCCGATGGTCCGGGTACCGATACGCAGACATCGATCACCGGCGGTTTCGGCTTCAACTCGGTGAACAATGGCGGCATCCAGAGTGCTGGCGCCAAACGTGTTGAAGGCTCGGTCGATCTGGCTGAAGTCACCGACAGCATGAAGGGCAAGATCACAGGTTATGTGCAGGACAAGGATGCCGGTTATTCGGCACCGGGTCAGATCGGATTTTTCGGCGAGGCGACCAAGCAGCAGGGCGTCGCGGCCGATGTCGAAGTGCGCCCGGGCACGCGCGTGCAGGTGAAGGCGGACCAGCGTAACGGCGACTATCAGGACGCAGACAGTGCGGAAGTCGCAGTACGTCAGACCGTCAATCCTGAATGGGAAGTGGCTGTCGGCACGCGCCGTGACGATCGCAGCAATGTCACGCCAAACGCCAGCGAACTGCTGTCTGAAACCGGCACGCGTACCGACGTACAGGTACGAGCCGATTATCGTCCGGAACGCAAGGATGGCAAGCCGGGCGACAAGGAAGACTGGGCGGCGTACGGTTACGTGCAGGGTACGGTCGAGCGTGACGATACGCGCGATCCGAACAATCGCGCCGGCCTCGGCGGCGAGTATCAGTTGACCGAACGCGTCAAGCTGATCGGCGAAGCGTCCGATGGCAATCAGGGTGTCGGCGGCAAGATCGGTGCGGACTATCGTCTATCGGATCGCAGCAATGCCTATCTGACCTATGCGATGGAAACCGAGAATCCGAACTACGCCTATCGCGGACGTCAGGGAACCTTGGTATCGGGCGCCAGCACACGTGTTTCCGATCAGCTGCGCGTTTTTGGTGAAGGTCGTGCCGCCAACGGCGCAGGACCGGAAAGCCTGACGCAGGCATTCGGTGCCGATTGGTCGCCGAACGATCGCTGGAGCTACGGCGGCAAGGTCGAGTACGGTACCGTGTCGGATCCGTTGGCCGGTGACCTCGATCGCAAGGCGCTGGGCGTATCGGTCGGCTACAAGGAAGGCAAGATCAAGTACGGTGGCAGCGTCGAGTATCGCAAGGACCAAAGCAATCTGTCCGGCGACAACACGACATGGTTGCTGCGCAATACCTTCGGTTACCAGGTCGATGAATCGTGGCGCGTCATGAGCAAGCTGAACCTGGCGCGCAACAGCAACACACAAGGTGCATTCGTCGACGGCGACTACACCGAGTTTGTTCTGGGCAGTGCCTATCGCCCGATTGACAACGACCGCTGGAACACCTTGTTCAAATACACTGTGTTGAACAATGTGCCGACACAAGGACAGGTTGCCGCTTCCGGTTTCGACGATGAATATGCGCAGCGCAGCCAGGTCTTCTCGATCGATACGATCTACGATCTGTATCCGTGGCTGTCGGTTGGCGGCAAATACGCATTCCGTATCGGTGAGTTGCGCTTGCCGGGTGGCGGCGACTGGTTCTCCAGCCGTGCCGATCTGTGGATCCTGCGTGCGGACTTCCATCTGGTCAAGGAATGGGATGCACTGGTCGAACTGCGCAATCTGCGTGCGACCGAGGCGGAAGATTCCAAGGCTGGCGCACTGGTCGGACTCTATCGTCATTTCAACAAGGGCATCAAGGCCGGGGTCGGTTACAACTTCACCGATTACTCGGACGATCTGACCGATCTGTCGTACCGCAGCCGCGGCTTCTTCGTCAACGTACTGGCGACGTACTAGCAAGCAGTTGGCTCGAAGGAAAGGGAGCGATGGAAACATCGCTCCTTTTTTATTGTCATGCTGCATCGCGACAAAACGGGAGTACGGTCCTTGGGCATAAACGTGCATATTTTTCATGCATCGTCGCGCATGAAACGGTGTATATATGCAGACCATGGCCGGAACAACAGGCATGCGACTTGCCGGTCATGCACGACATCAATAAACTACGGAGCCAGGAGACAACATGACTGACATGAACAGACGCGGCATCCTTCAAACAGCCGGCTTGATGACGGTGGGAGCCGTGACAGGCTGTGCGATGCCGACCACGGCGAGCAACAAGGAGAGAACGATTTTTCAGGTACCACAAGCGACGATCCCCATCGTCGGCAGCAATGAACAGTTTCCCGTCCGCCGTATCTACTGCATCGGTCGCAACTATGCGGCGCATGCGCGTGAAATGGGCTCCGATCCGACACGCGAACCGCCATTCTTCTTCCAGAAACCGAGCGATGCCGTCCAGTATGTCGCGCCCGGAAAGACCGTCGATCATCCGTATCCGACACTGACGAAGAACTACCATTACGAGATCGAACTGGTCGCGGCCATCAACAAGGGCGGCAAAAACATTCCGGTCGAAACCGCCTTGCAGCACGTCTTCGGTTACGCAGTCGGGCTGGACATGACGCGTCGCGATTTGCAGGCCGCGATGAAGAAGGAAGAAAAGCCGTGGGAAATCGGCAAGAGCTTCGACAATTCGGCGCCGATCGGCCCGTTGCATCCGGTGGCAAGCATCGGCAATTTCACCGAAGGCAAGATTTGGCTGAAGGTCAATGGTCAGGTCAAGCAAAGCTCCGACCTGAAAAACATGATCTGGTCGGTCGCTGAACAGATCAGCAATCTGTCGAAAGCATTCGAGCTGAAGCCGGGTGACATCATCTATTCCGGTACGCCGGAAAATGTCGGCCCAGTCGTTCGTGGCG
>NZ_DATMTD010000110.1:0-34363 GCF_035565035.1 Oxalicibacterium sp. | reverse complement strand
AACAAAAAGGCCCGGAACCTTGCGGCTCCGGGCCTTTCCTGTTGCTGCTCGATCTTTAGTGCAGGACCATGCTTGTGAATGGCGAGACATACGCCTGCAATGTCACCAGCAGACCGACCAGAACGGCCAGCGCGATGGAGTGGAAGAACACGTAGCGCAGAATGTCGCCTTCGTGTCCGTACCACTTGGTGGCGGTAGAGGCGACGACAATCGATTGCGCATCGATCATCTTGCCCATCACGCCGCCGGAACTGTTGGCGGCTGCCATCAGGATCGGGCTCAGGCCGAGTTGTTCAGCCGTGGTTTTTTGCAGGCTGCCGAACAGCACGTTGGAGGCCGTATCGGAACCGGTCAACGCCACGCCCAGCCAGCCGAGCAGGGTGCCGAACATCGGGTACAACACGCCGGTGTGTGCAAACGCCAGACCGAGTGTTGCGTCGAGGCCGGAGAAGCGGGTCAGGTAGCCGATGCCGAACATCGCGCAAATAGTCAGCAGCGAATAGCGAACCAGTTTGATGGTGTTCCAGTATTCGATCAGCATGCGCTTGAACGAATAGCCCATCATCAAACCGGCGACGAGGGCAGAAACCAGGATGCCGGTACCCGCCATCGACAACACATTGAAGTTGAAGACGGCGCCTTCCAGTATCGGCTGGTGCACGACCGGCGGCATCTTCATGACCATCTTGTCCAGACCCGGCACGGCATATTTCCATGCCCAGAGCGCGTCGATTGCCTTCTTGAAGAATGGCGTGCCCCAGATGAAGACGAAGACGGACAGGATGACCCACGGCATCCATGCCTTGACCTTGCTGATACCGGCTACCGGCGTATTGTCTGCGGTAACCGGTTCCGGCACGATGTCATCGGCGGAATTGTCGACGCGATTACCGAGTGCAGTCGAGGTCCAGATTTTTGCCGGCTTCCATACCTTCAGGAACAGCGTCAGGCTGCCCATCGATACCAGCGACGCGATCACGTCCACCAGCCACGGACCGTGATAGTTCGAAACGAGAAATTGCGGAACTGCGAACGAGACGCCTGCGACCAGAATTGCCGGCCAGATTTCGCGCATGCCGCGGAAGCCGGCGAAAGCCCAGATCAACCAGAACGGTACCAGCACCGAGAAGAACGGCAATTGACGACCGATCATGGCGGACAGCAGGTTCAAGTCGAGGCCGGTCACCGAAGACAGTGCGATGACTGGTGCGCCCAATGCGCCGTATGCGACAGGTGCAGTGTTGGCGATCAGCGCCAGGCCGGACGCTGCCAGTGGAGAAAAGCCGAGACCGATCAGAATCGCGCCGGTCACCGCTACCGGTGTACCGAAACCTGCCGCGCCTTCGAAGAAAGCCCCGAAGCAGAACGCCACCAGCAACAACTGCAGGCGACGATCTTCGGTAATGCCGCTGACGCTATCCTGCAGCACCTTGAAATAACCATTCAGCGTGGTCAGGCGATGCAGGAAGATGATGTTGAGGACAATCCATCCGATCGGGAACAGGCCCGATGCAATCCCGTAGCCTGCCGCCTTGCCCGCCATCGCCATCGGCATGCCGAAGACAAACGCAGCAACCAGAATACCGACCAGCAACGCCAGTCCCGCCGCGATGTGTGCCTTCAGGTGAAAGAATGCGAGTGAAATCAAAAGTACCGCCACCGGGACGGCAGCGATCAGTGTCGATAGTCCGAAACTGTTGAGTGGATCATAGATTTGTTGCCATACCATTTTCATGCTCCTTTGTTGGCGGCCCAGCTATTATTTTTGTCTCCGTGTGACGAGTCGGCGTGTTAAAGCCGCACCAGATTATTGATCAGCCAAAAATGTGATTGATGAATAAAATTGCGCGACTGATGAAATGTTCTGACATGTCAAAAAAAGCGCTGCGCATCAACGCTGTTGTAAGCGCCATGTAAGCGAGCAAGACATGACGCGCGTAATGCACGTTACGTTTTGTGAAGAAAATCGAAGGGAAACAGAAAGAAACCGTTGACGCGTGTCGACGGTCAGATAGACAGCGCCATCATTGAGTAGAGATCAACGATCAGCGCGGACACGGAGCAGGCATCAAAGCAGATTGAGCACGCCGTCGAGGCCGACAAAGTTCAATGCGACATCCGCCTGGGCGCGCACGACGGGTTTGGCGCGAAAGGCAACCGACAAACCGGCGATGCCCATCATCTTCAAATCGTTGGCACCATCGCCCATGACGATCGCTTGCGACGGCATGATGTCGAGTTCCTTGCAGACGCGTTCGACGGTACGTTTCTTTTCTTCGGCATCGACGATGTCGCCGATGACATGTCCGGTTAATTTGCCGTCGACGATTTCAAGTTGATTCGAATGCGTGTAATCCAGATCGAGACGGCGCTGCATGCGATCGGTAAAGAACGTAAAGCCGCCGGAAACCAGCAGCGTTTTCATGCCGGCAGCCTTGATCGCAGCCAGCATTTTTTCAGCCCCCGGCGACAATTGCAGACGTTCGTCATACACCCGTTGCAGCGCACTTGCATCGAGTCCCTTGAGTAAGGCCACGCGACGCATCAGGCTTTCGCGGAATTCGATTTCGCCGCGCATGGCGGCTTCGGTGATTTCGGCAACCTGTGGTTTCAGTCCCTGCATGTCGGCGATTTCGTCAATGCATTCGATCGTGATCAACGTCGAATCCATGTCCATGACGAGCAGCTTGAAATTGGTCAGCGAACGGCCGCGATCGATAAAGGCGTAATCCAGATGTGCAGCCCATGTGGCGACATCGATCTGTGCCTTGACTTCATCGTTGTAGGAAATCCCTTCGCAGCGATACGCATGTTCGCCGATGGCGACGACGACACGCGCGCGGGCCAGATGTGCGATCTGTTCGATGACGCCGCGCTGTGCGGTGAGTCCTTGAAGAATGAGGTCCATGGGTTCTTGTCGAATATCAGTGTTGGGTACAAGCCTGCATCATCATCTCATGCGATCAGCGCGCGTATCGTGTTTTTGATCTGCGCGACGCGTGCTGCCAGATCCGGCATGCTGGCAGTAATGCGCAACTTGTCCTGACCATTCAGCTTGATGTGGCGATTCTTCTGGATCAGTTCGATGATGCGCATGCCGTCGATCGGCGGATTCGGCTCGAACTGCAATGTTGCCGATTCCGCATGCGCATCGATCTTGACGATGCCGACCGGTTTGGCTGCAACGCGCAGACGATGCGTTTCCACCAGCGCTTGTGCGGGTTCCGGCAGCTTGCCGAAACGATCGATCAGTTCTTCCTGCAGGTCGTTGACGGCATCCTGCGTTGCACAATTGGCGAGGCGTTTGTAGATCGACAGGCGCTCGTGCACATCGCCGCAATAGGTATCGGGCAGCAAGGCAGGAACGTGCAGATTGATTTCCGTGGTGGTGGAAAGCGGCGCGGCCAGATCCGGCTCCTTGCCGTTCTTCAATGCGCGCACGGCTTCGTTCAACATGTCCGAGTACAGCTGGAAGCCGATCTCGGTCATTTCGCCGGACTGATTTTCGCCAAGCACTTCGCCTGCGCCGCGGATTTCCAGATCATGCATCGCGAGATAGAAGCCGCTACCGAGTTCTTCCATCTGCTGAATTGCATCGAGTCGGCGTTGCGCCAGTTTGGTCAAACCCTGCACATCATGCACAAGCAGATACGCATACGCCTGATGGTGCGAGCGACCGACGCGGCCGCGCAATTGATGGAGCTGCGCGAGGCCGAACTTGTCGGAGCGATGCATGATGATGGTATTGGCGGTCGGAACGTCGATGCCGGTTTCGATGATCGTGGTACATAACAAAATGTTGAATCGCTGCGCGACAAAATCGCGCATGATCTTTTCCAGATCGCGTTCATGCAACTGGCCGTGCGCGACGCCGATGCGTGCTTCCGGCAGCAACGCTTCCAGCATCGCCTTGCGGTTCTCGATGGTTTCGACTTCGTTATGCAGGAAGTACACCTGGCCGCCGCGTTTGAGTTCGCGCAGACAGGCTTCGCGAATGACGGAATCGTTTTCGCTGCGCACGAACGTCTTGATCGCCAGACGTTTTTGCGGCGCGGTCGCGATGATCGAAAAATCGCGCAAGCCTTCCAGTGCCATGCCGAGCGTGCGCGGAATCGGCGTTGCGGTCAGCGTCAGCACATCGACTTCAGCACGCAAGGCTTTCAATGCCTCTTTTTGTCGCACGCCGAAACGATGTTCTTCATCGATGATGACGAGGCCGAGACGCGTGAACTTGACGTCGGGCGACAGCAGCTTGTGGGTGCCGATCACGATGTCCAGCGTGCCGTCCGCCATGCCCTTGATGGCTTGCGTGACTTCCTTGCCGGTGCGGAAGCGCGACAGTTCGGCAATGCGTACCGGCCAGTCGGCAAAACGGTCGGCGAAAGTCTGTGCGTGCTGTTCCGCCAGCAGCGTGGTCGGCGCCAGAATCGCAACCTGTTTGCCACCCATGACGGCGATGAAGGCGGCGCGTAACGCGACTTCCGTCTTGCCGAAGCCGACATCGCCGCACACCAGACGATCCATCGGCTTGCCGCTCGTCATGTCCTTGATGACGTTGTTGATCGCTTCCTGCTGATCCGGCGTTTCATCGAAGCCGAAGCTGTCGGCGAATTTTTCGTAATCGTGCGCCGAGTACTGGAACGAATGTCCTTCGCGCAACGCACGGCGCGCATACAGGTTCAGCAGTTCGGCGGCGGTGTCGCGGATTTTTTCGGCGGCGCGGCGTTTGGCTTTTTCCCATTGCCCTGAGCCGAGTGCATGCAGCGGCGCATCTTCCGGCGATGCGCCGGAATAGCGCGAGATCACATGCAGTTGCGAGACCGGCACGTAGAGCTTGGTGTCCTTCGCGTATTCCAGATGCAGGAACTCGGTTTCGCCTTCGCCCAGATCCATGTTGATCAGGCCCATGTAGCGGCCGATGCCGTGATTCGCATGCACGACCGGATCGCCGATCTTGAGCTCGGACAGATCGCGCACCATCGCTTCGACTTGCGTTGCGCCTTCCTGCTTCTTGCCGCCGACGCGACGACCGGAGCCGGCATACAACTCGGTTTCGGTGATGAAGGCCAGATTGCCGAATGCCTCACCCAGTTCGAAACCGGCATGCATCGGCGCCACGCCGAGCATCAGCTTGGCAGAGCCGGAGGCGAAGTCGGCAAAGCTGTCGGCCGGCACCAGCGCCAGATCGTATTCATTGAAATACTGCTGCAGCGTTTCGCGGCGGCCGTTGGTTTCTGCGCAGATCAGCACGCGCTTGTCTGTTTGCAGCAGGTACGAGCGCAGGTTGACGAGCGGGTCGTCGGCGCGGCGGTTGACGGCAATATTCGGCAGAGGTGCGGATAGCTCCGACGACTCGTCCGTTTTCTGGATAACCCAGCGCCCGAACGGTTTGGCCGAGGTGTAAAACTGTTCGTCGGAAAGGAAAATCTGTTCCGGCGCCAGCACCGGACGTTCGCGATCGGATTTCAGGAAGCGGTAGCGCGATTGCGTGTCGTTCCAGAAGCGCTGGATGGCTTCGTCGATGTCGCCGATCAACGCGAAGCTCGCATCGTCCGGCAAATAATCGAACAGCGTGCTGGTCTGTTCGAAGAACAGCGGCAGATAGTATTCGATACCGGCCGAAGCGATGCCGCTACCGATATCCTTGTAGATGACGGAACGCGACGGATCGCCTTCGAACACTTCGCGCCAGCGACCGCGGAACGCGGTACGCGCTTCCTCGTCCATCGGGAATTCGCGCGCCGGCAGCAGGCGGACTTCACGCACCGGATACAGCGAACGTTGCGTATCGGCATCGAAAGTACGAATCGTCTCGATCGTATCGCCGAACAGGTCGATGCGATACGGCAATGCCGATCCCATCGGGAACAGATCGATCAGGCCGCCGCGGACCGAATATTCACCGGGCGACATGACCTGCTTGACCGGGGTGTAGCCGGCGAGTTGCAACTGCGTTTTCAGCTTCGCTTCGTCAAGTGTTTCGCCTTGCTTGAAGAAGAAGGTGTAGGACGCGAGAAACGACGGTGGCGCCATGCGCACCAGCGCAGTGGTCGCCGGCACGATCAACACGTCGGACTGGCCGTTCAGGACTTCGTACAGCGTCGCCAGGCGTTCCGATACCAGATCCTGGTGCGGTGAGAAAGCGTCGTAGGGCAGCGTTTCCCAGTCGGGCAACAGATGGCAGCGCAGCGCGTTCTGCTCGCCGGAAGCGAACCACGGGATTTCCGCCAGCAGACGTTGTGCATCGCCGGGACTGGCCGCAACGATGGTCAGCATCCGGTTCTGCGATTTCAGTTCGATCGCCGCTTGCGCCAATGCATAGGCATCCGCCGAGCCGTGAAGCGAGGGAAGGACGAAGCGTGAACCGGATTTGGGAAGAGATTTTTTAAGGTCGAAGGACATCAAGTAGCGACATTGTGCATGTCATCGTAGCCAGCAAGGTGCATGCATTCATTTGCCGCATGCACTTGATTTGACAGTGAAAAATTATGATGCGATTATAAACCAAGCCCTCGTTCAGGTCGGGCGCCTTCATCGAACAAGAATCTTTCCGTAAATTCGTGCCTCGGCATTTGCGCCAGCAACCGATCCTGCCATCCCTTTCAAAACCGCAACTGCAATATGACCGCACCTCGCTACTTTGCATTGATCCCTGCTGCCGGCGTCGGTGCGCGCATGGGCGGAACAGTCCCGAAACAATACACGCGCCTTGCCGGAAAGCCGATGCTGGCGCGTGTGCTGGACACCTTTGTTGGCATCTCCGCGATTGCGCACACTTTCACTGTGGTGAGTAGTGGGGATGAGCATATCGATGAAGCGATGACGGAAGTGACCGGCGACAGATCGCTTCTGTCGATATTGCGTGTCGGTGGTGACACACGTCGTCAGTCTGTACTGAACGGTTTGCATGCGATGCGGGGCCGGATGGATGTCAGCGATGACGACTGGATTCTGGTGCACGATGCAGCACGTCCCGGCATCGATGCAGAGTCGATCGAAAAGCTGATGCACGCCATCCATGACGACGTCACTGGCGGTCTGCTTGCCTTGCCGGTGGTCGATACGCTGAAACGTGCCGATGCGGATGGTCGTATCGACAGGACGATCCCGCGCGAACAATTATGGGCGGCACAGACGCCACAGATGTTCCGCTACGGCCTGCTGCGCCATGCACTGGAACAGGCGGAGCATGTGACCGACGAAGCCGGTGCCATCGAGGCGCTTGGGCTGAAACCGCTGCTGGTCGAAGGCAGCGCACGTAATTTCAAGGTGACGTTGCCGCATGACGTTGCTCTGGCAGAACTTTATCTGAAGGAATTTGCATGAGTCATCCGGCATCCGGTTCGCCACCGAATTTTCAACCGTTTCGCGTCGGGCAGGGCTACGATTGCCACGCACTCGTTGAAGGACGCAAGCTGATCGTCGGCGGTGTGACAATCCCGCATCCGACCGGGCTGCTGGGACATTCTGACGCAGACGTCCTGCTGCATGCGATTACCGATGCATTGTTCGGGGCAGCCGGGTTGGGTGATATCGGGCGGCATTTTCCAGATACCGCAACGGAATTTGCCGGTGCCGATTCACGTATTCTGCTGCGGGAAGCGGCAAAGCGTGTGACTGCCGCCGGCTATTCCATCGGCAATATCGACGCAACCATCATCGCGCAAAAGCCGAAGATGGCACCACACATTCCGCAGATGGTTGCCAATATCGCAGTCGATCTGGGCGTGACTGTGGGACAGATCAACATCAAGGCCAAAACCAACGAAAAGCTTGGCTACCTCGGACGTGAGGAAGGCATGGCCGCAGAAGCCATTGCGCTGATTTATCGCCGGGATTAATGCGAGAGATGCGGAAGAATTGAGCGCGACTGCAATTTATTCACATTCCCGTTGTCTACTTCGACAAGCATGGCCTTGTTTATGAGCGAAAGGAGACGGAATGTCGAATGAAGGTTATCACGAGCCGATTGACCGGCTGTCAGCGGAAACGATGGACATGCATCGTGCCATTCAATCCTTGATGGAAGAACTCGAAGCAGCCGACTGGTACAACCAGCGCATCGATGCGGCGACCGATCCTGAGTTGAAACGCATTCTCGCGCACAATCGCGATGAAGAAAAAGAGCATGCAGCAATGCTGCTGGAGTGGATACGTCGGCGAGACGGCAAGATGGACGAGGAACTGCGCAAGGCTCTTTTTTCGCAGGGACCGATAGCAGAACATCACGACTGACGATCGATTGTGCAAAAAATGGCAAAAATGCCAAATCGAAATAGCAACATTACGTGTGTCAGGGCCATTGAATTCCGGAAAAGTGGCGCCAGCTATTGCAGCACATGCCGTATTGACGCATAGTGTGCATACGGGCATGAGAAACGCAGGATCGGCAACGGAATTGCCAAGATTCGGCATCCATCCTACGGAACAGGAGTGATTACATCCATGACATCTTTTCTTTTCAGTCAGCATACGCAAAGCTGGCAGCAAATGTTTCGTCGCAGCCAGTCCGGCGGTTTCTTTTCGCGCCTGTTTGCATGGCTGGTTCTGGGCATGCTGCTGGCGGTAGGCCTGCTGGTGATCATGACGGTTCTGCTGCTGAGCTGGTTGTTGATTCCTGTTCTGCTGTTTAAGAAACGCAGTGCGTTGAAGGCTGCGCGTGAAGCGGCAGAGCGCGCTTATCGCCGACCTGCCGACGGCGACATCATCGAAGGCGGCATTACCGAAGTGAAGAACGAAAAGGCCTGATGCCTGTATCGAACTAGTCTTCCGAAGATTTCAAACGCACATCACCTGACGGGATGTGCGTTTTTTATTGTCTGGTTGATTCGGGCATATCAATCAGGACGGGAAGTGGCCATGCCGTTTTTTTGCATTGCCCAGCACGATCTGTACAACAAGCCCTCCGCCACTGCGATTGGAGAGGTGGAGTTTGCCGCCGTGTCGCTTGACGATACGATCGACGATAGCCAATCCCAGTCCTGCGCCATTGGCCTGTCCACGTGCCTGATCCATGCGCGTGAATGGTCGCAACAGACGATCGATTTCGCCTTCCGGTACGCCAGGACCATGATCGGCTACTTCCAGAATGACCTTGTCGCCGTCTATCCTGCAGGCAAGATCGATGTCGACATAGTTGTCGTTGGATTTTTTTCCATAGCGGCGCGCGTTTTCGATCAGGTTGTTGACGATGCGCGTCATGTCGATCGGGCTTCCCTGAATGGTTGCGTTGTCATCGATCGCGGTGGTGACGAGCACGTCGGGCAGGCGTGCGATTTCCTGAGCAGTCTGCTTCATCAGTGCCGTCATGTCGATTGGCTCGAAACGTGCGCTGTCGGTCGGCCGCGCATAGTCGAGAAACTGGCCGATGATTGCGTCCATTTGCTCAAGATCGGATCGCATGCCTGCACGCGCCTCTTCCTGCAAGCCGGCCATTTCCAGTTCAAGCTGCATGCGTGCCAGCGGCGTGCGCAGATCGTGTGAAATACCAGCCAGCACAAGTGCACGATCGGATTCGACGCGGTCGAGATCGTCGACCATCTGGTTGAAGCTGTGATTGGTTTCACGGATTTCGGCCGGACCGCGTTCCGGCAGTGGGGTGGGGCGCTGGCCATTTGCGAGGGCACGTGTAGCTGCAGTCAAACGCGCAAGAGGCTGGTTGATCAGGCCGGAAATCATCAACGCGCCCAGCAGCGACAGCAGCACTGTAACGGCGCCCCATCCCAGCCATTGCACACCGGAACTGCCTTCGACACGATCGCGATCAAGCATCAGCCAGTATTCATCGTCGGAAATCGTGAAGCTGACCCAGAAGCCGGGAACATCGTTGACGGCGCGAGCAAAACGGGTTTCGTCGCCGAGGCCGCCACGCACGCTTTCCTCAATGACCTGCATCATGCGACTGTTTACTGGCGGATCTATGCGATCACTTTCTTCCAGCGGATACACACGAATGCCTTCGTTGCTGGAGAGATCGAACAGCAATTCCCGGCGCAGGTCAGGGGCTGAATGCGTCAGCGCTGCACGTGTGATCGTGACGACGGAAATGACTTGCGCGGCAATCTGGTTGGCGCGTGGCGTCTGTTCGATGATGCGATAGCTGGCAACCCACGCCGCCATGCTGGCAGCAATCATGAGGGCAATCATGAAGAAGGTGCGCCAGAACAGGCCGCTTTTCATCCATGTCAGGCGATTTGGCGAAGAGGGCATGTGATTCGTTTTCGGCAGGGAGACGAACGTAATGTCGTGCTCAGCGTGGTTTGCCTTCGGGGATGAAAACGTAACCGAGTCCCCAGACCGTTTGAATGTACAGCGGCGTTGAGGGATCGGGTTCGATCAGTTTGCGCAAGCGCGAGATCTGCACGTCCAGACTTCGATCGAACACTTCATATTCACGACCGCGCGCCAGTTCCATCAGTTTTTCACGCGACAGCGGTTGGCGTGCATGACGGGCAAATACCTTCAACACGGAAAACTCGCCGGTTGTCAGCGGAACGGTCTCGCCGTTCTTTTTCAACGTGCGTGTGCCGAGATCGAGAACGAACTCGCCGAAGGCAAACGATTGCGGTGTTTCGGACGGGGCGCCAGGCAGCTCTTCCGGGCCGACACGCCGCAGTACAGCACTGATGCGTGCGACAAGTTCGCGCGGATTGAAAGGCTTGGCAAGATAATCGTCGGCGCCCATTTCAAGTCCGACAATGCGATCGACATCCTCGCCCTTGGCGGTCAGCATGATGATTGGCGTCTTGTCGCCCGCACCACGCAGGCGACGGCAGATAGACAAGCCGTCTTCACCTGGCAGCATCAGATCCAGCACGAGCAGGTCGTAACGTTCGCGCAGCCAAAGCTTGTTCATTGCCTGCGCGTTTTCTGCCGTCACGACATTGAATCCCTGCTCCGAAAGATATCGGCGCAGCAGATCGCGCAGACGCAGATCGTCGTCGACAACCAGCACCTTGGTCTGGTGGGAATTGGTTGAATGAGGAGCTTCCTTCATGGGGGCATTTGTCGTATTCATGTCGCTATGGTAACGTCAGAAATCCTCGCAGGTACGATGGAAAACGCAGGCATTACAAAGTGTTACAACCTTTACGGAAATGAACCCGAGGCCGAGAGTAAAGAGGCCTAAACTTTGTGCATGATGATCTGATTGATGAAACGGCGGTCACAAGGCGCTGTAATAACGAGATGAATATTACATTGAAAAGAGCGGGACTGATTCTGTTGATAATCGCGGGCTTCGCCGGAAGCACCGCGACGTTGGCACAATCTCGTCACGACCGTTCATCCGGATATTTTGAGCAGGATGGTCGTCAGCAGCGTCAGAACGATCGCCGTGATGCCGATCGTCGTCGCGACGATCGCAATGAGTATCGCCAACAGCAACGGCGGGACGATCGTCTGTCGCCGGACGAAAGACGAACCTTGCGGCAGCAGATTGATGAGGCAGGCCGGGATATTTATGCACCGCGCAGGAGATAGCGGATTGCAATGAGAAAGCAAAACGGCGAGACCCATGTCTCGCCGTTTTGCTTTTGTGTTGCGGAAGTGCGTTGTTGTCTGTTCGCCGTGCGATCAAGCGATGATGTGACGTCCGACCGATTTGCCACCCGTCTGGCCGTTCGGGCCGTAGACGTGATCTCCCTGCACGCTGCCGTGTTGCAGGATATTGAGCATGTTCTGGTTACGCACCATCTGCTTGCCGATCAGTGTGCCATTGACGCGATTGATTTCTTTCGCGACTTTTGCCAGTTCGATCAGTTCATGCCAGGACTGGCTGGTGGTTTTCGATACGCCTGAAGTTGCTAGCCAGGCTTTCATTCCGTTTTCGGAAGCTTCGCAACCAGCTGCTGCCAGTGCGTTATGGCGCCATGCCGCGAGTTCTGCCATGCGAGTGGCGGCTTTGGCTTTCGGTTCGGTCAGGCTGGCGATACCGTCGATGTCGGCTGCGATCAGATGTTCCTGTTCCTGTTGCAGCAGTTGCGTCAACTGGCGGACGGCTTCGTGTTCATGACTGAGGCTGTCTGCAGGGCTACCGAACGAATTCATGAATTATCTCCGGGTGGAGATCAAGTCCTTTACCGTGTCCATCAATCCGTCAGCGACGCGTTCTGCGTTGACCTGGAACTGACCGCCGGCAATCGCTGCCTTGATCTCTTCCACTTTCTTGGAATCAAATGCGCTGGCACCGGCTACCTGGCTCGTCAAAGCCTGGACCTGAGTTGACAGCGTGACATTGTCGGAGGACGTTTTACCGCCGGCATCGGCCTTGTCAGGACCTTTACCTGCGCGGGTCTGCGTCGTACCAACGCCTATACCTGCGATTTTCTTGCTTGCATCATCAATTTTCACGACATGCTCCATATGGTTTACGGCAAAACGCCTATCTCTGATTGGTCTAACGGCGTTATCCCACTAAACTTTAGTACTAAATGGAGGGAACGTAAAATTTTGTGTCTTGCCTTTTCAACAATATTGCCGGTGCTATGCATTTTTTAGTATGTTAACTCGACGACGCCGCCGAGTTTTGCAATTCCGCTGACCACCTGACCGGCCGCCGTGCGGACCTGAGTCAACTGGCCTTCATTGGCATTATTCAAGGCCTTGGCTTCGCTGGTGACGCTGAAACCCGCACCATTCAACACGATACGTACCGCCTGACCCTGCTGGATCGCTTGCTGGTTGCGCAATGCATCCTGACGCAACGGTGCGCCGACGCTGACTGAAGACGCCACCGTGCGACCGATCGCCTGCGATGGCTCGGTGATGATCCCGGGCGGCATCGTGGTCAGGTCACCCTTGACCTTGACGATATCGCCTTCGCTGATTGTCTGTCCCTGTGCCAGCGGCACCGTGGCCACGACATATTCGCTGCGCACACCGACTGTGGCGGCTATATAGACAGTCCAAGAATTTGGTGCGGTGCAGCGCACGCCGACAGTCGTTTTGCCCCAAGCCTTGTTGCCGCGCCGGAGAAAGGCTTCCGGTTGCGGGCAGGCGGGCAGTTTCATGCGCGGATCGATGGAGCCGACTTCAACCTGAATATCACCTGGCAAACCGATGGCCTGTTTTTTCAGAAACTGTTCGACGGTCTGTTTCAACACGCCGAGTTCCTGACGCGGCTGTTGTACCGGCTCGGCAGCCTGCGCGAACGCAAATTGCGATGCAAGTCCGAGGCCGGCGATCAGAAGTGTGAAGAAAACGTTCATGGCGATCCGTGGATTTATTCCTCGATCATGGTACCGATCCGGTCGCCGGGTAAAGCCGGGAATAACATGGATTTTGGTCTTCTTATCGTTTGATCGAAGGGAAGAGCGTCTCCGTATGATCCACGCTATACAAATCCATATCGGGTGCTGTGGCAGGCACCGAGCGCTTATTCCGGAGGATGCGATGGGAAAACTTGACGATCTGATGCGGTTTCAGGAAACGGCGCTGAGTCTGCGCGCGCAGCGCCAGCAGTTGCTGGCTTCGAATATTGCGAATGCGGATACGCCTAACTTCAAGGCGCGCGACATCGATTTTAACAAGGCATTGCAAGGTGCGATAGCACGCAGTGCCGGTGGCACGACGACACCGAACGAAGTTGCCAAGACGTCTACTGCTCACATGGCATCGAAGGCGTTGCCGACATTGGGCGGCGCAAAGCTGCTGTATGCGAATCCGCAACAGGGCAGCATCGATGGCAACACGGTGGACATGGACGTACAGCGCAATCAATTCACCGATAACGCCATGCGCTATGAAGTGAGCCTGACACTCGCGTCATCGAAACTCAAGGGCATGCTGACCGCAATTCAGGGTCAATAAGCAGGTAATCAGTAGGGCAAAAACATACAGGGGCAATCGTCATGTCGCTATTCAATATCTTCAACGTCGCCGGTTCGGCCATGAGTGCGCAAAGCCAGCGCCTCAACGTCGTCTCCAGCAACATCGCCAATGCGGAAAGCACCACCAGCGCCGATGGCAAGACCTATCGCGCCAAGCAGGTGGAGTTCAAGGCGATTCCGATGAACGGTGCGACCTCGACCGGTGTGCGCGTCGATCGTGTTGTCGAGGATTCGACACCGCCGAAGATGGTATTCGACCCGAAAAGCCCGGCTGCGGACGAAACCGGCCACGTCGCCATGCCGAATGTGAATGTCGTGGAAGAAATGGTCAACATGATTTCCGCCTCGCGCTCCTATCAAACCAATGTCGAAACCATGAACGCGGCGAAGACAATGCTTCTTAAAACACTGACCCTCGGTCAATAATTCAAAAGGATCTTTTGATGGCTTCCATTTCCAATCAGTTGCCGCAATCCGTGATCGACGCAATGAGTCCCAAGACGTCCACAGGCAAGTCGGACGTTGACGACATTCAGGATCGTTTCATGACATTGCTGATCACGCAGATGCAGAATCAGGATCCGTTGAATCCGATGGACAACTCCCAGATGACAAGTCAGTTGGCGCAGTTGTCGACCGTGACCGGTATCGACAAGGTAAATTCCACGCTGCAATCGCTGATCGGCACCTACCAATCCGGCCAATCCATGCAGGCTGCCAACCTCATCGGTCATGGCGTACTGGCTTCGGGCAATCAATTGGGCCTGGCCGACAAGCAGGCATTGGCAGGCGTCGAATTCCCGCAGGATGTCGACCAGGCGCAAATGGTCATCAAGGACAAGTCCGGCAATGTTGTGCACACCATCGATCTAGGGGCACAAAGCGCCGGTACGGTCCCGTTGCTGTGGGACGGCAAACTGGCCGATGGCTCACAGGCACCCGATGGCAACTACACCTTCGAAGTCAACGCTTCACTGAATGGCAACAAGGTCGATGTGGACGAACTGCAGTTCGGCATGGTGACCACGGTCACGACGGGACCGGAAGGCGTGAGGATCAACGTGCCCGGACTGGGCGCACTCGACTTTTCTGACATTCGTCAGATTCTTTAATTGTCTAACAGCACCACAACCAGGAGAAAGACATGAGTTTTCAGCAAGGTTTGAGCGGACTGGATGGCGCCTCCAAGATGCTGGAGGCAATCGGCAACAACGTCGCCAACTCGAGCACGGTCGGCTACAAGCAGTCGCACGTACAGTTTTCGGATATCTATGCAGGCACGCTGCTGGGTTCCGGCTCGTCGCAAATCGGTATCGGTACGCAAGTCGCGCGCGTCGCGCAACTGTTCAGCCAGGGTAACGTCACGGCGTCGGCCAATCCGCTCGACATGGCGATCAACGGCAACGGTTTTTTCCGCATGAACGACAACGGTGCGATCAGCTATACGCGTAACGGCCAGTTCCAGCCGACCAAGGAAGGCTATATCGTCAACGCGGCAGGCGCACGTCTGACCGGTTATCTCGCCGATGCCAACGGCGTGATTCAGACCGGTTCCCCGGCCGACATCATGATCAGCAGGGCGGATCTGCCGCCACGTGCAACGGATACCTATGAGTTGGGTGTCAAACTGGATTCGCGCGAAGACGCCAAGGTTGCCGCCAATTTCGACCCGGATGATCCAACCACCTACACGCACGCAACGTCGGCGCCGGTATTTGACAGTCTCGGTAACGACCATCAGCTGAAGACGTTCTACGTCAAGACCGGACCGAACGCATGGAGCGTGTTTGCGACAAATGACGGCGTGCCGGTCACGATGGTCCCTGCGACTACGCCACAAGGCCTGATCGCCACCATGACATTCAGCGGCAACGGTGGTGCGTTGACTACAACCGTTCCGAATCCGATCGTCATTCCGATGGATGTCACCACGGGCGCGACCACGCCGTTCAACATCACGCTCGACCCGACTCAGACACAACAGATGGCGGGTGAGTTCGGCTTGAGCAAACAGCAGCCGAACGGCTTTGCGTCCGGCATGCTGCGCGATTTCAACGTGTCGGATAACGGCATGATCGTCGGTCGCTACACGAATGGCCAGGTCAGCGTGTTGGGGCAGGTCATCCTGTCGAACTTCGCCAATCCGAACGGCTTGCAAAACGTTGGTGACAATCAGTGGGTCGAGACCGCCGAATCCGGCGTGCCAATGACCAGTACTCCAGGTACCAGTGGCTTGGGGGCCGTGCAGTCGTCGCGTATCGAGGAATCGAACGTCGATCTGACGGCGGAGCTGGTCAACATGATTACTGCGCAACGCTATTACCAGGCCAACGCGCAAACCATCAAGACGCAGGATCAGATCATGCAGACGCTGGTCAACCTGCGTTGATGATTGATGAATTGATCGCTGCAATGATCGTCGCGTCCATCCAAAAGGATGGATGCGCGCATCGGGAGAAATGACATGGATCGTCTGATCTATACCGCGATGACCGGCGCCAAACAGGTTCTGGAACAGCAGGCCACGACGTCGCACAATCTTGCCAACGTTTCGACCACGGGTTTCCGTGCGCAGCTCGATACGTTTCGTGCGGTGCCGGTTGTCGGTCCGGGTTTGCCAACGCGCGCCTTTGTTGTCGATTCGACAGTGGGCAGCGATTTTCGTCCGGGTGTGATCCAGCAGACCGGGCGGACACTGGATCTGGCAATTCAGGGAAAAGGCTGGCTGGCGATCGAAAAAGCCGACGGCAGCGAGGGTTACACGCGCGCCGGCAGCCTGAAGATCAACGAGAACGGTGTCTTGCAGACCGAGGGCGGCTTGAACGTCCTGAGCGATAGCGGTCCGATCACGATTCCACCTGATGTCCGCGTGACGATCGCCTCCGACGGCACGATCTCGACCGTGGATGCAGGTTCGACGCCTGGCGCCACGATCGATCTGGCGCGGCTGAAACTGGTCAATCCGGACGAAGCCAATATGGTTCGCAGCGAAGACGGCCTGTATGTCACGAAGGATGGCGAACAGCCGGAAGCGGACCCGAATGTCTATGTGCTCAGCGGCGCACTGGAAGGCAGCAACGTCAACGTCGTCGATGCCATGGTCAACATGATCGCCCTGTCGCGCCAGTTCGAACTTCACATGAACATGTTGAAGCATGCGGAAAGCAATGCGCAGAAAGCATCCGAGTTCCTCGCTTTAAGTTAATGCCGATAAGGGCAGAATGAAAATAGGCAGCAGGTTCGCGGACCACAAGTTCGCTGGCAGTTTGCCGACACACTGGAGAAGAAAATGATTCGTTCACTTTGGATTTCGAAGACAGGTCTGGATGCACAGCAGATGCAGATGGACGTCATCTCCAATAACCTGGCCAACGTCAGCACGACCGGTTTCAAGAAATCGCGCGCGGTTTTCGAGGATCTGCTGTACCAGACGATCCGCCAGCCTGGCGCCGCCTCGTCGCAACAGACGCAATTGCCGACCGGCCTGCAACTGGGTACCGGTGTGCAGCCTGTCGCAACCGAACGCGTGCACACACAGGGCAACATGCAGAAGACGGACGATGCGCGCAACGTGGCGATCATGGGCGACGGCTTCTTCCAGGTACTGATGCCGGACGGTACGACTTCTTATACGCGCGACGGCACCTTCAAAACCAATGATCAAGGGCAGCTGACGAATGCCAGCGGCTATCCGATCGATCCCGCGATCACGATTCCGCAAGACGCCACCAGCATGACGATTTCGCCGGACGGCATCGTCAGTGTGACGACGGCAGGCGTGGTCGGGGCGGTTCAGATCGGTTCGATCCAGGTGGCTACCTTCATCAACCCGGGTGGCCTGGAGAGCAAGGGCGACAACCTGTATGTGGAAACGACCGCATCTGGCGCACCAATTACCAATACGCCGGGCAGCAACGGTGCAGGTTCATTGAAGCAGAACTATATCGAAACCTCGAACGTGAATGTCGTCGAGGAACTGGTCAACATGATTCAGACGCAACGTGCCTATGAGATCAACAGCAAGGCGATCACGACGTCGGATCAGATGCTGCAGCGACTGACCCAGATGTAATTTTGCAAATATAACTCGCAGATGTAATGCACAAACGTAATGTGCAGATGTGATGTAAAGGAATGGCGATGAAACTTTCTCTCTCGACAATGGTGGTGGTTGCGGCAGGTTTGCTGGCGGGTTGTGCCACGCAGCCGGACACCATCGTGCAATCGCCATTGACGGCAAGACCGCAGTCGACCGCAGCGATGGCACCACCGGCAAACGGCGCAATCTTCCAGACGTCGTCTTATCGACCAATCTTTGAAGACAAGCGTGCACGACTGGTGGGTGACACGATCACGATCACCATCAACGAGAGAAGTTCTGCGGGCAAACAAGCCGGAAGCTCTGCCAGCAAGACTGGTGAAGTTAGTGCTGGAGTAGGGAATATTTTCGGCCTTCTGCCAGGTGTGACCAGACGCTTGGGCGCCACTGCAGACACCTCCATCGATTATGCGGACAAGGGTGCCGTCAGTTCCAGCAACAACTTCATCAGTACATTGACCGTGACCGTCATCGACGTGCTGCCGAACGGTAATCTGCTGGTCGCTGGCGAGAAGCAGATCGCGCTCGACAAGACCTCGGAGTTCATTCGTTTTTCCGGTGTGGTCGATCCAAGCACAGTGGCCGCCGGCAACCGCGTATCGTCACAGCAAGTGGCTGATGCCAAGATCGAGTACCGCAGCAACAGTCATATCGATGGCGCGGAAGTCATGTCGATGCTTGCACGGTTCTTCCTCAGCGTCATCCCGCTTTGATGTGTCTGTGGAGTCTGTGAAGAAGTTTCGGCTTGAAATTGTACGTAGCAGGATTGCGCAACGCGCGCGAGAAAACAGCAAGGAATTGATATGAAAGACGCAACCATCCCGTTCATCAGGAAATCGCTGCAAGCCATCGTTTGCGCAGCCTGTGTATTGGCGCCGTTCGCATCGCATGCAGAACGTTTGAAGGATCTGGCAAGCGTACAGGGCGTACGTGAAAACCAGTTGATCGGCTACGGTCTGGTAGTCGGCCTCGACGGCAGCGGTGACCAGACGACGCAAACGCCTTTTACGGTGCAAAGCATTGCCAGCATGTTGCAGCAGATGGGCGTCAACCTGCCGCCGGGAACCAATCTGCAGTTGAAGAACGTCGCCTCCGTGATGGTGACGACATCGCTTCCTGCGTTTGCGCAACCTGGACAGACACTGGACGTCACCGTTTCATCGATGGGTAATGCAAAAAGCCTGCGCGGCGGCACCTTGCTGATGACGCCGCTGAAAGGTGCAGACGGTCAGATCTACGGTATGGCACAGGGCAACGTGGTGGTTGGCGGTGCCGGCGCTGCAGCCAATGGCAGCAAGGCACAGATCAATCATCTTGGTGTCGGCCGCATCTCGGCCGGTGCAACCGTGGAACGTGCCGTACCTTCTGCCTTGGGGCAGGGCGACATGATCACGCTCGAATTGAAGAACAGCGATTTCTCGACAGCCAGCCGCGTCGTCGACGCAGTCAACAAGCAGTTTGGCCCGCAAACGGCATCGGCGCAGGACGGGCGCGTGATTCGCGTGCGCGCTCCAATCGGCAACGATGATCGCGTCAGCTTCCTTGGCGCGCTGGAAAGCATCAACGTCACGCCGGCACAGGTAGCCGCAAAAGTGATCATGAACGCGCGCACCGGCTCGGTTGTAATGAACCAGGCGGTAACCCTGGATGCCTGTGCGGTATCGCATGGCAATCTGTCGGTCACCATCAATACGCAACCGGTGATCAGCCAGCCTGCACCATTCTCCGGCGGCCAGACAGTCGTTGCGCAACAGTCGCAGATCGAAATCAACAAGGATCCGGGCAAGGTCATTCTGCTGAAGAATTCTGCCTCGCTGGCGGATGTGGTCAAGGCATTGAATTCGATCGGTGCAACGCCGCAGGATCTGCTGGCGATCCTGCAGGCAATGAAGGCATCAGGGTCGTTGCGCGCTGAACTGGAAATCATCTAATCGCACCGTACAACATCGCATGATCACGCCTCCAGACAACTCGACCACCAGCCTCGCGATCGATACGAAGAGTATCGAATCGCTGAAGCAGTCCGCGAAGCAGAATTCGCCGGAAACGTTGCGGGCTGCGGCAAAACAGTTCGAAGCGCTGTTCGTGAACATGATGATGAAGAGCATGCGCGACGCATCGCCGCAGGACGGATTGTTCGACAACCAGCAGACCAAGATGTACACATCGATGCTGGACCAGCAGTTGAGCCAGAACATGGCCAGCCGCGGTGTCGGTCTGGCCGAAGTGCTGATTCGTCAATTGTCGAACGCGCCAATGAATGCGGCACTTGACGACGGCACGGAAACAAAACCTGCCAATCAGACACCGCAGGATCTGACGACCAGCCTGAATAACGACTTGCTTCGTTCCTTGTCGCCGCGTGCTGTACGCGCACCGGTTGCAGCAGTGGACAGCAATGCGGACGGATCGTCGAAGCCTGCGCACGTGCAGGCATTCCAGAATACATTGACGCCGCATGCGGAAGAAGCCAGTCGCGCGACCGGCATTCCGGCGAAATTCATGCTGGGACAGGCTGCGCTGGAAAGCGGGTGGGGCAAGCACGTGATGAAGACTGCAGATGGTGGCAGCAGTCACAACCTGTTCGGCATCAAGGCAACCGGTGGCTGGAAGGGCAAGACCGTCGATGCCGTTACTACCGAATACGTGAACGGCGTTCCGCAGAAGCGCGTCGAGAAGTTCCGCGCCTACGATTCGTATGCCGATTCGTTCAAGGATTACGCGAACCTGCTGCGCAACAATCCGCGCTACGAAAAAGTACTGGCAAATGCCACGGACGCTAAAGGATTTGCACAGGGGCTGCAGCGCGCCGGCTATGCAACCGATCCGAATTACGCAGCAAAACTGACCAATATTATCAATAACAATTTGTCTGTCTGATCACATCGCTGTGTTGCGATCTCTTGTGCTTTTGATATCCGCCTTGCTCAAGTTTTCCACCGATGTGCCGTACACGCGAACATAGGGTTAAAGAATAGACCATGGCCAATATCTTCAGCATCGCCCAGAGTGGACTTGCCGCAGCACAGGCCGGAATTGCCACGACCAGCCATAACATTGCAAATCAGGGCACGGTCGGATACAGCCGCCAGCAGGTGATCCAGACGGCGATGGACGGCCAGAATCTCGGCGGTATCGGTTTCATCGGCAACGGCACGCAGGTGCAGACGATTCAACGCATCTATAACGAATTTCTCGGTGCGCAGATTGTAAGCGGTCAGGCCACAGCCAGCCAGCTTGCGACGTATTACGCACAGGTCAATAAAGCCAATAACATCGTTGCAGATTCGACGGCGGGGTTGTCCCCGGTTCTCGACAATTTTTTTGCGGGCGTGCAGGACTTGGTCGCCAATCCAGGCGAAGCGCCTTCGCGGCAGGCGATGCTGTCGGGAGCGCAAACTTTGGCGTCGCGCTTCCAGAGTCTGAATGCGCAGTTTCAAAGCATGCAGAACGGCGTCAACAGCGAGATCGAATCTTCCGTCCTCAATATCAATTCGTATGCGCAGCAGATTGCGCAGTTGAACGATGCGATCGTCAAGGCGCAAAGCACGGGACAGCCGCCGAACGATCTGCTCGATCAGCGCGATTTACTGGTTTCCGAATTGGCGAAGCAGACCAAAGTCACCGTTTCCAAGATGGACAGCGGTTACAACATTTCGATCGGCAACGGCCAGTCCTTGGTGCTCGGCAACCGGTCTCTGTCGTTGACGACAGTGCAGTCGCCAACCGATCCGAACCGGATGGAAGTCGCTTATACCTCCGCAAACGGTAATCCGGTCGTCTTGCCGGAGAACGCGCTGGTAGGCGGCAATCTCGGTGGCTTGTTCGAATATCGCAGCCAGACACTGGATAAGATGCAGAATTCGCTGGGTCGGATTGCCATCGGTCTCGCAACGACGTTCAATGCACAACATCGTCTGGGCCAGGATCAGAACGGCAATCTCGGCGGCGATTTCTTCAATGTGGCATCGCCTTCGGTTAGCGGCAGTACCCGCAATACGGGTAATGCGGATGTCGGCGCCGCCATCACCAATGTCGATGCGCTGACGACCAACGACTACCGTCTTTCCTATAACGGCACCGATTACAAGATCACACGCTTGCCGGACAATGTGACGTTGTATTCTGGTGGCGCCTTTCCTGCCGCGCCGATCGACGGGGTAACGTTCTCGGTTGCATCCGGAACAATGGCCGCGGGCGATGAGTTCCTGATCCGTCCGACCGCCAACGGCGCGCAGGACTTCAAGGTATTGATCACAAGTACGTCGGAGATTGCCGCTGCCGTGCCGATTCGTACGACCGCACCAAGCGCGAATACCGGCACAGGGAAAATGAGCGCTGGCACAATCAATGCCGTTTTCAATGCCGCCACCGCGGCGGCGTTGCCGTCAACACTGACTTACGATTCCGCGGCGGGTACGTTCACCGGCTTCCCGGCCGGAATGCCGGTGACGGTAACGGTTAACGGAACGCCGACTGTTTATCCGGCAGGTACACCGGTGCCCTACACGGCCGGTGCCACGATCGCTTTCGGCGGCGTGGAAGTCCAGGTTACCGGCGCGCCGGCGAATGGCGATACCTTCACGATCAGCAACAACTCGAACGGCGATGGCGATAATCGCAACATGCTGGCACTCGGGGATCTGCAAACCAAAAATGTGCTGCAAGGTGGTACGGCGAGCTACAACAGTGCGTATGCGCAACTGGTCAGCTTCGTCGGTAACAAGACTGCCGAAATGAAAGCCAGCAGCACTGCGGAAGCGACGCTGCTGAAGCAGGTCCAGGATGCGCAGCAATCGGAATCCGGCGTCAACATGGATGAGGAAGCGACGAATCTGCTGCGTTATCAACAGGCTTATCAGGCGTCCGGCAAGGTCATGCAGGCGGTCAGCGACATGTTCGACGTGTTGATGTCCTTGCGTTAAACGATTTCAGCTAATTGCGAGGACTGCAGTCCTCGCAACAAGAAAAAGAGGGTTAGGTCATGCGTATCAGCACGAATATGATTTTCGAAATGGGTTCCAGCAAGATCGGCGATCTCCGCGCGGATCTGATGAAGACCCAACAGCAGATATCGACCAACACGCGGGTGCTGACGCCGGCAGACGATCCGATTGCCGCAGCGTCGGCGCTCGGCCTGAATCAGGCGATGTCGATGAATAGTCAGTTTGCGACCAATCGCAACAATGCAAAGAACTCGCTGGGACAGGAAGAAAACATTCTGCAGAGCGTGACTGACATGCTGACGTCGCTGAAAAGCGTCGTGGTTGGCGCAGGGAACGGTTCCTTGAGCAACGATCAGCGTCAAACTTATCTGGCGCAACTCAACAGCAGCTTCGACGAGTTGATGGGCATGGCGAACTCGCGCGATGAAAACGGCAACTACATTTTTGCCGGCTATCAGACAGGGACCGAGCCGTTTACCAAATCCGCCACCGGCGCGACCTATAACGGCGATCAGGGGCAGCGCATGTTGCAGGTCGGACCTGCAAGACAGATGGCTTCCAGCGATTCCGGCAGCGTCGTATTCGAAGGAGGACTGACTGGCAACGGTCGCTTCGTTACGTCGGCGAATGCGGCAAATGCCGGAAGCGGCATCATCAGCAGCGGTTCGGTCACGAATCTCGCACAGTTGACTGGCCACGATTATTCCGTGGCGTTCGCAATCGATGCGGCCAATGTCACGACCTATACGGTTACCGACAACAGCACGGTGCCACCAACCGCGGTCGCGACTGCACAGCCTTACACCAGCGGTCAGCCGATCGAATTTGATGGCATGCGTTTCGATGTGGAAGGCAAGCCGGCAAACGGCGACACTTTTAGCGTGAAGCCGAGCACGAACGAAAGCATTTTCACGACGCTGACAAACTTGATCGCAGCCATCTCGCTCCCAGCGACCGATGCGGACGGCCAGGCGAAATTGACGAATTTCCTGAATACAGCAAACGATAATCTGGACAATGCGTTGCAAAATATTTCTGCGGTGCGTTCGACAGTCGGTTCCCGCCTGAATGAAATCGACAGTCTGGATAGCGTCGGGTCAGGTTTGCAGATTCAATATCAGCAGACCTTGTCGGATTTGGTGGATATCGATCCTGTGGAAGCTTATTCGCGCTTTACCCAGCAGCAATTTACGCTGGACGCTGCACAGAAAACCTTTATCAAAACAGCGGGCCTGTCTCTATTCGATATGCTTCGTTAATCTTCGTCCGGATGCCGTGCGACGAGCGCCGCACGGCGAAACATTAGTTTCGAACGAGATTAATGCTGCAGTTCAGTTCAACGGCGTAAACGCCATCGTGATTCTTCCCATTGCCTCAATCCCTTCCTGGATCAGGTGAATCATCGGATTCGTCAGGTACGGCAGTACCGCACCGATCATGATGAAGCCGACGCCGATCGTGACTGGAAAGCCGATACCGAAAATGTTCAATTGCGGCGCCGCACGCGTCAGGATGCCAAGCGCAACGTTTGTGATGAGCAGGGCGGCAACAATCGGCAACGATAGTTGTACGCCTGCACTGAAGATGCGTCCCCCCAGACTGACGACCTGAAGAAATCCACCGTTCGATACAAAGCTGCCGGAAATTGGCAGCATCTCGAAACTCTGGGCCAGCGTGGACAGCACCAGCAAATGCAGATTGCTGGAGATATAGATCATCAACATCAGCAGCGCAAGAAACTGACTGATGGCAGATGAACGTCCGCGTGTTTGCGGATCGAAGAAGGTGGCAAAGCCGAGGCCCATCGTCATGCCGGTAATTTCGCCCGCCATCTCCACGCCGGCAAATACGATGCGCATGGCGAATCCGATGGCCAGTCCGATCACAAGTTGCTGCAACAGGATCAGCAATCCTGCCCAGGACATCGGATCCGTGGCCGGTACGGCGGGAACACTCGGCGCGATGACCATTGCCAGCAGAATGCCCAGTCCGATCTTTACACGCGCCGGCACGCTGGCGTTACCGAACAGCGGCGCGACGGATAGTACGCCGATGATGCGCGTCAACGGCCACAACAACGAGGCAATCCAAGTATGGAGTTCGGCGCTGGTGAGGGTGATCATGCCGAGCGAAGGGAGGGGGAAGGCAACGCGTTGCCGTCAGCTGACGAGCAGCGGGATGTTGGTGAATGTTTCGCGCATGTAATCGAGCATGACCGTCAGCATCCAGGGCCCGGCGACGACCAATGCGACGAAGATGCCGATCAATTTTGGAATGAAGGTAAGGGTCTGCTCGTTGATCTGCGTGGCCGCCTGAAAAATACTGACGATGAGGCCGATGGCCAGTGCAATCAGCAGCAGCGGTGCGGCAACCATCAGCGTAACTTCGATCGCATGGCGGCCCAGTGTCATGACGCTTTCCGGAGTCATTTTCGATCCCTAATAAAAACTTTGTGCAAGCGATCCGATCAGCAGCGACCAGCCGTCGACCAGAACGAACAGCATCAACTTGAACGGCAACGCGACAATCGATGGCGACACCATCATCATACCCATCGACATCAGCACGCTGGCGACCACCATGTCGATGATCAGGAATGGAATGAAGATGGCAAAGCTGATCTGGAATGCCGTTTTCAGTTCGCTGGTCACGAAGGCCGGAACCAGGACACGCAGTGGAACGTCTTCCGGGCCTTGCAACGCCGGGGTGTTCGACATTTTCACGTACAACGCCAGATCGGATTCACGCGTCTGCTTGATCATGAAGGTTTTGAGCGGAGCGACAGCCTTGTCGAGTGCCTCCTGCATCTGGATCTTGTTTTCCGAGAATGGCTGGTAGGCCTCGACATAAATCTTGTCCAGTACAGGACTCATCACGAACAGCGTGAGGAAAAGCGCAAGACCGATGATGACCTGATTCGGCGGCGCGCTTTGTGTACCCAGTGCCTGACGCAACAGCGACAGCACAATGATGATGCGCGTGAAACTGGTCATCATCAGCAGCACGGCCGGCAGGAACGACAGGCCGGTCAGCAGCAGCAGCGTCTGCAGGCTGAGCGAATAGGTTTGTCCGCCACCGGGCGCCGGTGTACTGGTCAATGCAGGCAAGCCGGCGGCATGTTGTTGCGCCATTGCCAGCATTGGCAAGACCAGCAACAGGAGCGGAAGGCTGCGGCGCGCTAATGAGGCGTTATTGGCCATTGCGTTTTTCGAGTGTCTGGGCAAGCCAGTTGGAAAAGTTTTTTGCAGGCGGTGCGACATCGGAGTCGGTTGCGATTGCCACGTCCTGTTTCTGCATTGTCGCGACAGCACTGACACGACCCGGTGCAACGCCGACCACGATCCATTGATCGGCAATTTCGACGACGACAACACGTTCGCGATTGCCGACGCTGACACCACCGATGACGCGAATGTCTGCATGGCCGAGACCTTTCGCAGAATTGAAGCGACGTAACACCCATGCCAGAGCCGCCATCAATCCAAGCACGACGATCAGGCCGAGCAATACCTGCAACAGTCCGCCGGTTGGAGACGGGGCAGGCATCGATGCAACGGTGGACGGAATCGGTCGGGCAACGGCAACCACGCTTGTCAGCATGGCAGGTGCGAGCAGGAGCAGATTGCGCAAAGGACGATTCAGCATTATCGATTCAGTTTGCGAATGCGTTCCGACGGTGTGATGATGTCCGTCAGGCGGATGCCGAACTTGTCGTTGACAACGACAACTTCGCCCTGTGCGATCAGGCAGCCATTGACCAGTACATCCATCGGTTCACCAGCCAGGCCGTCCAGTTCGACGACGGAGCCTTGCGCCAATTGCAGCAGGTTCTTGATGGCGATCTTGGTACGGCCGAGTTCGACGGTCAACTGCACCGGAATATCGAGGATGAAGTCGATATCGTTGTGCGTGCCGGTCTTCAGGTCGCCGCCGGCAAAGTCCTTGAACACGGTTGCGGTAGCAGGTTGCGGAGCGAGGGCGGCCGCTTCTTCGGTCTGCTGCTGCTCCGCCATCGCCGCGCCCCAATCATCTTCTGCTGCGGTTTGTGCGTCGTTTTCATCAGCCATGATCTTCTCCTTGCGTTGATTCGTTTGCGCTGTAGATCAGTTTTTCCACGCGCAGTGCGTACTGTCCGTTCAATTTTCCGTACGAGCATTCCATGACCGGCACACCATCGACTTCGGCGGTGATTCTGTCCGGGACGGCGATCGGAATGACGTCGCCGGCTTTCATGTTCAGGATGTCGCCCAGCGTGATGCTGGCCGAACCCATGTTGGCCAGGATTTCCACTTCTGCGGTCTGGATCTGCTGCGTCATCAGGCGAATCCAGCGCTTGTCCATTTCCAGCGTCTCGCCCTGCATGCTGCTGGTCAGCAGATCGCGGATCGGCTCGATGGTGGAATAGGGCACGCAGAAATGCATTTCGCCGCTGACCGGACCGAGTTCGACGGTAAACGTTGTCGAGACGACGACTTCATTTGGCGTCGCGATGTTGGCGAATTGCGTGTTCATCTCCGAGCGGATGAATTCGAATTCGACCGGGTAGACCGGCTCCCACGATTTGGCGTAGGTCTCGAAGATGATGGCGAGAATGCGCTGGATGATGCGTTGTTCGGTTTGCGTAAAGTCGCGACCTTCGACACGTGTATGGAAACGTCCGTCGCCACCAAACAGGTTGTCGACCAGCAAAAACACCAGATTCGGATCGAGCACAAACAGGCCGGTGCCGCGCAACGGCTTCATGTGGATCAGATTCAGGTTGGTCGGCACGACCAGATTGCGAATGAATTCGCTGTACTTCGATACACGCACCGGCCCGATCGATACCTCTGCGCTGCGATGCAGGAAATTGAACAAGCCGATGCGGAACAGGCGGGAAAAACGTTCGTTGATAATTTCCAGCGTCGGCATGCGGCCGCGCACGATACGCTCCTGCGTTGCCAGATTGTACGGACGAACGCCGCTGGCATCCTCCGGCTTGCCGGTCTCATCCTGATCGCCGGTGACGCCTTTCAGCAGTGCATCGACTTCTTCTTGAGAGAGGAAATTATCGGCCATGATCGGTTATTGCACGACGAACGAAGTGAACAGGACGCTGAGCACATTCACGGTTGGACCTTGCGGCACAAACGGCTGCTTGAAGATGTCGATGATTTCCTGCGCGAGCTTGTTCTTGCCATCGACGGTCAGGATTTCAGACGGTTTTTTGCTCGATAACAGCAGCAGCAAACGGCTGCGAACATGCGGCAAATAGGTCTTGATGATTTCAACCTGCTCCTGATTGGAAACCTGCAACGTCAGCGTGGTTTGCAGGAAACGTTCGCCGTCTTCCGGTTGCAGGTTGACGGTGAAAGCTTCCATCGGCAGGAACACCGGCGGTGCTGCTGCTTCGGCAACCGGTGCGGCAGGCTTGGCGCCATGTGCTGCCGGCTCTGCCTTGAACACCAGGAAATACCATGCAGCTGCGCCCCCTGCGCCGAGAACGATGACCAGGATGAGCACGATCAACAGCAGGCGCGATTTTGGCTTGGCCTCTGCTGCGTCGTTATCGGATTTTTTGGGGGCGGATTTGCCTGTTGCCATCTGTCTTCCTCAAGTACGGCATGACTGCTGTTACATGCCATTATTAAAAAAAAACGACGCACAGGATGCAATGAAAAGAGAGGTGAACATGGCGCATATCGGCGCATTCGCATCGTCACAACATCCCGGGCCGTTCGCAGAGGGAGCGCTGTAAAGGCAGCGACCTCGTTCAGGCTGCTATTAAACCATTATTAAACCGCGACGCACACCCGTAGCGAGCGAAAACAAGGTGATTTGTCGGCAATGAACGACGAGCCTGTCGAACACGATGAAAACAGCGTGAATCAAGCAGTTAAAACGGGGAAAACCTGGGAGAGGCGGCGATGATGAGAATGCGTGTACAAGGATGCAGCAAAACTGCCGCATCCCCGTTGCCGATCAGGCGAATGTATCGACGATGCCGGTGCCGGCCGACGACACAGGGATATGACTAATGTTGACCGCCGCGGCCTCGACAGCGTTGCTGCCCTGATTCGACGAGCGATTGCCCTGGCGTTGCTCGCCCGAGGCGTTGTTCTGCTGATTCGGCAAGCCGGCACTGACGTTCGACTGGCCGAGCTGAATGCCTGATTCGTTGAGCATCTCGCGCAGGCGCGGCATGGCGGCTTCCAGTGCCTGACGAACTTCAGGCTGATGCGCGGTGAAGTTCGCACTTGCCTGATTGTTATTGACGTGAACCACAACCTGCATCGGACCGAGGTCTGGCGGATTCAATGTCAGCGTGGCGGTTTGTTGTGCGCCTTGCACCATCCAGCTGATTTTCTGGCCCAGTGCCTGACCCCAGTCGTCGGTGCCGACTTGCGGCAACAGCTTGTTCGATTGCGGGTCCTGCACTTCATTGACGTGCTGTTGCAATGCAGCCGTGGTCGCGACGGCCATGGCGGCCAGATTCTGCGGCGTCGGTGCAGCCGGTTCCATTGCCTTGATCGCTTGTGCGGCGGCGGCCATGTCAGCATCGGCGTTTTTGACTGCAGGCGAGTTTGTCGCGGCCGTCTTGCCGTCCTTGTCGGAGGAAGCGCCGGTGGTTGCCTTGTCGAGCGCAGCGGCGAAGTCCTGCTGTTTGGCAAGCGGGGCAGTTTTGTCGCCGGCCGCAGCAGGGAGCGATGCGCCGAGCGTGGCCGGATCGATCTTGTCCGACTTGCCGTCACCCAGTCCTGCGATCCTGTCCTTGATATCTTTTGCAGCATCTGCCAGCGTTGCCTTGCCGCCCGCGGCCGATTGCGTCAGTGCATTGACGAAGGCGATGATGTCGGCCGAACCGGTGGCGACCGGATCGGTTTTCTTGTCGTCCTTGTCGATGGTTTTGCCGTCCGTCGTTTGCGCGGCCTTGTCGTCTTCAGGCGCCTTGGCTTCGGCGGGCTTGCTGCCGTCGGCGGACTGCGTGTCGTTCTTCGCCGTCTTGTCGGCGTTGGCGCCGTCCTTTTTGGTTCCCTGAGCGGTTTCGTTCGTCGTGTTGCTGTTGCGATTCTGGTTATTGATTTCGCGCGTGAGCACCTGGTTGAAAGCCCCGTCTGTCGCCTGTGCATCCATCTTGCCGCCTTGCGGTGTCGGCATGATGTTGTTCAGTACATTGCTGATCGCTGGAGTACTCATGGTTATGCGCCTTGGTCGTTCGATTATCGTTGTGCGGTTGTCGCCACAGTGATCCGCAGTTATCTCTTTGCAGTTATCTTTTGTACAGCAGTTGCCTTGCTGCGTGCTCGTCCATTTGCTTCTGGTCGCGCTTGTTGTCCTTCTGCTGCTGCGCTTTTTCCGCGCGGTCGGCCAGAGTGCCGTACGACATGCGCTTGCGCTCGCAATCCTGCCAGGCCTTCTTTTCGCGTTCGACACGGGCATGCGCATCGCGCACGACCTGTTGCTGGCTGCCGATCGCCTGTTCCAGCTTGTCGAGAAATTGCTGATAATTGCGATAACCGCTTGCCGTCAATCCTGCTGCCAGACTTTGCTGAAAACGTGCGGCGTAGTCATCGCGATACTGCTTGAGCAACTCCAGCTTTTGTTCACATTCCTCTGCGGCCTTCATGCATTTTCCCAGCCGCTTGGCGGCTTCATCGGTATCCCTGGTTGCCAGTTCGATCAGGGTGCCTAGTGCGGAAGAGGTGGCCATTTTTCTTGATTATATTTTTTCAGCAGAAACGGCAATCACGAGAACAGCGAGGAAAGTTGCCCCAAGCTCTCGTTTATGCCGGAACGCTCGGTGATGTCTTGTTGCAAAAACGACTCTATTTTCGAGTTCAATGCGATCGCTTCGTCCAGCACGGGGTCGGAACCCGCACTGTAGGCGCCGACGCTGATCAGGTCGCGGTTGCGCGCATACCGGGATGTAAGCTGCTTCAGCTTGCGCGTCTGCTTCTGATGGGCAGGCGACGTGATGTTGTGCATCGCGCGGCTGATCGACTGTTCGATATCGATCGCAGGGTAATGGCCCGCTTCGGCCAGCGAACGGTTCAACACGATATGGCCGTCAAGAATCGCGCGTGCCGAATCGGCGATCGGATCCTGCTGATCGTCCCCTTCAGTCAATACGGTGTAGAACGCGGTGATCGAGCCGCCGCCTTCCTTGCCGTTGCCGGCGCGTTCGACCAGCGCCGGTAGTTTGGCGAATACCGATGGCGGATAGCCTTTGGTTGCCGGCGGTTCGCCGATGGCGAGAGCGATCTCGCGCTGGGCCATGGCATAACGTGTCAGGGAATCCATGATCAGCAGAACGTCCTTGCCTTCGTCGCGGAAATGCTCGGCAATCGCGGTGGCATAGGCAGCACCTTGCAGGCGCATCAGCGGCGGCGTATCGGCCGGTGCGGCGACGACGACGGAACGCGCAAGACCCTCGTCACCAAGAATCTGTTCGATGAATTCCTTTACTTCGCGACCCCGTTCGCCGATCAGGCCGACGACGATCACGTCGGCGGTCGTGTAGCGCGCCATCATGCCGAGCAGCACGCTCTTGCCGACGCCGGAGCCTGCAAACAGGCCCATGCGCTGGCCGCGACCGACGGTCAGCATGCTGTTGATCGCGCGCACGCCGACATCCAATGGCTCGGTGATCGGAGCGCGTCCGAGCGGATTGGCCGCACGTACGTTGAGCGGTGCAGAGTGAATGGCGTTCAATGGGCCGAGACTGTCGAGCGGACGACCGGCACCATCCAGTACGCGGCCGAGCAGTTCGATACCGACCGGCAGGTGACGTGTGCGGTCACTCGGGCGGCGGCGCGGATGCGTGACGGCGCCGGGACGTGGCAGCGACTGCACGACCTCGACCGGATAGACGCGTGTGCCCGGCACGATGCCTTCGACATCGCTTTGCGGCATCAGAAAAAGTTTGTCTTCGTCGAAGCCAACCACTTCTGCTTCGATACGCGCGCCGCTGGGAAGAGGAATGGTGCATGCGCTGCCGACAGCCAGTCGCAGTCCTACCGCTTCCATCACCAGTCCGGCGACGCGTGTGATGCGTCCGGAAACCTGCATCGGTTCGGCGATGTCGAGCAAGGTGCGGCAGTCGCGCAGATAGGCTTGCCAACGGCTGCTGTTGGATGCAGGTGCCGGCGAAGGCAGGGCAGGGGCGTCGTGGTTCACGATTCCAGCCAGTCGGATTCTTTGCCGAGTGCGGCGGCAATGCGCTGCCAGCGCACCGGGGCCGTGGCATCGACCTGATTGCTTGCGGTTTCGACACGGCAGCCACCGCGATCCATGTGCGGATCTTCGACGAGACGCCAGCCCGCGGTATTGAGCTCGTCGCCCATGTGCTCAATGATGATGGCGGCATCTTCCGGATGCAGATGCAGCAGGGCAGGTTGCTGCAAGGTCGGCAGATAGTGGATGGCTTCGCGCACGATCGGTACGATCAGTTCCGGCCGGACCTTCAATGCGGTTTTCAACATGGCTTTTGCCAGGTCCAGTGACAGGTCGAGCATGTCGGCAGCGATCAGTTCATTGGCGCGTGCGACTTCGGTGCCGAAGGTTTCGGCGATCTGTTGCAACAGCAGTCGTTCCTGTTCCGCTTGGGCGCGGCCTTCAGCCAGGCCAGCGATGCGACCTTCTTCGAAGCCCGCAATGCGGCCTTCGGCAACGCCTGCGGCATGGCCTTCCGCATGTGCCTGTGCGCGATCCTCGTCAATCTTGCGCGCGATCTGGGCCAGGCGTTCCTTTTCCGCAGTTGTGCCAAGCGCGGCTGTGCGTGCGGCTTCTGTGACGCGCGGCGACGGCTCATCTCCGAACGATTCCATCTCCCATCGCTGGTAGGCGGATTGTTTCTCTTTCGGGATGACGTTAGACATATGCATCTTCGGCCTTTCCGCCCAGGACTAATTGTCCTTCGTCCGCCAGGCGACGGACGATTTGCAGGATTTCCTTCTGGTTTGCCTCGACTTCGGACAGTCGTACAGGACCTTTGGATTCCAGATCTTCGCGCATCATTTCGCCGGCGCGCGATGACATGTTCTTGAAGAATTTTTCGCGCAGGTCCGGAGCAGCGCCCTTGAGTGCGATGATCAGCGATTCGGACTGGACTTCGCGCAGCAGCAACTGGATGCCGCGGTCGTCAATGTCGAGAATGTTCTCGAAGACGAACATTTCGTCCATGATCTTCTGCGCCATGTCGTTGTCATAGCTCTTCAGATTGGCCATGACGGATGCCTCGTTCTCTCCGCTGAAATAGTTGAGGATTTCAGCGGCGGTACGAATGCCGCCCATCGGTTTTTTCTTCAGGTTTTCGTTACCGGTCAACAGCTTGGTCAGCACTTCGTTCAGTTCGCGCAATGCAGCCGGTTGCACGCCGTCGAGTGTGGCGATGCGCAGCACGACGTCGTTGCGCAGACGTTCGGTAAAGTGATCGAGCACTTCGCTGGCCTGATCGCGTTCCAGATGGACGAGCACGGTTGCAATGATTTGAGGATGTTCGTTGCGCACAAGATCGGCGACCGATTGCGCATCCATCCACTTGAGACTTTCAATGCCGCTGGAATCGCGCGCACCGAGAATGCGATTGAGCAGCGAGGCCGCCTTGTCGTCGCCCAGCGCCTTGGTCAGCACGTCGCGTATGTAGTCGTCGGAATCGAGGCCGAGCGAGGTGTTCTTTTCCGTCTCCCCGCGGAATTCGCTGAGGACGGAAATCAGTTCTTCGCTCTGGATCGCCTTCATGGTCGACATCGCCGCGCCGAGTTTCTGCACTTCGCGCGGGCCGAGATACTTCATGACCTCGGCGGCTTCATTCGCGCCGAGTGCGAGCATCAACACTGCTCCCTTGTGTACGCCGTTATCAATCATTTCCCACCCACGCTTTGACAATGTTTGCGACGACTTTCGGATCTTTCCTTGCGAGTTCCTGTGCGGCTTCGAGGTTCTGCTGATAAGTGTGCTGTTGCACACCCATCGGGCCGAGGTCACGCTCGATTTCCTGAACAGGGCCCTCTGCACTTGCGACTGTGCCATCGGCCAGTGCCAGTGGAGGAGGGTTCAATTTGCCGAGCAGTGGCTTCAAGACCTTACGGTACAGAATCAGCAGCACGATGCCAAGCAGAAGATATTTTGCCGCCTGAATTGCCAGATCGATCATTTCCGGGCGTTCCCAGATCGGCGGCGGCGCTTCTTCATGTGGGCCGGCAAACGGGCTATTGACGACGTTCAGCGTATCACCGCGATCCTTGTTGTAACCCATCGCTTCGCGAACCAGATCGGCAATCTGTGCCTTTTCGGCATCCGACAGCGGTTGCATAGTCGATTTGCCATCCTTGCCGGTGACACGCTTGTAGTTGACGACGACGGCGACGGACAGGCGTTTCAGGCCACCCATCGGTTGTTGAACGTAGCGAACGGTCTTGTCGACTTCGTAATTGGTGGTGACGTCACGCTGTACTGGTGTCGCTGGAGCCTGGGCCTGTGCGGTGTTGGCGCCGGCAGCCGCGCCCGGT
>NZ_DATMTD010000109.1:0-28293 GCF_035565035.1 Oxalicibacterium sp. | reverse complement strand
GAAAAAACAAGATGACTTCGCAGCCGAAGTGGCCGCGCAAGTCGCAGCAGCAAAACAGGCGTAAGCGAAAAAATCGGGCCGAAAGGCCCGTTTTTTTAACATCATCAAGTATCCTTGGTGAGAGAGGTTGACGCGTTCTTGACGCGTTAACGATTAAGATTCTGTCTGCATGCCGGCATCGGCAGTTGACGAGACAGGATCGGCAGTACCCGAATATAAAATGTGCCCTGGCAAGAAAAACCGGACAACACAAGGAATCCAGCCCATGACAACCCCAGCATACAAACGCGTTCTCCTTAAACTTTCGGGCGAGGCGTTAATGGGCGACGACTCGTACGGTATCAATCGTGCCACGATCGAACGCATGGTGGCCGATGTATCGGAAGTCGCAAAACTGGGAGTGGAACTGGCAATTGTCATTGGCGGTGGTAACATTTTCCGTGGCGTGGCACCTGGTGCGCAGGGCATGGATCGCGCGACGGCGGATTACATCGGGATGCTGGCGACGGTGATGAATTCGCTGGCGCTGGCCGATGCCATGCGTCAGGGCGGGATGACTGCACGGGTGATGTCGGCGATCGGCATCGAGCAGGTTGTCGAGCCGTACGTTCGTCCGAAGGCATTGCAATATCTGGAAGAGGGCAAGATTGTTGTCTTCGCTGCCGGTACCGGCAACCCGTTCTTCACGACCGATACGGCGGCGGCATTGCGCGGCTCTGAAATCGGCGCTCAGATCGTCCTGAAGGCAACCAAGGTTGATGGCGTCTACAGCGCCGATCCGAACAAGGATCCCGATGCGACCCGCTACACCACAATCAGTTTCGACGAAGCGATTTCCAAGCATCTGCAGGTGATGGACGCGACGGCATTTGCCTTGTGCCGCGACCAGAAGCTGCCGATCAAGGTATTCTCCATCGTCAAGCCGGGCGCATTGAAACGCGTCGTGATGGGCGAGGATGAAGGCACGCTGGTTCATGTATGACATCGTTGCATGCCTGCTCCGGCACGCAACGAAGGACTCAATTCAGCTTAATTTGCAGTAAAGAGGAGAGTAGTAATGACTGTCGCAGATGCAAAAAAGATCGCCGAGCAGAAAATGCAAAAGTCGATCGAGAATTTGAAAGCCGATCTGGCGAAAGTACGCACCGGCCGTGCACATACCGGCCTGCTTGACCATGTGATGGTCGATTATTACGGCAGCCCGACGGCATTGTCGCAGGTGGCGAACCTGACACTGATCGATGCACGCACGATCGGTGTGCAACCGTACGAAAAGAAAATGGGCGCAGTGATTGAAAAGGCGATTCGCGAAGCTGATCTCGGCCTGAATCCATCGACGCAGGGTGAAATGATTCGTGTGCCGACGCCGCCTTTGAATGAAGAGCGCCGCAAGGAAATGGTCAAGCTCGTCAAGAGCGAAGCGGAAGATGCAAAAATCGCTGTTCGCAATATCCGTCGCGACGCCAATGAGTCATTGAAGAAATTGCTGAAGGATAAAGCGTGCTCGGAAGACGAGGAGCGCCGTGCACAAGACGAAGTACAGAAGCTGACCGACAAGTTTGTCGTGGAAATCGACAAGATTGTCGCCGACAAAGAAAAAGAAGTGCTGACGGTTTGAGTCGGTTGCCGATTTTTCTTCCTTTTTTTCTGGTTGCCTATCCATGACGTTGTCGAGTTCAACACAGGCTGTGCCGGAAGTATCGCTGGTGCCGCGTCATATCGCCATCATCATGGATGGCAATGGCCGCTGGGCGACCAAACGGTTCATGCCGCGCGTGGCTGGCCATGTCAAAGGCGTCGAGGCGGTACGCGGTATCGTCGAGGCGTGTGCGATGCAGGGCGTCGAATACGTTACCTTCTTCGCATTCAGTTCCGAGAACTGGCGCCGTCCGGAGGAAGAGGTCAGCCTGTTGATGCGTCTGTTCGTCACGGCGCTGGAGCGTGAAGTTTCGAAGATGCATGCCAATGGTATTCGTCTGAAAATCGTCGGTGATCTGAGTCGTTTCGATGACAAGTTGCGCAATATGATTATTGCGGCTGAACGCAAGACAGCCGGCAATACGCGTCTCACGGTGACCGTCTGTGCCAATTACGGCGGCCGCTGGGACATCATGCAGGGGGTGCGCAAGATGATCGCGGCCAATCCTGGAGCGACGGATTTCAGTGAGGAGCAATTGGCGTCGTTTCTGTCGCTGGCTTATGCTCCCGAACCTGATCTGTTCATTCGTACCGGTGGCGAAGAACGCATTTCCAACTTCCTGCTGTGGCAATTGGCGTACACCGAGCTGTATTTCACTGACACCTACTGGCCTGATTTCGATGCAAATGCATTGGGATTGGCGATCGCTTCCTATCAGAAGCGCGAGCGGCGCTTTGGTCGCACCAGCGAACAACTGACCGAACAAACGTCGGTGGTCAAATGCTGAAAACCCGCATTATCACGGCATTGGTTTTGCTGGCCGTGCTGCTGCTGGTGATCTTTTCAGGTTCGTTCCTTGTCTTTGCTTTCATGTCGGCGGTTTTCTTTGCGGCTGCGGCGTGGGAGTGTCTGCGACTGTTCGGTAATCGGCATCCGGCGATTGGTGCCGGTCTGTGGACGGCAGCGTTTGTCTGGCTGGTACTGTTCGGACATTTCGATCAAGGGCCTTTGTTGCCGGGATTGTGTGTGGCGATCTGGGCGTTGCGTCTGACGCCGTCACTTGCAATGGGGATGCCGCCGCTAGGCGGAATGGGAAATCGTCTGCTGACCGGTATTTACGGCGTGGCGATTCTCGGTGCATTTATTTCCCTGCTTGTACTGTTTTCACACTCCGCGCTGTACATGTTTTCCGTCATGGCGATCGTTTGGCTGGCAGATATTGGCGCCTATTTCAGCGGCAAGGCATTTGGCAAGCGCAAGCTCGCCCCATCGATTTCTCCCGGCAAATCGTGGGAAGGGGCGATCGGCGGCGCATTGATTGTGTTGGTTGTCGGTGCGTCGACATTGTTTGTGCCTTCCTTGCACGACACGTTTGCCGTGCAGCTTTATCTCAATTGGGGTTGGCCTGGTTTTGTCCTGGTTCTTCTTCTCATGTCCGCAGCCAGCGTTGTCGGTGATCTGTTCGAATCGCAACTCAAACGCCGTGCCGGCATGAAGGACAGCAGCAATCTGCTGCCAGGTCATGGCGGCGTACTCGATCGCATTGACGCGCTGATTCCGACGCTACCTCTTGCCGTTCTCGTCGGCTACTGGATGTAATTCTCATGCAGCACATCACCATTCTCGGTTCGACCGGGTCCATCGGCGTATCGACTCTTGACGTTGTGGCTCGTCATCCGGACCGTTATTCCATTTATGCATTGACGGCACAAAACAAGGTAGAGGAATTGGCGCAGCAATGTGCACGTTTCCGACCGAAAGTTGCCGTCGTCGGCAGCGCGGCGGCTGCACAAAAGTTGCAGGAGTTACTGCGCATCCAGGGGCTTTCCACACAAGTGGAGTATGGCGAGACAGCGCTCTGTGCTGTTGCAAGCGCGAATGAATGCGATGCCGTGATGGCAGCAATCGTGGGTGCTGCCGGTCTTGCGCCAACGCTGGCCGCAGCGCGCGCCGGCAAGAAGGTGTTGCTGGCGAATAAAGAGGCGCTGGTCATGTCTGGTCAACTGCTGATGGATGCCGTCGCCGCCAACGGATCGACGTTAATGCCCATCGATAGCGAGCACAATGCAATTTTTCAGTGTCTGCCGGATGGTTATGGCCGTGTGCCGGCGCAGCATGGCATCGCGAAAATCTTGCTCACGGCGTCCGGCGGTCCTTTCCTCAAGCGTCCAGTTGAAACACTCGAGCATGTCACGTGCGAAGAAGCGGTAGCGCACCCGAAGTGGGTGATGGGGCGCAAGATTTCGGTCGATTCGGCGACGATGATGAACAAGGGGCTTGAAGTCATCGAGGCACACTGGCTGTTCGGTGTGCCGGCTGCGGCGATCGACGTCGTGATTCACCCGCAAAGCGTCGTGCATTCGATGGTGTCTTATGTCGACGGATCGGTGCTGGCGCAATTGGGAAATCCGGACATGCGCACACCGATCGCCCATGCGCTGGCTTATCCGGAGCGTATCGATTCGGGCGTGGAAGCGATTGATCTGGTCAAGATTGCCCAATTGACATTTGAACAGCCGGATCTGCAGCGTTTTCCCTGTCTCAAACTGGCGTATGATGCATTGCACGCGGGTGGATCAACGCCGGCGGTCATGAACGCCGCGAATGAAGTTGCGGTGCAGGCATTCCTCGACCGACGCATCGGTTTTCGCATGATCGACCGGTTGATCGCGCGCGTGATGGATGCCATGCCATCCTGTGCCGTTGACGATATCGAATCGGTTTGCGAGCAGGATCGTCGGGCGCGTGTTCTAGCCAACTCCTATATCCAGCCATGATGCTGCTGCAAACCATTGTCGCTTTCGGCGTCGTTCTCGGCGTGCTGATCATCGTTCATGAACTCGGTCACTACTGGGTGGCGCGTTGGTGTGGCGTGAAGGTGCTGCGTTTTTCGGTCGGCATGGGCAAGGTTGTTTATTCGCGTCGTTTCGGTCCGGATCAGACCGAATGGGCGATATCGATTTTACCGCTCGGCGGTTACGTCAAAATGCTGGATGCGCGCGAAGGTGACATGGTCGACGTGTCGCCGGAAGACATGAAGCGTGAGTTCACGCGCCAGTCGGTCTGGAAACGCATTGCGATCGTCGCTGCAGGGCCAATCGCCAATTTCCTGCTGGCGATTCTTCTCTTTGCCGGACTTTACAGTTACGGCATTCCGGAGCCTGCGGCAAAATTGCGTGCGCCAGCCGAACATTCCATTGCTTATCAGGCCGGCTTGCGCGGTGGTGAGCGGGTAACAGCCATCAATGGTGATGCCGTTCACGCCTGGGACGATCTGCGCTGGTTGATGGTGCAATCGGTGGTTGATGGCAAGCCGGCCAGAATGGATGTTGAAATGCCGGCGACGAATGAACCCGACGGCAAGATACTGCGGACCGTGACGGTTCCGGCTGATAGCATTTCTACCGAAGAACTGGAAGGCGATTTTCTCGGCAACTTGGGGATTGATCTGGCGCGCCCACGCGCGGTGCTCGGCCAGGTTGTTTCCGATGGTCCGGCCATGCGTGCCGGGTTGCAGCAAGGCGATGTAGTTGTAGCCGTCAACGGCATGGCAATCCGGGATGGATTGGCGCTGATCGAGGCAGTACGCGCGGCACCCGGGAAAACGCTGGCGGTCCAGCTTTTGCGCAATGGTCAGCCATTGACGATGAACGTCACGCCTGAAAAAGTAGAACAGAACGATCAAACGTTCGGACGCATCAAGGTAGAAGTGCCAATGATGCCTGAGATGATAACGGCCGGCAGCAATCCTGTTGTCGCACTCGGCAAGGCGGTCAAGAAAACCTGGGATACCAGCGCGATGACGATCAAGATGGTCGGCAAAATGATCGTCGGCGAGGTTTCCTGGAAGAACGTCACGGGACCGATCACGATCGCCGATTACGCAGGTCAGACAGCACGTATCGGCTGGATCAGTTACCTGAGTTTTATCGCCTTCGTCAGCATCAGTTTGGGCGTCATGAATCTGCTGCCAATCCCGGTTCTGGATGGAGGGCATTTGCTGTATTATGCTGTGGAAGTTTTGACGGGCCGCCCGGTTTCCGAGCGCTTTGGCGCGATCGCGCAACGGGCAGGTGTGGGGATATTGATGACGCTGATGTTGGTAGCAGTCTTCAATGACATTAACCGGCTTGCTTCCTGACGACGCGCACCTTCCGGGTTCGACCAAGTATCTTAATTAGAATAATCGATGAAATTACACTCCGAGCGTTTCTCTTCGCCACTTTTCCCACGTCGTCTTGTTGCTATTGCCGCCCTCGCGTTATGCGCAGGTTATGCGAATGCGGCTGATCCCTTTACCGTCAAGGACATTCGCGTCGAAGGTATTCAACGTACCGAGCCCGGCACGGTGTTCAGCTATTTGCCGGTGCGTGTAGGCGAGACCTATACCGATGAAAAAGGCACGGCTGCTATCAAGGCGCTTTACGCAACCGGTTTCTTCAAGGACGTACGTATTGAAACGGAAGGCGATGTGCTCGTCGTCTTCGTTGAAGAGCGCCCCGCAATTGCCAGCGTGGAGTTTACTGGTACCAAGGAATTCGACAAGGACCAACTGACGAAGGCGCTGAAGGAAATCGGCGTCGGCGAATCGCGCATTTTCGACAAGGCGCTGGTCGATCGTGCCGAGCAGGAACTGAAACGCCAGTATTTGTCGCGCGGGCTGTATTCGGTATCGATCACGACAACGGTCACGCCGCTCGAACGCAATCGTGTGTCGATCAACTTCGCTGTCGATGAAGGCGATGTCGCGCGCATCAAGAACATCAGCATCATCGGCAACAAGGCTTACAGCGAGAAGGATCTTGTCAAGAGGCTGGCGTTGCGTACACCTGGCTGGTTCACCTGGTACACAAAGGCAGATCAGTATTCGAAGCAGAAACTGGCTGGCGATATCGAAACGCTGAAGTCCTTCTACCAGAATAACGGTTACCTCGAAATGCGCATCGACTCGACGCAGGTTTCGATCACGCCTGACAAGAAGGATATCTTCATCACGCTGAATATCAGCGAGGGTGAAAAGTACACAGTATCGGACGTCAAGCTGGAAGGTGAAATGTTCGGCCGTGAAGCGGAAATGGCTTCTTTGGTGCAACTGAAGAAGGGAGACGTTTATTCCGGTGAAAAACTCACTGCGAGCACCAAGAACATTTCTGAACGCATGGGTAATTTCGGCTATGCGTTTGCCAACGTGAATGCCAACCCGCAAATCAACCGGGAGAAAAAAGAGGTGGCGTTCACCATCTTGGTTGATCCAGGCAAGCGCGTTTATGTGCGCAATATCAATATTTCCGGTAATAACAAGACACGCGATGAAGTCATTCGTCGCGAAATGCGCCAGTTCGAGAATTCCTGGTATGACGGCGAGAAGATCAAACTGTCGCGCGATCGTGTTGATCGTCTCGATTACTTTACCGATGTCACGGTCGAAACACCTGATGTACCGGGCAGGACCGATCAGGTTGACGTCAACATGAGTGTGACGGAAAAACCGACCGGCAACATCATGCTGGGCGCTGGTTTTTCAAGCAGTGACAGCTTGAGCTTGAGCGGTGGGGTTAATCAGACCAATGCTTTCGGCAGCGGCAACACGATTGGCATCAACGTCAACACCAGCAAGCGTTATCGGACGATTGCAGTTTCTGCTACGGATCCGTACTTTACTGATGATGGTGTGAGTCGTAGTTACGAATTGTTTACGCGAACGACGCGACCGCCATCGATCAGTAATGGTGATTATCGATTCCGCAGTACTGGAGGTAACATTAAGTTTGGCGTGCCATTTTCGGAATCTGATACGGTGTTTTTTGGCGCTGGTGTGGAGCGTACAGAAGTCACAGTCTATAAAGGGCTGGGTGCCGAAGACAGCGATAAAGAGGATAGCCCAGAGCGATTCATCAATTATGTTAATGACCTTAACGGTAATACTGAGGCATCAAATCCTGGTGAACACAGTGCTTCCACGACGGGCATTCCTTTGACAGTAGCTTGGCAACGAGATAATCGAGATAGTGCACTGGTGCCAACCAAGGGTCGCTATCAACGTATCAATTTCGAAATTTCACCTGCAGGGGATTCGAAATACTATCGGGCCACGTTCCAGCAACAATATTTCCAACCGCTCTTTTCAAGCACCACTTTGGCGCTGAACGGTGAAATCAATTATGGTAAAGCCTTGGGTGGAGATCTTTATCCGATTTTCAAGAATTTCTATGGCGGTGGTATTGGTTCGGTGCGAGGATATGAAGGCTCGTCTCTAGGTCCGAAAGAGAACGGAACAAATGATCCATTGGGCGGATCTAAACGATTAATCCTAAACGCGGAATTGCAATTTCCGTTCCCGGGTTCGGAAAATGATCGTACGTTGCGTTGGTTTACCTTCATTGATGCTGGTAACGTTTACGGCGAAAATGATAGTTTCGGTAGTGATTTAAAAGCTTCGGCTGGTATTGGCTTAAGCTGGGTATCGCCGATCGGGCCTCTCAAGCTAAGCTTCGGTAAACCATTGAACAAGAAGCCTGAGGACGAAGAAGAGGCATTCCAATTCCAGTTGGGTACCGGCTTCTAATTGCTTGGTGCATAATACGAACTCGGTGGTCGAAATTTGAAATGCGGAGAATTATCTTGAAGGCTTCAATCAAATCATCAGTAAAAACTGCGAGCGCGGCGCTGTTGATCGCCGGCTTGGGTTTTGTTTCCTTTGCGCAAGCGCAGGAATCGGCAAAAATCGGTTTCATCAGTACGGAACGTATTTTCCGCGAAGCGGCACCTTACAAGGCGGCTCAGGCCAAACTCGAACAGGAATTTTCGAAACGCCAGAAGGAATTGCAAGACATGGCGACTCGCCTGAAAACGGCGGCGGACAAGTTCGACAAGGATGCGCCTGTTTTGTCGGATTCCGAGCGTGCGAGACGCCAGCGTGAGCTTGCCGATATGGACAAGGAATTCCAGCGTACACAACGTGAATTCAAAGAAGATCTGAATCAACGTCGCAATGAAGAAACTGCCAGTGCAATCGAACGCACGAACAAGGTGATCAAGCAAATTGCGGAAGCGGAAAAATACGACATCGTGTTGCAGGAAGCTGCGTACGTCAGTCCACGCATTGATATCACCGACAAGGTGCTCAAGGCACTCGGTAAATAAAATACAAAGGCAACGATGAGCACTCGACTGGGCGATTTGGTCGAACGCTTGGGGGGCCGGTTGATTGGCGATGCCGACAAGCAGGTTGTCGGCATCGCGCCATTGAGCGATGCCGATGCATCGCACATCACTTTTCTTTCCAATCCCAAGTTTAGAACGCAGGCAGCGCAGACACGTGCTGCAGCCCTTATCCTGTCCGCGGCAGATGATGAGGTCGTGGGTCCCGCTTATCCGGGCGCACGCATTGTCGCGGCCAACCCTTATGCATACTTTGCGAGAGCGGCACAGTACTTCGCATTGCTGAATGCACATGTCCCCGTACCAGGTATTCACCGTACGGCTTTTGTCGACCCCGAGGCACAGGTATCGGCAAGTGCGTCGATCGGGCCGCATGCGGCAATCGAGGCAGGAGCGTGGGTTGGCGAAGATTGCGTGATTGGTGCAGGATGCGTCATCGGACGAAATGCACGAGTGGGTGCGAAAACACGGTTTCACCCACGTGTAACCTTCCTTGATGGATGCAGAATCGGCGAACGCGGCATCGTTCATTCCGGTGCAGTGATCGGCGCGGATGGGTTTGGTTTTGCCAACGAGAGTGGCAAGTGGATCAAGATTCCGCAAACGGGCGCGGTCACTATTGGCGATGATGTCGAAATCGGTGCCAATACGACGATTGACCGTGGGGCGCTGGCCGATACGGTAATCGAGGACGGCGTCAAGCTCGACAACCAGATCCAGATCGGCCACAACTGTCAGATCGGTGCGCATACCGCGATGGCGGGTTGCGTTGGCGTTGCGGGTAGCGCCATCATCGGCAAGCATTGCACATTTGGCGGCGCCGCGATGGTGCTGGGGCATCTGACGATTGCCGACAACGTCCACATTTCGTCGGGCAGCATGGTATCGCGCTCGATAAACGAACCGGGGCAGTACACAGGCTTCTATCCGCTGGCGAAAAACGCGGAATGGGAAAAATCTGCCGTCATCGTGCGCAATTTGCCATCGATGCGTGAGAAAATCCGCGAACTGGAAAAAAACATTAAATCGCTGGGCGAAGACAAAGAATGACTAATCAGGAAAACAAGACGCTGCAAATGAAAACGCTCGATATCAACCAGATCAAGGAATACCTGCCGCATCGCTATCCATTGCTGCTGGTCGATCGTGTGTTGACATGGGAGTCGGGCAAAACAATTACCGCGATCAAGAACGTCACGGCCAATGAAGAATTCTTCAACGGCCATTTTCCGCACAAGCCGGTGATGCCAGGCGTGCTGATGATTGAAGCATTGGCGCAGACAGCGGCTTTGCTGTCTTTCCTGACGATGGGGCAGAAGCCGGACGACAATAGCGTCGTCTACTTTATCGGTATCGACGGCGCACGCTTCAAGCGGCCGGTGGAACCTGGCGATCAGTTGAAAATGGATGTGGAAATCCTGCGTAATGCGCGCGGCATCTGGAAGTACAAGGCGGTAGGTTCAGTCGATGGCCAGGTCGCCCTGGAAGCCGAACTGATGTGCACAATGCGCACCATCAATGACGCTGCCCAGCCAGCGGGGCAGTAATGACGTCGATTCATCCGACCGCCATTATCGATTCGAACGCGCAGCTTGCAGAATCGGTTGAAGTAGGCGCGTATTCGGTTATCGGGCCGCACGTCACCATCGGTGCCAATACGAAGATCGGTCCGCACGTCGTCGTCGAAGGCCATACCAGCATCGGTAGCGACAATCACATCTTCCAGTTTGCCTCGATCGGCGCCGCACCCCAGGACAAGAAGTATGCAGGCGAGCCGACGCGGCTGGAAATCGGCGACCGCAATACCATCCGCGAATTCGTCACGATCAATCTCGGTACCACGCAGGATGCAGGTGTCACGCGTCTGGGCAATGACAACTGGATCATGGCCTATGTGCATATCGCGCACGATTGTCAATTGGGCAGCAATATCATTCTCGCCAACAATGCCACGCTGGCAGGCCACGTGCACCTCGCTGACTGGGTATTTCTCGGTGGTTTTACTTCCGTGCATCAGTTCTGCCATATCGGTGCGCATGCAATGACTGCATTCACTGCGGCGGTCAGCCAGGATATTCCACCATTCGTGACGGCCGCTGGCAATCGTGCCGTGCCGGCGGGTATCAACAGCGAAGGTTTGCGTCGGCGCGGTTTCAGCAGCAGTCAGATCGCGGCGATCAAGCGTGCGTATCGGACAATTTATCGTTCCGGACTGCCGTTGCAAGAAGCGAAGGCTGCGTTGCAGGCAGAAGAAGAGAAGTCGCCGGATGCGGCTGGCTATCTGCGTCAGCTGCGCGAATTCATCGAAGCGTCTCCTCGTGGCATCATCCGCTGACCTGACAGGACAGACTGCGATCGCGATGGTCGCCGGCGAGACATCCGGCGATCTGCTTGCAGGACGCCTGTTGTCCGGTTTGCGCCCGCACTTGCCGGATGCCACCATGCATGGCATTGGCGGCCCCAACATGATGCAGCACGGATTTGTCAGCGATTTTCCGATGGAAAAACTGTCGGTACGCGGCCTGTTCGAAGTGCTCGCACATTATCGCGAGATCAAGGGAATCCAGATTGCGTTGCGTGACCGTCTTCTGGCAGAGAGGCCGGTAGTCTTCATCGGGGTTGATGCGCCGGATTTCAATCTCGGTCTCGAAGCCCAGCTAAAAGACGCAGGCATCCCAACCATGCATTTCATCGGGCCGTCGATCTGGGCCTGGCGCGGCGGACGTATCAAGAAGATTGCACGTTCGGTATCGCACATGCTGGTGGTCTTTCCTTTTGAGGAAGAAATCTATCGCAAGGCAGGCATTCCTGCGACTTATGTCGGGCATCCGCTGGCGCAGGTGATTCCTATGGAGCCAGATCAGGGAGTTGCACGCGCAGCACTGGGGTTGCCGGAACATGCTCGAGTTGTGGCAATTCTTCCCGGTAGCAGAATGTCAGAATTGAAATACAACGCGGTGGCATTCGTCGCGGCGGCAAAAATACTGCTGCAACGCGATTCATCGCTGCAGTTTGTTGCGCCAATGGCAGGAGAGGTACAGCGTCGTTATTTCGATGAACTGATTCGCCAGGCGGGATTGCAGGATGTGCCGGTTCATGTGATCGACGGGCAATCGCATCGCGCATTGGCAGCGGCAGATGCCGTTATAGTTGCGTCGGGCACGGCATCACTGGAAGTCGCACTGTACAAAAAACCGATGGTGATCGCATACAAGATGATGCGCGCATCATGGCACGTGTTACGCCATATGGCATACCAGCCATGGATCGGTTTGCCGAATATTCTTGCGCGTGATTTTCTGGTGCCGGAGCTGCTGCAGGACGCCGCGACGCCGCAGGCGCTGGCAGATGCGTTGTGGCCGCAACTGGAGGACGCTGCGCTGCGTGATCGTTTGCGCCGCCGCTTTACCGAAATGCACCATACGTTGCTGCGCGATACTGCGGCCGAAAGCGCGCAGGCAGTGCTGGATCTGATCGGCCGACCAATACATTCCGCCTGAGCGGATAGTCCGAACCCAAGTTCATCGCCGTGAAAAAAAACGATTCAACTCTTTCGCTGTTCGATTACGCTGACGACATTGTGTGCGGCGTGGACGAGGCTGGTCGTGGCCCGTTGGCGGGACCGGTTTTCGCCGCCGCGGTCATTCTCGATCCGGCACGGCCGATTTCCGGTTTGCGCGATTCAAAAAAACTGACGGAAGCGCGTCGCGATGAACTCGCTGTCGAAATCAAGGCACATGCGATTGCATGGTCGATCGCACAATGTTCGGAACAGGAAATCGATGAACTGAACATTCTGCAGGCAACGATGCAGGCGATGCGACGTGCGGTCGAAGGGTTATCGACGTTGCCGACACTGGCGCTGATCGACGGTAACCGCTGCCCGGTAATGATGGTGCGTTCCGAAGCGATCATCAAGGGGGACGACAAGGTGGCCGCCATTTCTGCTGCCTCCATTCTGGCAAAAACAGCGCGTGATCAGGCTCTGTATCAATTGCATGTTCAGTATCCTCATTACGCGTTTGATCAGCACAAGGGGTACCCGACCGAATTGCATCTGGAACGTTTGCGTCTGCACGGCATTTCGCCGGTGCACCGTAAATCGTACGCGCCGGTACGTGCGTTGATGGACGTGACGGTTTCCCTTGAAGGACGGCTCGCATGAAGACGATTTCATCACGCGACAATCCGTTCTACAAGGAACTGAAACTGCTCGCCAGCAGTTCGCAGGCGCGCCGCAAGGAAGGTCGCACCTTGTTGGACGGCGTCCATCTTTGCGAATCCTATCTGCAGCAAATCGGCAAGCCGTTGTTATGCATCGTGGGTGAAACGGCGCTGAAAAACAGTGAAGTCATACAGATTCTTCGGCAGTGCGATGACAAGACCGTACAGACGATCATGTTGCCGGATGCACTTTTTCATGCCCTGAGCCAGGTGGAAAACGGCATCGACATACTCTTCATGATCGACACGCCGAAGCCGCAGCAACCGGTTCGTCTGACGCAATCCGCCGTGTTGCTCGACAGGGTGCAAGACCCGGGCAATTTCGGCTCCATTGTGCGTAGTGCGGCAGCGGCAGGTGTGCAACAGATATTCTGCAGTGCTGGAACAACGTTCGCGTGGTCGCCGAAAGTCCTGCGTGCCGGCATGGGCGCGCATTTTCTGCTGCAGATATTCGAGCATGTCGATCTGTCAGGCTTGTTGCGGAATGCGGATATTCCCGTCATCGCGACCAGTTCGCATGCGGAGCAGCAGTTATACGATCTCGATTTGAAACGTCCGGTTGCCTGGCTGTTCGGCCATGAAGGTCAGGGCGTGGCAGACGATTTGCTGGCACAGGCGACGTATCGCGTGACAATCCCGCATCTGGGGGCGATCGAGTCGCTTAATGTCGCAGCCAGTTCGGCTGTATGTTTTTTTGAACAGGTCAGACAGCAGGTAAAAGGTTAACACCGTCGGTTTAACGCTGCTTAATCGGGGCGCTGCTCTGATTTGATTTCCTGCAGAATCGTTGCCGCAATTTCCTCGATCGACTTCGTCGTTGACGACATCCACCGTATGCCTTCGCGGCGCATGATCTTTTCTGCTTCGTTGATCTCGTAACGACAGTTTTCCAGCATGGCATACTTGCTTCCCGGCAGACGTTCGTTGCGAATTTCCGCAAGACGATCTGCCGCAATCGACAGCCCAAACAATTTTTCCTTGTGCGGCAGCAAGCTGCCCGGTAATTTCTCCCGTTCGAAGTCGTCCGGAATCAACGGATAGTTTGCAGCCTTGATGCCATATTGCATTGCGAGAAAGAGACTGGTCGGGGTTTTGCCGGAGCGTGATACGCCGATCAGGATCACATCGGCTTCCTCCAGGTTTCTATTCGATTGACCGTCATCATGGGCAAGCGAAAAATTGATCGCTTCGATGCGATTCTTGTATTCGGCTGAATCAGCGCTGGTATGGCTGCGGCCGATGGTGTGCATCGATTTCATTCCCAGTTCCTGTTCAAGCGGCTCGATAAAGGTCTGGATCAGGTCCATGTAGAGTCCATGCGACGCACGTACGATATCGGACAGTTCTGTCTTGACCAGCGTCGAGAAAACAATGGGCCGCTGGCCATCCAGAATGAATGTTTCATCGATTTTGCGCAGTGCCAGATGCGCCTTGTCGACAGAGTCGACGAATGGCAGGCGAACCTGTCTGAAATGTGTATCGAATTGCGTCAGCAGCGAATGCGCAAATGTCTCTGCGGTAATGCCGGTTCCGTCCGAAACGAAAAACGCGGTACGCATCCGCGAGACAGGTGATAGGACAGATCGATCGATGATGTTGGGCATGGCTCGATGTAAGTATCGCGTAAGTTAATAAATCGGTTTGTCGTGTTCCGTATCGGGATGGATTCGATAAAATGTTGGCGATTACCCTCAGATCGTCGCTGTTGAAGAATAACAAAAATGCTGCCGGGGAGGCTCGCAGATTTCTCTTCATCAAAGAGGTTGTTATGTCGAATGCAGGTACGTTGAACAAGCTGGACAAGGCCGCCGGAAATTATGCGATTGCCTTTGGGCAGTTGCGCATGACCGATGTTGAATCGGTAGGCGGAAAAAATGCTTCGCTAGGCGAAATGATCAGCCAACTCGGCGCAGCCGGTGTGCGGGTGCCGGACGGCTTTGCGACGACGGCGCAGGCATTTCGGGATTTTCTTTCGCATGCCGAAAATGGCAGACCTCCGCTGGCGCAACGCATTGCCGATCGGCTTATTGGCCTGGATATCGATGATGTGCGCGCACTGGCGCAGGCAGGAACAGAGATTCGCCAGTGGATCATAGAAACGCCTTTTCAGCAGAGGCTGCAACAGGAAATTGCGCAGCATTATCAGCAACTGGTTGCTGGTTCTTCCGGCGAAACATCCTTTGCCGTGCGTTCCTCCGCCACGGCGGAAGATTTGCCCGACGCATCGTTCGCCGGTCAGCAGGAAACCTTCCTGAATGTCGTCGGTATCGACAATGTGCTGGAGGCGATCAAGCATGTCTTTGCATCGCTCTACAACGACCGTGCCATTTCCTACCGCGTGCACAAGGGTTACCTGCATGCCGAGGTTGCCTTGTCGGCCGGCATCCAGCGTATGGTCCGTTCCGACCGGGGTGCCGCCGGTGTGATTTTCACGCTGGATACCGAATCCGGCTTTACCGATGTCGTGTTCATCACCTCCAGTTACGGCCTGGGCGAAACGGTGGTGCAGGGCGCTGTCAATCCCGATGAGTTCTATGTGCACAAACCGATGCTGGAACGTGGCAGGCTGCCGATCATTCGTCGCAACATCGGTTCCAAACTGATCAAGATGGAATTCACCGACGAAACGAAAGCCGGACATTCGGTACGAACCGTCGATGTGCCGCTTGAATTGCGCAGTCGTTATTCGCTTGACGACGCCGAGATCATCGAACTCGCAAAGTACGCCGTCATCATCGAAAAACATTACGGCCGTCCGATGGATATCGAGTGGGGCAAGGATGGTCTCGACGGCAAGCTGTACATTCTGCAGGCACGGCCCGAGACAGTGAAGTCGCAGCAAAAGACAACAGATGTTCAGCAGCGCTTCAAGTTGAAAGGCGACGGACCGGTGTTGACCGTCGGTCGCGCGATTGGCCAGAAGATCGGTGCAGGTCCGGTGCGCGTGATCCGTGATGCAAGCGAGATGGAGCGTGTGCAACCAGGCGATGTGCTGGTGGCCGACATGACCGATCCGAACTGGGAGCCGGTGATGAAGCGCGCTTCCGCCATCGTCACCAATCGCGGTGGCCGTACCTGTCATGCAGCAATCATCGCGCGCGAGCTGGGTGTGCCGGCAGTGGTCGGATGCGGTGATGCGACGGACGTGTTGAAGGATGGAACGCTGGTAACCGTTTCCTGTGCTGAAGGCGACGAGGGCAAGATTTACGACGGGTTGCTGAAAACCGAAGTGACCGAAACCATGCGTGGCGATCTGCCCGAACTGCCGTTGAAAATCACGATGAACGTCGGTAACCCGCAACTGGCGTTCGACTTCCAGTCAATCCCGAATCATGGTGTCGGACTCGCGCGTCTGGAGTTCATCATCAACAACAATATTGGCGTGCACCCGAAAGCGATTCTGGAATATCCGAACATTGCTTCCGATCTGAAGAAAGCAGTTGAATCGGTCGCGCGTGGTCATGCATCGCCGAAAGCGTTTTACATCGACAAGCTGGCTGAAGGCATCGCGACCATTGGTGCCGCATTCTGGCCGAAACCGGTGATCGTGCGGTTGTCCGATTTCAAATCAAACGAATACAAGAAGCTGATCGGCGGCTCGCGTTACGAACCGGATGAAGAAAATCCGATGCTGGGCTTTCGCGGTGTCGCTCGCTATCTGGCACCGGATTTTGCCGAGTCGTTCGAAATGGAATGTCGCGCGATGAAGCGCGTACGCGACGACATGGGTCTGACCAATGTCGAGATCATGGTGCCCTTTGTCCGCACTCTGGGTCAGGCAGAAAAGGTGATCGGCTTGCTGGCGAAGAACGGCCTGAAGCGTGGCGAGAACGGCCTGCGCGTCATCATGATGTGCGAAGTGCCCTCCAATGCAATTCTGGCAGAGGAATTCCTGGAATATTTCGACGGGTTCTCGATCGGCTCGAACGATCTGACGCAATTGACGCTGGGACTCGATCGCGATTCAGGCATGGAAATTCTGGCGGCCGACTTCGACGAGCGCGATCCAGCGGTCATGGCGATGTTTTCACGTGCGATCGCAGCCTGCCGCAAGCAGGGAAAATATGTTGGCATCTGCGGACAGGGACCATCCGACCATCCGGATTTTGCCGCGTGGCTGATGCAGGAGGGTATCGGCTCGCTGTCCCTTAACCCGGATTCGGTGATCGAGACCTGGATGAATCTGGCCAAGCACCTGAAAGGTAATACGGAAAAGGAAAATTAATTCTTTCTGTCATCGTTTTGGACTAGACTGTACCGACGCCAACCGGATGGCCTGGATGATGTCGATGTGTTTTTTCAACCCTCGCTGCCCTACAGGACGACGGGGGTTTTTGTTTTCAACCGAAAGGAAAAACGAATGGCAGACTGGATGATATGGTTTGCGGTGGTTTGCGTACTGGTCATATTGGAGATGGCGACGGGTACTTTCTATCTGCTGATGATCGCCATTGGCGTCGCCGCAGGTGGCGTTGCAGCTTTGTCGGACATGAACGGTACGATGCAATGCGTGATCGCGGCGATTGTCGCGGCCGCGGGGACATATGCCCTGCGTCGCAGCAAGCTGGGCCGTACCGAGCATATCGATGCAGCACGCGATCCGAACGTCAACCTCGATATCGGACAAGCGCTGGAAGTCGGCGAATGGCGTTTGCAGCCGGGCGATGGAATGGCTGCGGGGACGACCACGACGGCGACAGCACGCGTCATGTATCGCGGGGCCTTGTGGGATGCGGAACTGGCGGCGGGTGGTACGGCCGTTCCCGGACTGTTCATGATCCAGGAAGTACAGGGCAATCGATTGGTTCTGATCAATACCGGCGTCGCCAGACGCGAACCCGGCAATCCGGCCGGGCGGCCACAATAAGGGAGTTGGCATGTTCGATACATCAATCATTTTTTTCCTGCTGTTCGTCGTCGTTGTCTTTGTCGTCAAGACGATCAACGTCGTGCCGCAACAGCACGCATGGGTCGTCGAACGTCTTGGCAAGTACCATGCGACGCTGGGACCGGGGCTGCAGATCGTTCTGCCGTTCATCGATCGCATCGCATACAAGCATTCATTGAAGGAAATTCCGCTCGACGTGCCGATGCAGGTCTGCATCACCAAGGACAATACGCAACTGGAAGTAGACGGCATTCTCTACTTTCAGGTAACCGATGCGATGCGTGCTTCTTATGGCTCGTCGAATTACATTTCAGCGATTTCGCAGCTTGCGCAGACGACCTTGCGTTCGGTCATCGGCCGCATGGAACTGGACAAGACGTTCGAAGAACGCGATCTCATCAACCACAGTGTGGTCAATGCGATCGACGAGTCGGCGACGAACTGGGGCGTGAAAGTGTTGCGTTACGAGATCAAGGATCTGACGCCGCCGAAGGAAATTCTGCACGCTATGCAATCCCAGATCACTGCAGAACGCGAAAAGCGCGCATTGATCGCCGCGTCGGAAGGTCGCAAGCAGGAACAGATCAACATCGCAACCGGCGAACGCGAAGCATCGATTGCGCGCTCGGAAGGCGAAAAACAGGCGGCGATCAATCGCGCACAAGGCGAAGCCTCTGCCATTCTGTCGATTGCCGAAGCAACTGCAGAAGCGATTCGCAAGACCGGCGCGGCGATTCGTGAGCCAGGCGGCGAGGGCGCCGTGAATCTGAAAGTGGCGGAGCAATACGTAGAGGCATTCGGCAAGCTGGCGAAGACCAATAATTCGATCATCATTCCAGCCAATATGGGCGACATGAGCGGATTGATTGCGACTGCGCTGCAGGTTGTGAAATCGCAAAGCGGCACACCGCCGAAACTTTAATGTGGTGATTGGCGACCGGTTTTGACCGATTGCAATATAGAAAAAACGGCGCAGATTGCGCCGTTTTTTTATCGGCGGTTCTGTTTCATCGCGGCCTGGATTTCGCGCTGCGTATCGCGCTGCTTTTCGGTATCGCGCTTGTCATGCTGTTTCTTGCCTTTTGCCAAGCCGATTTCGCATTTGACGCGGCCGCGTTGAAAATGCAGATTGAGCGGCACCATCGTGTAACCGGAACGATCCACCTTGGCCTTCAGTTTCTTGATTTCCTCCCCCTTCAGCAACAGCTTGCGTGTGCGTACGGGATCGGGAGTGATATGCGTGGATGCCGTCGATAGCGGGCTGATGTGGGAGCCGAACAGGAAGACTTCGCCGTTACGCGCGATGACATAGGCTTCCTTCAATTGCACGTGTCCGGCGCGTATCGATTTGACTTCCCAGCCTTCCAGAACAATGCCGGCTTCAAAGCGTTCCTCGATGAAGTAGTCATGGAATGCTTTTCTGTTATCAACAATGCTCATGAGTTTCGGCAACTGGTCGGTTAAAATGGCAACTCTGTGATTTTATCAAACGGTTCATAGTCAATGGCGGTCGTACACAAATCAGTTTTGCTGGGGTACAGCGCTGAACAAATGTTCACGCTGGTTGATCGGGTCGAAGACTATCCGCAGTTTCTGCCGTGGTGCGGCGGGGTGGATGTCAGGGAACGGGGAGAAAACAGCCTGATCGCCACGCTGAAGATCAATTTTCATGGCGTACGCCAGAGCTTCACGACGAAAAATACCAACAATCGCCCGCATTCAATGACGATGGAATTGCTGGAAGGACCGTTCAAGCATCTGCACGGCACGTGGAATTTCAAACCGCTGCGCGAAGATGCGTGCAAGATCGATTTCGATCTGCAGTACGAATTTTCGAACAAGCTGATCGAAGGCGTGATCGGACCGGTCTTCAACATGATCGCGACCAGCTTTGTCGATTCGTTCAGCAAGCGGGCAGAACAGGTTTATGGCTGACGCGCCATCCACCATGACGATCCAGATCTGCTATGCCAGAGCGGATCGGCAGTTCCTGCTGACGCAGTCGGTGGCTGCAGGCACGACGATACAACAGGCAATCCAGGATAGCGATCTGGTGCGGCAGGCGCCGGAAATCGACATCAGCGTCTGGCGCGTCGGTATTTTCGGCAAGCTGAAAACGCTGGATACGGTATTGCGAGAACGTGACCGGGTTGAAATCTACCGACCATTGATTGCCGATCCAAAGGATTCGCGTCGCAGGCGTGCGCACAAGGATGCAGCCGAACAGAAAAAGACAGCCTGAACTCCTTGATTTGATTCAAGCGTTCATCCTGTTCAGGCTTTCCGAATGCCTTTCTTATCGAGCCGGTCGCTATCCGGCCCGCCGATCCCAGGTTCCCTTATTTGCAATCGGACAGGGTGCGCTGATTTTCCCGCACGGTCGCCGCACGTTCCTCATCTGTCAGGAAAATCCGTTCGCCGGTAGGTGACAAACGCGTGATGCGCTGGCCGGATTGCAGAGCACGTTGGTAGTTGCTGACTTGTTCACAATTCTTTTTCTTGCTGGCATCCTGCTTGGCCTTGTCTGCAGCCAGTTTGTCCTTTTCTGCCTGTTCCGCGCGACGCTTCTGGAAATCGGCGTTCTTGTCCGCCAGCGTTGGCGGTGCCTTGGACGTCGCAGTATCCGCACTTTTTTCGTCCGAATCTGTTGCCGCAGCAGGGGCGGTTTGAGGCATGGCGCCCGGTGATTTCAGCATGCGGCTGTTCGGTACGGACGCCGGTGGCGGCATGTCCGAGTACTGCTTGACACCTTTTTCGTCCAGCCAGACGTATTGGGCCAGCGCGGCACTGCAGAAGCCGGACAGGACGAGGGTGAAAGCGAAGCGTTTCAAACCGGTTGAGCGCATGGAAATCCTTGAAAAATCGGCAGGGTGCTGCGATTTCGCCATGCTTCCGGGCGGAAGTCAATGGATGCGGGCGATTTGCGCTCGTTATTTGCAGGAACGGCGGGACGCGTCAATCGGATTTCTGTATAATTCGCTTTTGCGCCAATAGGAAAAACACTATGCGTCTACTTCAAAAGGCACTCACGTTCGATGACGTGCTGCTGGTCCCGGCTTACTCCGATATTCTCCCTAAAGATACTTCGCTTGCCACGCGCCTGTCGCGCAATATCACGCTGAATATTCCGCTGCTGTCGGCGGCGATGGATACGGTGACGGAATCGCGTCTGGCCATCACGATGGCGCAAGAAGGCGGTATCGGCATCATCCACAAGAATCTGACCGCGCGCGAACAGGCGCGTGAAGTCGCCAAGGTCAAGCGTTTCGAATCCGGCGTCGTACGTGACCCGATCACGATCCCTCCGAATACCAAGATCCGTGACGTGATTGCGTTGTCGCAGCAGCACGGTATCAGCGGGTTCCCGGTCGTCGAAGGCAAGAAGGTCGTCGGCATCATCACGAATCGCGATTTGCGTTTTGAAGAGGATCTGGAAGCACAGGTCAGTGCCAAGATGACGCCGCGCGACAAACTCGTTTACGTGCCCGATGGTGCGGATCTGTCCGAGGCCAAACGCCTGATGAACAAGCATCGCCTGGAGCGCGTGCTGGTTGTCGGCGAAGACTTCGAACTGCGTGGGTTGATCACCGTCAAGGATATCCAGAAGTCGACCGAGCACCCGATGGCGTGCAAGGACAGCCAGGGCAAACTGCGCGTTGGTGCAGCCGTCGGTGTCGGTGCTGATAATGACGAACGCGTCGATCTGTTGGTCAAGGCTGGTGTCGACGTCATCGTGGTCGATACCGCACACGGCCACTCGAAGGGTGTGCTGGATCGCGTGCGCTGGGTCAAGGATAACTATCCGGGCGTCGACGTCATTGGCGGCAATATTGCCACGGCAGCAGCGGCCAAGGCGTTGGTCGATCACGGCGCGGACGGCGTCAAGGTCGGTATCGGCCCGGGGTCGATCTGCACCACGCGTATCGTTGCCGGCGTCGGCGTGCCGCAGGTATTTGCAATCTCGAACGTAGCCGAAGGCCTGAAAGGCACGGGCGTACCGTGCATCGCGGACGGCGGCATTCGTTTTTCCGGCGATATCGCCAAGGCACTGGCAGCTGGCGCCTCGAGTGTGATGATGGGCAGCATGTTCGCCGGTACCGAAGAAGCACCGGGCGAAGTAATCCTGTTCCAGGGCCGCAGCTATAAATCGTATCGCGGCATGGGCAGTCTGGGTGCGATGGCGGATGGTTCGGCCGATCGTTATTTCCAGGATGCGGCCAACAACGTCGACAAGTTCGTGCCGGAAGGCATCGAAGGTCGCGTGCCGTACAAGGGCAGCGCCATCGCAATTCTGTATCAGCTGGTCGGCGGCGTACGTTCATCGATGGGTTATTGCGGATGCGCGACGATCGATGAATTCAAGGAAAAAGCGGAATTCGTCGAGATCACTTCTGCAGGCATGCGCGAGTCGCATGTGCATGATGTGCAGATCACGAAGGAAGCGCCAAATTATCGTGCCGAGTAATCACTGACGGAATCGGGGATTTTCCGGACCATCCATGACAACCCAACCGAACAGCATGTCGAACCATGCAGCCAATACGGTTGATGCAGAGGCGCTGGCATCGGATCAGCAATTGCAACGGATTCAGCGCGTCGGCGAGCGGTTGCTCAATGTGGCGCACTGCGTGGTGACATTTGACGATGTGTCGCCCGGTTTTCATGAAGGACGACAGGCGCTAGCTTCCGCATTCTGCCGGAGCGTTCCTGAAGTGACGGCATTGCTTGTCGTTGCCGATGCCAGCGTCGATCCGGTGCTCGCCGCTCATCCGATGGTGACGGGCGAGCCGCATGTTCGTTTTTATGCAGCAAGTCCGATTCATGACGAGCGCGATGTCGTTGTCGGCAATATTCATCTGATCGATTATCGGGCACGAGCGTTCAACGAAATTGACGCGCGCCTCATGGCAGATTTGGTCGGCATGGCAAAACGCGAATTGCACGTACGTTCGCTGAATGCCATCCAGCTTGATCTGGAAAAAAAGAACAAGACGCTGCGCCGCAAGTCGCTGATCGATCCGCTGATCGGTACCTGGAATCGCGGTGCCATCATGCGCATCCTGGCAATCGAGGCAATACGTTGCGACAAACTCGGTGTGCCATTGTCGGTGATCGTGGTGGATCTCGATTTTTTCAAGCGAATCAACGATACATACGGGCATCCTGCCGGCGACGCGGTGCTGGTCAAGGTGGCGAGTCGTTTGCGTTCGTGCATACGTCGACAGGATTCGGTTGGACGTTATGGGGGAGAAGAATTTCTCGCGGTCCTGCCGGATGCCACCCAGGAAGAAGCGGTTGCCATCGCTGAACGCATGCGGGCTGCGGTTGCAGCGGAAGCCGAGTCGATAGGCGAGGCAACGGTCAGTGTAACGATCAGCTCGGGCGTGGCTTCTACCGAACTGTTTATCGCCGCAAGCATGGATGAATTGATCGGCAATGCCGATCGCGCGTTATACGCGGCCAAGGATGCAGGGCGCAATTGCGTAATGCAGGCTCGGCCTTGATGAATGAAGTTTCGATTACCTGTTTTTATTATCTCCCATGCATTCAAAGATTCTTATTCTCGATTTCGGTTCGCAAGTCACCCAACTGATTGCGCGCCGCGTGCGCGATGCCGGTGTGTTTTCGGAAGTGTTTCCGTATGACGTCAGCGACGAGTTTGTGCGCAACTATGGCGCTGCCGGTGTGATTCTGTCCGGCGGTCCGAGCTCGGTGATCGAAGGCGATACGCCGCGTGTGCCGCAAGCGGTGTTTGAACTGGGTGTGCCGGTGCTGGGTATCTGTTACGGCATGCAGGCAATGGCGGAGCAATTGGGCGGCAAGGTGGAGAACGGCAAGGTGCGTGAATTCGGTTACGCCGAAGTGCGCGCGCATGGCCATACCGCATTGCTGAAGGACATCAGCGATTTCACTACGCCGGAAGGCTTTGGCATGTTGAAAGTGTGGATGAGCCACGGCGACAAGGTCAATGAAATGCCGCCAGGTTTCAAGTTGATGGCATCGACGCCCAACTGTCCGGTCGCCGGCATGGCGGACGAAGAGCGCAAGATGTACGCTTTCCAGTTCCATCCTGAAGTGACGCACACGTTGCAGGGGAAGGCGATCCTCGGTCGTTTCGTGCATGAAATCTGCGGCTGCAAATCCGACTGGAACATGCCGGATTACATCAGCGAAGCAGTGGAAAAGATTCGTCAACAAGTCGGCAAGGATGAGGTGATCCTCGGCCTGTCCGGCGGCGTTGACAGCAGCGTCGCCGCGGCGCTGATCCATCGTGCGATCGGCGATCAACTGACGTGTGTGTTCGTCGATCATGGCCTGTTGCGCCTCGACGAAGGCAAGATGGTGATGGACATGTTCGGCAAGAATCTCGGCGTGAAGGTGATTCATGTCGATGCGACCGAACAGTTCATGGGACATCTGGCGGGCGTGACGGATCCGGAAGCCAAGCGCAAGATCATCGGCCGTGAGTTTGTCGAAGTCTTCCAGGCAGAATCGGCCAAGCTGAAAAATGCAAAATGGCTGGCGCAAGGCACGATCTATCCGGACGTGATCGAAAGCGCGGGCAAGGGCAAGAAGGGCACGCACACGATCAAGAGTCATCACAACGTTGGGGGCTTGCCGGAAACATTGAATCTGCAATTGCTGGAGCCGCTGCGCGAACTGTTCAAGGACGAAGTCCGCGAACTCGGTGTCGCGCTCGGCCTGCCGCACGACATGGTGTATCGCCATCCATTCCCGGGGCCGGGTTTGGGCGTCCGCATTCTCGGCGAAGTCAAAAAGGAATTCGCGGATTTGCTGCGCCGTGCCGATGCGATCTTTATCGAAGAACTGCGCAATACTGCTTTGCCGCTGGCGACGGAGTTGGCCGCGGGCGGTGGCGACAGTCACTTTCACAAGAACTGGTATGAAGCGACCAGCCAGGCGTTTGCGGTTTTCCTGCCGGTCAAGTCAGTCGGCGTGATGGGTGACGGCCGTACCTACGAGTACGTTGTCGCATTGCGCGCCGTGCAGACGCAGGATTTCATGACGGCACACTGGGCCCATTTGCCGCACGATTTGCTCGGGAAAGTATCGAACCGCATCATCAATGAGGTACGCGGTATCAATCGTGTGGTGTACGACATTTCGGGTAAACCGCCGGCGACGATCGAATGGGAGTGATGTAAGGTCTTTCGTGGACTATCACTATCGACAAGAAGTCGTAACGTATTAATTTATAAGATACGTTACGACAGCGTTCATATCCTGCGATGGCGGATTTAAGCAAGGCGGGTAACATCAGCCGAAAGCGTGTAGCAGCAACGTAATGTGATTTGCCTCGGCTCCATAAGCCATTTTTAGTCAAGAGTCTCACACGCGGTATTGAGCAAGAACTCTCCCTTCCCAGCATCCGTGCGAATAAATCCGTGGTCGACAGTTGAACTTGCCCTTTCAGGCAGCATAGGAAGGCACGCCTCGAATTCTTGACAATAGAATTCGAAATTCTCGCCGACGCACCCAAATCACGAAGACAGAAAGAATCCAAACCACGCAAGCTTTGGTAAATAAATGTCCGCCATCATGTGCCGGATCGAGACCCAAGGGACTGCAAACGTGGAAAAAAATTGCGCCGGACATGATGGCTAGCGTCAACAGGGCACCATATATTCTTGTCCACGGCAATAAGATAAGTACGGTCGCGATCACTTCACATGATGCTGTGAATAGGCGAAATTGTGCCTCATGGCCTGATAGGGAAAGCCAGTCCGTCAGAATTGTAAAAAGATGCACAGGAAAGGGCTTTGCGCCGAATTTTCCGATATCAGCAGGAATGAAGACATAGGCGATATAGATTGCTGCAGCCCAAACGAATACTTCAAGGATGCGGGAATTCGGGAGGAATGTTTTGTCCGTAGAATTTGGAGTCGTCGTCGGGGTTGTCATTGTTTTTCTCCAAGTCTGAGCAAGCGCGTATGCGGATGCACTTGAGATTGTCAGGCGCATATCGCCTGTACCTTTCTATACGATATGACGCCTGGAAAGGTTACAGCGCCAGATAAAATGAAGAACGCTTATGCGCAACTGCGGCGCGACTTTTCCAGTCAGTCTGTACTTTGGCGAAGACTGTTGAGTTCATTAACTTAGTGAGTCCACCGAATGAATACGTTAGCCGGGCCGCGGCGATGAAAGCGGCACGCACTGCGCATGTGCCGCCGTTCGTTGGCATCGTGTTGAACGATTGACTATAGGGTTTTCAGAGCGGACGGACGTCGCGCAAATTGCCTCATCTTCCGCGCCAGCGAAAGGTCCGGTGCTGACGATAAAGGCGACGGTAAGCGCCTATGTTGATTACGGCTATTCCGTTAACCATGCGGGTTTAGACGACTTTGTGATGGGTATGTAGAAAGCCGGATTTAACCCGGCTTTTTTATTTCGCGTCCTTTGAATCGAGTCGTCAAAAACGCCACTGAGAAAGGAATGTTTCTCAGTGGCGTTTTAATATCAAAGTCCGAGATCGGACAAGCCCGGATGATCGTCTGGGCGGCGTCCCAGAGGCCAATGGAATTTGCGCTCCGATTCCTTGATCGGCATGTCGTTGATGCACGCGTGACGCGCTTTCATCAAGCCGTCTTCGCCGAACTCCCAGTTTTCATTGCCGTAGGAACGGAACCAGTTGCCGGAATCGTCATGCCATTCGTAGGCGTAGCGAACGGCAATGCGGTTATCGGTAAATGCCCACAATTCCTTGATCAGGCGATAGTCCAGTTCCTTTGCCCATTTGCGTTCGAGAAAAGCTTGCGCTTCGGCGCGGCTGGTGACGAACTCGGCACGATTGCGCCATTTGGTATCGAGGGTATAGGCGAGTGCGACTTTCGCGGGATCACGGCTGTTCCAGCCATCTTCAGCGCCACGTACCTTTTGAATTGCGGTTTCGCGGGTGAATGGGGGAAGTGGTGGACGAATATTCGGATTGGCAGACATAAGAACTCCTGTAAATGGGACAAATGAGACAGCAGTAAATCGAGTGGGCGAAACAAGTAACGAATAAAGCAGCAATAAATCGATCCGGCCGATTCAGGATTTCAGCAATTTGCGGGCGAGGTGTTGCGCCTTGCGTGCAGCTTCCTTGTCGTTCATGACCAGCGCCACTGTAATGGCGCCGTCGATCAGGATCAGGAACTCCGACGCGAGTGCTTCAGGATCGTCGGCACCGTATTCCTTCGTCAGGTGCAGCAGATAGTTGCGCAACTTGACCTTGTGTTCCTTTGCGACCGCGCGAATCGGATCATTTGCGTCGCCGATTTCGCCAGCGGCATTGATGAAGGCACAACCGCGAAAATCCGACGAAAAAAACCATTGTTCCAGTGCATCGAACGTCCCCAGCAATTTATCGACAGGCGTGCCGCCTTTTTCGCATTCGGTCATGAACCAGTTCATCCAGCGTTCGTCGCGTTTGCGCAATGCTTCAGCGACAAGTTCGTCTTTCGTGCGGAAATAACGATAGATTGTTTTTCGTGCAACCCCCGAGGACTTGACGATGAGATCCATGCCGGTCGCGCAAATGCCGCCGGCATAAATCAGTCGCTCTGTTGCATCGAGCAGTTTTTTCTTCGTTTCCGTAAGCGTCTGGTCTTCCATGAATGCATGGTAGAACGATCGTTCTACAATCGTCAAGAATTATTTTCAAGGACGCGTTTTATGCGGGAAATTTGGCGTTTTCTGTCCTCTTCAGTGAGGAAGTGCTTCGGCAGGCGGCAGATTGGCAGCCATTGCGAGATAATCGACAAGCTTTTTTCCGGACACCCACACGAATGCATTCCGTTACGATCATCCTGACTCTCCTTCTCGCCGTTGTTGCGGCCGGTTTCGTCGTGCGCATGTTGCCGATCAGGATGCCGCTGCCTTTGGTGCAGATTGCGGTTGGCGCAGTTTTGTCGTACGGGCTGGGCATGAGCGTGCCGCTCGATCCGGAATTCTTTTTCCTTTTTTTCATTCCGCCATTGCTGTTTCTGGACGGCTGGCGTATTCCCAAAAGCGCGTTTTTTCGCGATGTGCGGCCCATAACCACGCTGGCGATCGGGCTCGTGTTGTTCACCGTCGTGGGGATGGGATATTTCATCCACTGGATGATTCCGTCTGTGCCACTGGCCGCAGCTTTTGCTCTGGCAGCAATCCTTTCGCCGACCGATCCGGTTGCGGTATCTGCCATCGCGTCGCAAAGCCCGATACCTTCACGATTGATGCATATCCTGGAAGGCGAGTCGCTACTGAACGATGCCTCGGGACTGGTGTGCTTCCGGTTTGCGGTGGCGGCGGTAATTACAGGAACGTTTTCGTTGTTTGATGCTTCGCTGGCCTTTTTGCTGGCGGCCGGGGGCGGTTTGATGGTGGGTGTTGGCGT
>NZ_DATMTD010000108.1:0-18177 GCF_035565035.1 Oxalicibacterium sp. | reverse complement strand
GCACCAGTCATGGTGACTGCGTCGCGTTCCGCACAAAAGGTTGGGGACGTTATCAGCGATCACGTGGTCATCTCGTCGGAAGAAATTCTGCAGTCAGGCCAAACCTCGCTGGTCGACTTGCTGCAATTGCAGCGCGGTGTTGAAGTAACGAGAAATGGGGGCGCAGGTAGTAGTGCAAGCGTTGCCATTCGCGGCGGAACACCAAAGCAGACAATTCTGCTGATTGATGGCGTTCGCAGTTTTTCGTCGACGTCCGGGGAGCCGACCTGGTCAGCAATTCCACTTTCCCAGATCGACCATATCGAAATCATTCTGGGCCCATTGAGTGTCATCTATGGTGCCGATGCTGTGGGTGGCGTTATCCAGGTATTTACAAAAAAAGGCGACGGCAAACCACATCCGACGTTCTCTGCGGGAGCAGGAAGTAACGGCGAGCGGGTAATCACAGCGGGGGTTTACGGATCTACGGAAGGCGATCATGTCCTTCGTTATGCGATCAATGCTTCGCATGAAGATTCGGATGGATTCAATTCGACAAACAAAAAATCGAGCAGTTTCAATCCTGACGACGATGGTTACAGCAAGAAGAGCGTCAGCGGGCAGATTTCCTGGGAACTGGCAAAAGGGCAGGAGATCGGTTTGACATTCCTCAACAGCCGCAACGAGGGTGAATATGACAACGGCGTAAAAACGCCATTCAATACGCACCGAATCAGCGACGTCGATGTTTATTCCGCGTATACGCGCAATCAAATCACCACTAACTGGAGCAGCCTGTTCCAAGTCTCCCGAAATGAAGACAAGGGACGGGATTACACATCGCCGAAGGCGTCAGTGATCGCGTCGCAGCAAGATCGATATACCTGGCAAAACGATATTCGAATCGGATCGGATCTATTGCAGGTCGTTGCCGAACATCTGAACGAAGAAGTACAGACAAGCCAGACAACGACGAGCGGATTGAATAAAGATCGCGATACCGACTCGCTTGCGATCGCTTATCAACTCAAGCGCGGGGATCATATTGGTAGCGCGGGACTACGCTATGACGACAATTCTGCTTACGGATCACACGTTACAGGCAGCTTGGGATATGGCTACCATCTCACTCAAAGTTGGCGTTTGAACGGTAGTGTGGGCACAAGCTTCCGTGCGCCGACATACAACGAGTTGTACTATCCCAAATCCGGAAATCCGGACGTCAAGCCGGAAAAAGGCAGAAACGCCGAGGTTGGCGCGTATTACGATGACGGAAAATCGGATTTCAGTATTGTCTATTATCACAATCGGGTTACCGATCTTCTGGATTATGCTCCTTGCGCGGCGACCTCTTCTGGTTGCGCAGCCAACATTGAAGAAGCATTGCTGAAGGGGATATCATTGGGCGCGGGTACGAAATTCGGTAATTTCGCTCTGCGCGGCACGCTCGATCTGCAGGACCCGCGCAATGAAACCAGCGATAATCTGATAGCACGTCGTGCACAAACTCACGGTACGATCAGCCTCGACTATGCCGTCGGCCCATGGACAGTCGGTAGTGATGTGTTCTTTTCGGGACATCGATTCAATGACGACGATAATCTCCAGAGACTGGGCGGTTATACCTTGTTGAACCTGCATGCAACTTATGATTTGACCGACAATTGGCAATTGTTCGGACGCTGGAACAATGTGACAGACAAGAACTATACGTTGGCGCGAGGATATGAAACTCCTGATTCCAATGTTTTTGTCGGCGTTCGGTACGGCTTTAATTAAACATTCATCCAGGTATTTGTAGCTGTCCATGCGCATGCGTGCTGCCTTTCAGGCACATGGCATGCGCAATTTTTTGAAAGTACCGAATATTTTGTCGTCAATACAGAAAAGTGCTGACAAACCTGTCGCCAAGCCCGCCCTGTCAGGGCGAGCGAGAGCGTGGAAGGTACTGGCGGTTCTGATTGCGCTCGCGCTGTCGAGTATCTTGCTCGCCTGTGTGATTGGTTCGGTTGCCTTGCCGTTCTCGGACGTCGTCAATGCGATAAGCGGATTGATGCAGGGAACGACATCGTCAATGGCGACGACGCTGGTCGAGTTGCGATTCGGTCGTGCGTTATCCGCCTTTGTTACCGGCGCTTCATTAACACTGGCTGGCGTCATGATGCAGGCCTTGTTGCGCAACCCGCTCGCCGAACCATACGTGCTGGGCGTTTCAGGTGGTGCAGCGGTTGGAGCGCTGGGCGCATTGCTGTTATTCAGTGCGGCATGGATGGTCGATGTCGCCGCGTTTTGCGGGGCAATTGTCATTGCCATGCTGTTGTACGTATTGGCGCGTCGTGATTTACGAGGCGCATCGAATCCTGACGGTAGCGCGCCGCTGCTTTTGCTGACGGGCGTGATTCTGGCTTCCGGTTGTAGTGCGTTGGTCGCCTTGATGTTGTCGATTGCGCCGGAAAATCGTCTGCGCGGCATGGTGTTCTGGATGATCGGAGATCTGTCCGGTACGCAGTTTCGCTGGCTGCCGTGGATCGTGCTGGCTGGCGCGATGCTGTTCGCGACGCGCGCGGCGCGGGCAATCAATGTGATGGCCTTGCATGCAGATGCAGCTTCCACGCTTGGCATCAATGTCGGCCTTTTCAGGCGCGGACTGTTTTTGTGTTCTGCGCTGCTGACGGCGAGTGCGGTCAGTAACGCCGGCAGTATCGGCTTCGTCGGCCTGATCGTGCCGCATGCATGTCGTTTCATGCTGGGACCTGATCATCGTTTGCTGTTGCCGGCATCGGCGCTGGTTGGCGGCGCTTTTCTCGTGCTTGCCGATACGCTCGCACGTACGATCATCGCACCGCAGCAATTGCCGGTTGGCGTGATCACGGCGATCATCGGCGTGCCGGTTTTCCTGTTGCAATTGCACCAGTTGAGGAAGCGCTGATGCAAACAAGAAATCTTCAGCTACGCATCGCGAATCGTGTGTTGATCGATGCACTGGATTGGCAAGTCGCGCCGGGAGAATGCTGGTGCGTCATCGGTCGCAATGGTGCCGGCAAGAGCACACTGTTACGCACACTCACTGGATTGCGCGATGCAGAAGCGGGTCAGGTTGTCTTGCACGAGCGTCCGATTGCCGATTGGCCTCTGCAGGCGCTGGCACGTGAACGTGCTTTCTTGCCACAAGGCCGGAATGACGCGTTCGGTTATCGCGTGATTGAAACGGTGCTTTCTGCGCGCCATCCGTATCACGAAGACGCTTATTGGGAATCGGCTGACGATTACACGGCAGCCCATGCGGCCTTGCAGGCGATGGATGTGGCTGCTCTGGCCGAACGTGATGTGCGTTCATTGTCCGGCGGAGAGCGACAGCGCGTGGCAATTGCTGCAGTGCTCGCGCAGGATACGCCGTTGTTACTACTGGATGAACCGGCAAATGCACTCGATCTGGCGCATCAGGTCGGCGTCATGAATCTGCTGGCAAAACTGTGCAGGGAAAAAGACAAATCGGTGATCATGGTCAGTCATGATCTGAATCTGGCAAACAGCATCGCCACGCATGCTTTGCTGTTGATGGGCGACGGAACATGGCGGGCAGGGCCGGCAAGCGAAGTATTGACGGCACCGTTATTGAGCGCCTGTCTCGGCCACCCGATCGAAATTGTCAGCCATGGTGGCCGCACCATCTATCTGGCTGCAGAAGGAAAAACATGAGTAACGAAGAAAACAAGAATTCCGACGGTGTCGCGCAACGCCACAACACGCGCATGGCGCGCAAGAAGGAAGTCGTCGACAAGAAAATAGCAGCCGCTACACGCGATGCCGGCGTGCTCGTCATCACTTGCGGCAACGGCAAGGGAAAAAGTTCCAGCGCATTCGGCATGGTGGCGCGTGCGCTTGGTCACGGCATGAAAGTCGGCGTGGTGCAGTTCATCAAGGGCGCAATTGCCACAGGTGAAGAAAATTTCTTCCGCCGTTTTCCGGAGGAGGTCAGCTTCCATGTCATGGGCGAAGGCTACACGTGGGAGACGCAGGACCGTGCACGTGATGTCGAAAAGGCGCAGCTTGCCTGGCAACGTGCAAAGGAGCTGCTGAGCGATCCGGAAATCGGTATGGTGATACTGGATGAACTCAATATCGCATTGAAATACAAATATCTGGACGTGCAGCAGGTCATCGCCGATCTGCAGGCGCGGCCGTCGATGCAGCACGTCATCGTGACCGGCCGCGGCGCTCCACCGGAGCTGATCGAAGTCGCAGATACGGTAACGGAAATGACACCGGTCAAACATGCGTTTGCCAACGGCATCGCGGCTCAGCCGGGCGTGGAGTGGTAGCAATGGCACGTGCACGTATCGTTCTCGTATCTGCTGTCGCATCCGGTCAGGGTAAAACCACGGTCACCGCTGCGCTGGCACGCAGGCTGATGCGCGAAGGTCAGCGTGTTCGCATTTTCAAGACAGGGCCTGACTTTCTCGATCCGATGATCCTGCAACGGGCGAGCGGTGCGGATGTCTATGCGCTCGATCTGTGGATGGTCGGCCTTGACGAATGTCGCCGTCTGTTGGCGCAGGCGGCGGAACTGGCCGATGTGATTCTCATTGAAGGTGTGATGGGCTTGTACGACGGCAATCCGTCGTCGGCCGATCTGGCGCGCGCGTTCGGTGTGCCGGTCGTTGCGGTACTGGATGCGTCGAAGATGTCGCAAACAGCCGGCGCCATTGTGCTCGGACTGCAGCAATACGGTCCGGTCGATCTGGCTGGCGTGATCGTCAATCGTGTTGCCAGCGCCTCGCACGCGCAGATGGTTGCGCAAAGCGTACGCGATGTGCAGATGCTGGGGACGTTGGCACGGCAGCAGGCCTCGCTGCCGGAACGGCACCTCGGCCTGGTGCAGCCGGAGGAAATCGCTGAAGTCGATCGGGTGCTGGACAATCTTGCCGACCGAATCGAACTCGATATGGATGCATGGAACGCCATTGCGCCCATCGATCTGGATGACGTGCCGTTGCCGTCCATGCCGCAACTGTTGGCCGGGAAAAATATCGCGATTGCACGCGATGCGGCGTTTGCATTTGTCTATCCGGCCAATCTCGCATGCCTGCGCGGAGCAGGTGCGACGCTGCAATTTTTTTCGCCATTGAACGACGAACCGATCCCCGCCGATGCGGACGCAGTCTACGTACCCGGCGGTTATCCGGAACTGCATTGCGCCACGTTGTCGTCGGCGCATCGCTGGCAGGCTTCCATGCGTGCCGCGCACCAAGCCAACATGCCGATCCTCGCCGAGTGTGGCGGCATGATGGTCGTGGCCGAAAGCCTGACCGACGCGCAAGGAACGCAATGGCCGATGGCCGGCTTGATACCCGGTCAGGTTGTCATGCAATCGCATCTGGCCGGCATCGGCATGCAGTCGCTGGCGACCGAGCATGGCGAATTACGCGGACATGCTTTCCATTATTCGACTTTTGCCACTTCGGCAGAGCCGGTTGCACAAACCATTCGGCAAAGAAATGGTGAAATCGGCGAAGCCGTTTATCGTCAACGCGCGCTGACGGCGACCTATTTTCACGCCTACTTTTCTTCCTGCCCGGCGGCGATGGCACGTATTTTTTCAGCGGCGGATGCATGACGGTACGCACCTTGATCATCGGCGGGGCGCGCTCGGGCAAAAGCGCGCATGCAGAACGGCTTGCCATCTCCTCGGGGAAAAAGGTCGTCTATATCGCTACGGCGCGAGCTGGCGATGAAGAGATGCAGCAGCGCATTGCGCATCACCGCCAGCGCCGTTCGATCGATTGGTTCACGGTGGAAGAGCCGCTTGCACTTGGTGACGCGATCGAACGGCATGCTGCAGCCGATAGTGTCATCCTCGTGGATTGTCTGACAGTGTGGCTTGCCAACCTGCTGTTTTTCGAACAGAGAGATTTTCCCGAAGTTGGCGTGATCGATGCGTCAGCGTGTTTTTCGCGGCAGCGTGCAGGCCTGTTGCAGGTGCTGGAACACGCGGCCGGCGACGTGCTGCTTGTAACGAATGAAGTCGGACAGGGCGTGATTCCGCAAGGTGCGGTGTCGCGCTGGTTCGTCGACGAGTCGGGACGGTTGAATCAGGATGTTGCGGCAGTTTGCGATCGTGCGACGTTGATCGTTGCCGGTTTGCCGGTATCGTTGAAGGGATGACATGTTGACCGGTCTGACCTTGCTGGCAATCGCCCTTGTGACGGCGATCGGTATTGCGTTGGACATGCTGTTCGGCGAAGCGCGACGCTGGCATCCGCTGGTCGGTTTCGGCAATCTGGCTGCATGCGTCGAGGAAAAAATGAACAGCGGTAACGTGCAATTCGCACGCGGTGTTCTTGCCTGGGGTGTCGTTGTCTTGCCGTTTTCATTTGCCGCATGGGCGCTGACCACATGGCTGGCTGGATGGAATGTCATTGCGGCACTGGCCGCGCATACCTTGTTGCTGTACTTCAGCCTCGGCCTACGCAGCTTGCGCGAACATTCGTTGCCGATCGCACGCGCCTTGGCGGCTGGCGATCTCGCGCAGGCGCGGCTGCTGACGGCACGTATTGTCAGCCGCGATACGGCGCGCGCAGAAGAACCGGATCTCGCGAAAGCAGGCGTCGAATCGTTGCTGGAAAACGGTAACGACGCTGTCTTCGGCACCTTGTTCTGGTTCGTCGTTGCGGGTGGCCCGGGCGCGTTGTTCTTCCGTCTGGCGAATACGCTGGACGCTATGTGGGGTTATCGCACGCCGCGTTTTCTCGCCTTCGGTTGTGCCGCTGCACGCATGGACGATGTCCTGAATTTCATTCCCGCACGATTGACCGCCTTGTCCTACGCTTTGCTCGGCAATACGCGCCAGGCATGGCATTGTTGGCGCACGCAGGCATCGCTGTGGAGCAGCCCGAACGCTGGGCCGGTCATGTCGGCCGGAGCGGGAGCGCTGGACATTTCGTTGGGCGGTGACGCGGTCTACGATGGCGAAGTCGAACAGCGTCCGGTATTGGGCGCAGGTCCTGCTGTAAGCGGTGCGGACATTCCGCGCGCGTGGCGCTTGGTGGCATCGACGACTGCATTGTGGGTCGGCATTCTTTGCATTGCAGGAGTCTTCCTTGCTTGAGCATGGCGGTAACCTGCACGATGCAATCCGGCGTTACGGACGTCCACGCGACGCATGGCTGGACCTGTCGACCGGCATTAATCCGCATAGCTGGCCGGTGCCGATGCTGGAGGAGGATGCATGGCGTCGCCTGCCGGAATCGAATGCACAATTGCTGGAAGCCGCGCAAGGTTATTACGGGGGTGCATTTCTATTGCCGGTCGCCGGTACACAGGCTGCGATCCAGACTTTGCCGCGTTTGCGCAAACATTCACGCGTGATAACCGCAACGCCGTCCTATAACGAGCATGCGCATCGATGGCATCTGGCCGGCCATACCGTGCGCGAAGTGCCGTATGCGCAACTGGAATCGGCAGTCGATGAGTGCGATGTCATGGTCGTCTGCAATCCCAACAATCCGACAGGTGAAACTGTCGCACCGGATGCATTGAAGCGATGGGCTGCAAAACTTGCCGCTCGCGGCGGCTGGCTGATTGTCGATGAAGCGTTTGGCGACGTCACACCGGAACTGAGCGTTGCCGCGGCAGCCGAGCAACCGGGATTGATCGTGCTGCGTTCGGTCGGCAAGTTCTTCGGCCTCGCCGGCTTGAGGCTTGGCTTCGTGATTGCAGAAGAGGCCGTGCTGGAAAAATTGCGGGAAGCGATCGGTCCATGGACCGTCAGCGGCCCGGCACAACAGATCGGTGCTGCGGCATTGTCGGACTTCAAGTGGCAATCCGCGATGCGCATCCAGCTGCTGGCTGAAGGAGCACGTTTGCAGGAATTGCTGGCTGCTCACGGCATTGCGTCGAGCGGTTGTGCGCTCTATCAATACTGGCGGGAAAAGCAGGTTGCGGAATTTGCCGAATGCATGGCACGGCACGGTATCTGGATCAGGCCCTTTACACATGGCGTGCGATTGGGCTTGCCGCCGGACGAAGCCGGTTGGTTGCGATTGCAGCAGGCACTGACATCATGGAAATCACAGCAAGGAACAATATGAAGTATCGCGTTTCATGGATTGCCCCGATATGGATGGCGCTGCTTGCCGCACATGCAGGTGCGACGATCACGGTGCGGGACGACGCCGGCAACTCGGTGGTGCTGGATAAACCTGCGCAACGTATCGTGTCGCTGGCGCCGCATGCAACGGAACTGATTTTCGCTGCCGGCGGTGGCGATCGCATTGTCGGTACTGTCGAATACAGCGACTATCCTGCCGCAGCGTTGAGGATCTCGCATGTAGGCAATCACCAGCAGATCGATATCGAACGCGTCATTGCGCTCAAGCCGGATTTGCTCGTCGTCTGGCTGCACGGCAGTTCGGAGCGTCAGCTCGACAGTCTGCGCAAGCTTGGCATCCCGTTCTTTTACAGCGAGCCGAAGAAGCTGGCCGACATTCCTGATTCCGTCGCGCGGCTGGGCAGGTTGATGGGAACGGAACAGCAGGCGGACAAGATGGCGGCAGCGGAGCGGGCGCAATTGGCAAGCCTCGCGGCAAAGTATCGCGACCGTCCGACCGTTCGTACCTTTTATCAAGTGTGGGGCAAGCCGATTTATACATTGAACGGTACCCACATCTTGAGCGATGTCATGCGCTTGTGCGGCGCCGAAAACGTATTCGCGCACCTCTCTGTCACGGCACCGTCGGTTTCCACGGAAGCAGTGCTTCTGGCAAATCCGGAGGCGATGATTACCGGCGACCGCAAGACGACGGCCGGGCTGGAGATCTGGGCACGGTATCCGGATCTGCTGGCGGTGAAGAACGGCAACCTCTTTTCCATCAACGCCGATCTGCTCAATCGCGCCGGTCCGCGCCTGATCGACGGTGCCGCCATGGTGTGTGAAAAGCTGGAAGAAGCGCGCAGTCGTCGTATTGCCAAGCCCTGAGGACCTTGTGTCGTTTCCCTTCAAAACCCTGATGGTGCAGGGAACCACTTCGGATGCCGGCAAAACGACGCTGGTCGCTGCACTATGTCGCTTGCTGATGCGTGAAGGCGTAAAGGTCGTCCCATTCAAGCCGCAGAACATGGCATTGAACAGCGCGGTGACGGAAGACGGCGGCGAGATCGGTCGTGCACAGGCACTGCAGGCGATTGCAGCCGGCATTGCGCCGCATACCGACATGAATCCGGTTCTGCTGAAACCGTCCAGCGATATCGGCGCGCAAGTCATCATCCACGGCAAGGCGCGCAGCGACATGAATGCGCGCGACTATCATGCCTACAAGCCGGTCGCGATGCAGGCCGTTCTGGAATCATATCGACGCCTTGCCGCGCAATACGAGACAGTGCTGGTCGAAGGTGCAGGCAGTCCGGCCGAGATCAATTTGCGCGATCGCGATATCGCCAACATGGGTTTCGCCGAAGCAGTCGATTGCCCGGTGATTCTGGTTGCCGACATTGACCGCGGCGGCGTCTTTGCACATATCGTCGGCACGCTGGATTGTCTGTCGCAAAGCGAACGCGACCGGACTATCGGTTTCGTCATCAATCGGTTCCGCGGCGATCTCTCGCTGCTGCAACCTGGGCTGGACTGGCTCGAACAACGTACCGGCAAGCCGGTGCTGGCGGTCTTGCCTTATCTGCACGGCCTGTTCCTCGACGCGGAAGATGCGGTCGAACAGGCGCAGGCCGCACGCGGCGCATTTCGTGTCGTGGTACCGGTTTTTCCACGTATCAGCAATCACACCGATTTCGATGCGTTGCGTGCCCATCCGGATGTCGATCTGCAGTTGATCGGCCCGGGACAACCGATTCCACCGGCCGATCTGATCATTCTTCCCGGCAGCAAACACACGCGCGGCGATCTCGAATGGTTGAAGGCGAACGGCTGGCAGGACGCACTCAAGCGACATCTGCGTTATGGCGGCAAGGTGATCGGGATTTGCGGCGGTTATCAGATGCTGGGGCAAAGTGTCGCCGATCCGCACGGCGTCGAGGGCGCGCCGGGCACATCCGCAGGGCTGGGTTTACTGGAGATCGCCACCGAACTGACGCAGGAGAAGACGCTCGAGCAGGTCGGCGGACGTTGCGCCTTTGCCGATGCCGCCGTGACCGGATATGAAATCCACATGGGTCTTTCTGATGGCGACGCGCGCGCGCATCCTGCTTTCATCATCGACGGGCGGGCGGAAGGCGCACGCTCCAAAGACGACCGGATTCTCGGTACCTATCTGCACGGCCTGTTCGATACGCCGGCCGCATGTCAGGCCTTGTTGCGCTGGGCTGGACTGGAGAGCGATCTTACGGTCGATACGGCAAGCCTGCGCGAGGCGAGTCTGGATCGCATCGCCGATGCCGCGCGACCGTTGTTGCAGGCACTGCAATCGTTGAAGCACCGCTAAACGAACTTTGAAAGGCCACGCTCGCGGCATGCTGCTTGAGTCGGGAAACGGCATGTTATGCTTTTCGGCAATTTCAGGCCATGCCTGACGGAGCGCCCAGACCAACAAAGGAGAACCTTCATGCCAGTCATCGTCATCGCCAATCCGAAAGGTGGCGTCGGCAAAAGCACGATTGCCACCAATCTCGCCGGCTATTTCGCATCGCAAGGCCATAGCGTGATGCTGGGCGATGTCGATGTGCAGCAATCGTCGCGTCAATGGCTGAAGTTGCGTTCACCTGCGCTGCCGGCGATTCAGGCATGGGAAATCGAGGACGGTCACGTTGCCAAGCCGCCGAAGGGTACGACGCACATCGTGCTCGACACACCGGCCGGTTTCAGCGGCAAGCGTTTCGACAAGGTCATGCAAATCGCCGACAAGGTGATCGTGCCGTTGCAGCCGTCAATGTTCGATATCCTGGCGACGCAGGATTTCCTGCAGAAACTGGCCGAATACAAAGGCAAGGCCGATGTCGGTGTGCTCGGCATGCGGGTTGATGTACGTACGCGGGCGGCGGATCAGTTGGTTAACTACGTGGAAGGACTCGGTCTGCCGGTGCTCGGTTTTCTGCGCAGCACGCAGAATTACGTGCAACTGGCGGCCAACGGCGCGACGTTATGGGATGTGGCGCCGGGGCGTGTGGAAAAGGACCGCGAGCAATGGGAATCGTTGCTTGCATGGGTCAACCGACGCTAAAGTGTGAGGAGATCGTCATCTCACTGATGCAATAAAAAATGCCGCACGAACGCGGCATTTTTTATGTGCATATGATCTAGATCTCCAGATTGTCGATCAGGCGCGTAACGCCGAGTTTGGCAGCAGCCAGTACAACGAGTTTTTCACCTTGCGCCATGTCGCCGGCTGCGGGTGGTTGCAGATTCGATTGCTTGCGGATCGAGATGTAATCCGGCTTCCAGCCGCGCCCGGCGAGATCGGCCATTGCCTTGCGTTCCAGTTCGAAGATGTCGAGATGGCCGCTGCGTACTTCATTGGCAACTTCATTCAACACACGATACAACGCCGGTGCTTCGGCCCGTTCTGCCGTCGATAGATAACCATTGCGCGATGACAGCGCGAGGCCGTCATCGGCGCGGAAGGTTTCCGCTGCGATGATTTCGGTCGGCAGCGCAAACTGCTTGGCCATGTTGCGCACGATCATCAACTGCTGATAATCCTTCTTGCCGAACACGGCAACGCGCGGCTGCACGCAGGAGAAGAGTTTCAGCACGACGGTCGTCACGCCGGTAAAAAATCCGGGGCGGAATTCGCCTTCCAGCGTATTGCCCAGATCGTCGGGTGGTCGCACGCGGAATTCCTGCGGCTCCGGGTACAAATCCTTTTCGGTCGGTGCAAACAGGATGTAGACGCCTTCCTTTTCCAGCTTTTCGACGTCGGCCTGGAACGTACGCGGATACTTGTCGAAGTCCTCATTCGGTCCGAACTGCAGGCGATTGACGAAAATCGATGCGACCACAGGATCGCCATGCCGGCGTGCGAGTCGCATCAGCGAAAGATGGCCTTCGTGCAGATTGCCCATGGTCGGCACGAATGCGGTACGCAGCTGGCCATGCAAATGGTCGCGCAGTTCTTCGATGGAAGAGATGATTTTCATGAATCTGCCTTGATAAAACGCGGCACGCCGTCAGGCGCGAGAAATGAATGGACGACGGTCAGCTCGGCGCGTAGGCCAGACGGACGTAAATCGGAGCGAAGGGTTCGGCCTGCGTGATTTCGATCAGCGTTTCCTTGCCCAGCTCGAGCAGTGCAACGAAATTGACGACAACAACGGGAACGCCGCGCGAAGGATCGAACAGGTCGGTGAACTCGACAAACTTGCTCGACTGCAGACGACGCAGAATGGAGGTCATGTGTTCGCGCACCGACAATTCCTCGCGGCTGATCGTGTGATGTGCGGTCAGCTTGGCGCGACGCAGCAGGTCGGCCCATGCACTTTGCAGATCGACGACATTGACGTCCGGCCAGCGCACGACCGTGTTCTGTTCGATGTAGACCTGGGTGCGGACATAGTCGCGACCCAGTTGCGGCAGTGCGTCGAGCTGTTGCGACGCCAGCTTCATCTGTTCGTATTCGAGCAGGCGGCGTACCAGTTCGGCGCGCGGATCGGCGGCTTCTTCGCCGGTATCGGCCTTGCGCACCGGCAGCAGCATGCGCGACTTGATCTCGATCAGCATCGCGGCCATCAACAGATATTCGGCAGCGAGTTCGAGATTGTGGAGTCGGATTTGATCGACGTATTGCAGGTACTGCTTCGTCACCTGCGCCATCGGAATGTCGAGGATGTTGAAGTTCTGCTTGCGGATCAGATACAGCAGCAGATCGAGCGGACCTTCGAATGCTTCAAGAAAGACTTCCAGCGCATCCGGCGGAATGTACAGATCCGTCGGCATGCGGAACAGCGGTTCGCCGTACAGGCGCGCATAGGCAACACCGTCGATGACGTCGGGTGTGGTGTCCGGCCTGCCGTCGACAACCAGATCCGGCGCACTGGACGGCATCTGCGCCAGCATCGGGTTGGGAGCGTTGCTCCGCTCTTCGCTCATTGTCGAATCAGCGAACTTTGTTTTGGTACGGGTAAGCTTGTTGCTGGACGCGCGATGCATTGGTGCGGTCCATCTGGTCGAGATCGATCGGCGCCTTGTCCCACAGCAGGGCACGGCCTTCGCGTTGAGAGGCTTCCAGATTCGGATTCTTTTGCTTTAGTTCACTGATGAACTTGGTGGCTTCGGATTCGTAGTTATAGTGCTGTTTGCTGAACATGGTGTATTTGGCAACTGGATAAAAACAGCCGTTATTCTACCCTGTCTTGATGGCCGATCACCGGTTTGCGACGAATGCCCTGCAACTTGCGACATGGCGCGGATTCGGGCACATTGCCGGTAACTTCATTGATGATAAAAACGCCATGAAAAACTTTCTGCGCGGTATGTTCGGTTTGCTCTGCGGACTGTTGATGTTCGGTTGCCGTCCGGTTGAGGATTTCGGCCTGGAGAAACTGACAAAGGGCGTTTCGACCGAAGCCGACGTGCGCGCTGCAATGGGCGAGCCGGAAAAAATCTGGCAGCAGGGTGATGGCACGCATACGCTGGAATATCCGAAGGGGCCGGCAGGACACCGCACGTTCATGGTCGATATCGATGCTGCAGGCACGCTGCGCGACTGGCAGCAGGTGCTGACGCCGGAGAATTTTGCGACGGTCAAAGCCGGCATGACGCGCGACGAGATACGTCGCAAATTGGGCAAGCCGCGTTCCTCGGTTGAATTCCCGCTGAAGAACGAAGAAGTGTGGGACTGGCGCTATATGGAATCGCCCGGCGAGGAACGGCTGTTCAATGTGCATTTCGACCGCGCTAGCGGCCAGGTGGTGCGTACGTCGATATCAAACGAACTGCAGGGCTGACAGCCGATCAATTGACGGGGAATCAGTTCTTCAGTTTGCGCCGCATGACGGTTGGCGGCGGGTCCATCGGATTGGCGTGCGCGTATTCCAGCTCGGGCGCCTCCTCAAAATCGTAGGCGGCATACAGATCGAGCAGACGTGGCTGATCGTGCCGCACGGCCAGTCGCAATTCCTCGATATCGTTGACGTACGCGTGATGGATCACGGCTTCCACCAGTTGCTGGGACAGATCAAGCCCGCGGTAGGCGGGCAGGACGCCGATACGCAGCATTTCCCAGATGTCGGGATTGTCTTCACGCGGCAGCCAGCGCGCAGAGCCGGCCGGCGCGCCATCCACGAACAGAATGAAGCCCCCGCCCTGCAGCAGATGTTCACTGACGGAGATTGCCGTTTCGCGATGACCGCCTGACGTGACGGCCACGCGATCGGCCCAGGCTGCGCGCGTCAGATTCGCAATCAATTGCGCATCGTCCAATGTCGCTTCGCGGATCTGGGTTTGCATGGCCGGACGTGGGGCGATTAACGGATGCGCATGCCTGGTTCGGCACCGGGCCACGGGTTCAGGATGTAGATGCCCGGGTTTGCTTTTTCATCGGCGGCGGATGCTGCCATCACCATGCCTTCCGAAATACCGAATTTCATCTTGCGCGGTGCGAGATTGGCGACCAGCACCGTCAATTTGCCGATCAGGTCTTCCGGCTTGTAGGCCGATTTGATGCCGGAGAACACGTTACGTGTACGACCTTCGCCGACGTCCAGTGTCAGGCGCAGCAATTTGTCGGACCCTTCAACGTGTTCGCAGTTGACGATCTTTGCAATGCGCAGATCGATCTTTGCAAAATCGTCGATCTTGATTTCCGGCGCAAGCGGTTCGATACCGCTATCTGCCGGCGCAGCAGTTGGGGCATTGCCCGATTCATTTGCCGCCGCGCCTGCAGCAGGTGGCATCTCGAACAGCGCATCCAGCATTTTCGTTTCGACGCGCGTCATCAGGTGTGCATACGCATTGACCTGATGATTGTTCGGCAGCGGAGTGGCGACATCGTCCCATTGCAGTGGCGAGATGTTAAGCAGTGTTTCGACCTGCGTGGCGACGTTTGGCAATACCGGCTTCAGATAAATCGTCAGGATGCGGAAAGCTTCCAGCAGACGGCTGCAGACTTCCTGCAGCTTGTTATTGTTGGCGGCATCTTTCGCCAGTTCCCACGGCTTGTTGGCGTCGACATAGGCGTTGATCGCGTCGCACTGTTCCATGATCGCGCGCAGGGCCTTGCCGTATTCACGCTGATCGTAGAACGATTGAATCTCTGGCGCTGCATTGCGCAACTTCGCGATGAACGCATCATCGGCGGTTGCCCATGTCGTGACCACACGGCCGTCGAATTTCTTCGTGATGAAACCGGCGGCGCGGCTGGCGATGTTGACGTACTTGCCGACGAGGTCGCTGTTGACGCGTGCACTGAAATCTTCCGGATTGAAGTCGATGTCTTCGTTGCGCGCGCTCAGCTTGTTGGCGAGGTAGTAGCGCAGCCATTCCGGGTTCATGCCGAGGCTCAGATACTTTAGCGGATCGAGGCCGGTGCCGCGGCTCTTGCTCATCTTCTCGCCGTTGTTGACGGTCAGGAAACCGTGCACGAACACCTTGTTCGGCGTCTTGCGGCCGCTGAACTTCAGCATCGCCGGCCAGAACAGCGTATGGAAGTTGACGATGTCCTTGCCGATGAAGTGAATCTGTTCCAGCTGCGGATCGGCCATGTAGGCGTCGTAGTTGTCGCCGCGCTTGTCGAGCAGGTTTTTCAGCGACGCCAGATAACCGACCGGCGCGTCGAGCCACACATAGAAATATTTGCCCGCCGCGTCGGGAATTTCGATGCCGAAGTACGGCGCATCGCGCGAGATGTCCCAGTCGCTCAGGCCTTCACTGGTCGAACCGTCGATGTTGTCGCGTACGGCAAACCATTCCTTGACCTTGTTGGCGACTTCCGCCTGCAGATGCGGCTTGCCGTCGGTGTCGTTCCCGGAAATCCATTCTTCGAGGAAGGCCACGCTGCGTGGATCGGACAGCATGAAGAAGAAGTGTTCTGAATTCTTCAGCACCGGTGTTGCGCCAGTCAGCGACGAATACGGGTTGATCAGGTCGGTTGGCGCATAGACCGCGCCGCACACTTCGCAGTTGTCGCCGTACTGATCCTGTGAACCGCATTTCGGGCATTGGCCCTTGATGTAGCGGTCCGGCAGGAACATGTTTTTTTCAGGATCGTAGAACTGCTCGATCGTTTTGCTCGAGATCAGGCCGTTCTTTTTCAGGTCCAGATAGATCTGTTTGGCGAGTTCATGATTTTCCGGGCCGTCAGTCGAGTGCCAATTGTCGAACGCAATATGAAAGCCATCCAGATATTGCTTGCGACCGGCGGCAATGTTCGCGACGAACTGTTGCGGCGTGATGCCGGCCTTTTCCGCTGCGATCATGATCGGCGCGCCGTGCGCGTCATCCGCGCCGACAAAATTCACCTCATTGCCCTGCATGCGCTGAAAGCGGACCCAGATGTCGGCCTGGATGTATTCCATGATGTGGCCGATGTGGAAGGCACCGTTGGCGTAGGGAAGGGCGGTTGTGACGAACAGCTTGCGCGGCGATGGATTGCTCATAGGGTGATGCTGGATGGAAAGATGGAGAAAGGCGACATTTTAGCAGTGTGATGCGGTCCTGCCATGAGGAGGTCTGGCCACGGTTCCGCGAGCAAGACGATTTTATCCGCGGAGATTGGCACAGATGCTAGGCGATACGGCGGGCAGCGCGATAGAATAACGGCTTTCCACGTACCTACAGGACGGCTTTGGCGACCCAAGGCCGTTTTTATTTGCCATGACAGTCCGTACCCGTTTTGCACCCAGCCCGACCGGCTATCTCCACGTTGGCGGCGCACGCACCGCGCTGTTTTCGTGGGCGTATGCGCGCCATTTCGGCGGCACGTTCGTGCTGCGTATTGAAGATACTGATCTCGAACGTTCCACGCCGGAAGCCGTACAGGCCATCATCGAAGGCATGGAATGGCTGGGACTGAACCACGACGAAGGTCCGTTCTACCAGATGAAGCGCATGGATCGCTATCGCGAGGTGATTGCGCAAATGCTGGCAAACGGCACGGCCTATCACTGTTATTGCACGGCAGAAGAAGTCGAGGCAATGCGCGAGCGTCAACGCGCAGCCGGCGACAAGCCGCGTTATGACGGCACCTGGCGTCCGGAAGAAGGCAAGACCTTGCCGGCCATTCCTGAAGGCCGCAAGCCGGTTGTGCGTTTCCGGAATCCGGTCGATGGCGACGTCACGTGGAACGACGTCGTCAAAGGCTCGATTACGATTTCCAATCGCGAGCTCGACGATTTGATCATCGCGCGCACCGACGGCACGCCGACGTATAACTTCTGCGTGGCAGTCGATGATTCCGACATGAAGATCACACACGTGATTCGCGGTGACGACCACGTCAACAACACGCCGCGCCAGATCAATATTCTGCAAGCAATCGGCGCGCCGTTGCCGCAGTACGGCCATTTGCCGATGATTCTCGGCACCGATGGCGAAAAACTCTCCAAGCGCCACGGTGCAGTCAGCGTGATGGACTACCCGGCGCAGGGTTATCTGCCGGAAGCGATGCTGAATTATCTGGGACGTCTGGGCTGGAGTCACGGTGACGATGAAGTGTTCTCGATTGAACAATTCACGCAATGGTTCGATCTCGATCACCTGACCAAGTCGCCGGCGCAATTCAACCCGGAAAAACTCGATTGGCTGAACAACCACTATATCAAGCAGGCCGACAATGCGCGCCTCGCCGGCCTGGTGCGGCCGATGATGGAAAGCCACGGCGCACAATTCGATGGCGCCCCCGATCTGCAGGCAGTCATTGCGCTGATGAAGGATCGCATCAACACCTTGAACGAGCTGGGCGTGGCGACAATGTTGTTCTATCGCCAGCCGGCGCCGGAGGCGGCGTTGCTGGAACAACACGTGACCGACGCCATCAGACCTGCGCTGGCACAATTCGCCGAGCAACTGAAAACGGCAGAGTGGACCAAGGATGCCCTGTCGGCAGTGCTGAAGGAAACGCTGGCTGCCCACAAGCTGAAGATGCCGCAACTGGCCATGCCATTGCGCCTGCTGATCACCGGTCAGTTGCAGACGCCATCGATCGATGCGGTCATTGCGCTGTTCGATCGGGACGTCGTGCTGGCACGCATTGCAAAAGGTCTTTGATAATTTTTTTCAAAAGAGCATTTACAGAGAGAAAAAACCTTTGCTATAAT
>NZ_DATMTD010000107.1:0-42833 GCF_035565035.1 Oxalicibacterium sp. | reverse complement strand
GACCCGTCGCATCAGCAAGCACGACGGGTCGTTTGGCGGCGTACTGGTAATGGGCATCGCCCCGCAGTTCTTCTCGCTTTTCTCGGATGATCCGCTGCTGGACAAGGGCGGCATTCTCGCCTTCATTGGTGAAGACGGCATCGAACGCATGTGGACGGTCAACGGCCGTGAAATTGCGAATGCCTCCGTAAAAAATGCGACGGACAAGCTCGCTTTTCCTGATGAAGAAAAGTACATCATCGCGACGCAAAAACTGAATAACTATCCGTTCATTGCCCTGGTCGGGCTTGATCGTGAACAGATCATGCTTCCCCATGAAATGAATGCAGACCTGTATCGCCGCATTGCCGTCGCCGGCAGCATCGTGCTGTTCATCTTCGCCTTCGTGGCTGCATGGATGTCCATTCATCTGAGCTGGAGAAAACGACAAGCCGAGTCGATCCGCGAAACCTATCGTCTGGCAACCGAAGGCGGCAACGAAGGTTTCTACATCATGGTTCCGCGACGTGATCGCAGCGGTTTCATTGCCGATTTCGAAATTGGCGACTGCAACGAAAAAGGTGCCGCCCTCTTCGGCAAGCACAAGGAGGAGTTTCTCGGTACCAGAATCTCCACGTTTTATTCCGGCGAATATTTCGACAGGTTGATGCACACCTATCGTAGTGCAATGGAAACCGGTTTTTACGAAGATGATTATCGCGTTCCCGACGAAAGCCCCGTTTCCGCCGAATGGCTGAAACGCAAATTCGTACGATCGGATAACGGCCTTGCCGTTACGGTGCGCGACATCACCGAATCCAAACGACATGAACGCGAGCTGGCGCAACGTGCGTCCGAAGACGGATTGACTGCGTTGCCGAATCGTCGCTGGCTGATGAACTATCTGCCGCAAGCACTCGCCAAGGCGCGCGACAATGAGGCAAGGATCGCCATCCTTTTCATCGATCTGGACGACTTCAAGAACATCAACGACACACTCGGCCATTCGGCGGGAGATCAATTATTGTGCGCCGTGGCGGCACGACTGAAATCCATCGTCCGTTCGACGGACAAGGTAATTCGCATCGGCGGCGACGAATTCACCATCGTGCTTGAATCGATTCACAACGAAGAAGAAGTCGCGCACATTGCCTTCGCAATCAACCAGACGTTGCGCGAACCATTCGAACTCGTACGAGAAACAACGTCACAGAAAAACAGAATAGGTTCTTCAATCGGCATCAGCATGTTTCCGCGCGATGGCCAGGACGTCGATACATTATTGAAAAATGCCGACATCGCCATGTATGCCGCCAAGGCTGGCAGCAAGGGACAATTCCGTTTCTACGACCGCATGCTGTATGAAAACATCAAGCTGCGCCTCAATACCGAACAGGAACTGGCGCAGGCAATCCGCGACGATCAGTTCCTGATTCATTATCAACCGCGCGTCCATGCAATGTCCGGACGTTTGCTGGGAGCAGAAGCGCTGATTCGCTGGCAACATCCGGAGCGTGGATTGATCCTGCCAAACGACTTCATCGGGTTGGCGGAAGAAAACGGCATGATCAACACCATCGGTGAAATCGTGGTGGACAAAGTCTGCGCACAGATAATGACGTGGCGCAAACAAGGACTGGAACTGGTTCCGATATCGGTCAACGTCTCCGCCCACCAATTCAACGAGAATAAGGTGAAAAAGACGATTGCCGCCGGATTGAAAAGATATGCGCTGCCCGCCGCATTGCTGGAAATCGAACTGACCGAATCGGCCATGATGCAAAACGGCGGTGACATCTTCGATGAAATCACCCAACTCAATGCGATGGGTATTCGCATTCATATCGACGACTTCGGCACCGGTTATTCGTCGTTGTCGCTGCTGCAGCGCCTGGACATGGATGTACTGAAGGTCGATCAGGCCTTCACCTCGCAGCTCGGACGCAGCGCGGACGGCGAAACATTTTTCACCGCCATCGTGTCGATGGCGAAAGCGCTTGGCATGCGTGTCGTCGCCGAAGGTGTGGAAACTGCGGAGCAATTGTCGATACTGCAGAAAATGGCCTGCGATGAAGTACAGGGTTACTACGTCGCACATCCGCTACCGGCCGACGAAATGCGTGACGTCATGCGCCGCCCTCACCTGTTCGCCTGACCGCGTTTTCCTTCTTCGGACAACCTCACTGCTTCTCAATCCCTTGGGGACGCCGCAGTTATAATGTCGGCGCTTGCGTACCCCGCCTTCGGCGAACTCGCGCATCGCAACCGTCTGTCCAACGAACACAATCCGTACAATGAATACTTCCAGCGCGCGCCCTATCGTTCTCTGTCTTTCCGGTCACGATCCTAGCGGAGGTGCAGGTTTGCAGGCCGACATCGAAGCATTGATGGCACAAGGTTGTCATGCAGCGCCAACGGTTACAGCGCTGACCGTCCAGAATTCGATCGACGTCTCCGATTTTCGCGTGCTCGATGCGGCCTGGGTATTGGCACAGGCCGATGCGGTCATCAGGGATCTGACGATCGCCGGCATCAAGCTCGGCATGCTCGGCTCAGTGGAGATGGTCGATACCGTCGTGCAAATCATCAGGCGCCTGCCCGGCATTCCTGTCGTTTGCGATCCGGTTCTGCGTGCCGGCGGCGGCGGTGCGCTCGGCAAGGACGAAGTCGGCTACGCAATGCGTGAACGCCTGCTGCCGATTGCCACCATCGCCACGCCGAACCTGCCTGAAGCGCGCATTCTGGCAGAGCTGCCGAACGGTACCCCGGATCAATGCGCAGAAAAGATTCTGCCCTTCTGCCAGCATTTGTTGATTACCGGCGGTCACGGCGACGAAAACGAAGTCCACAACCGCCTCTATTCACATGACGGCTCGATCAGCTCGTTCACTTGCGAGCGTTTGCCGGGCAGTTACCACGGTTCCGGTTGTACGCTGGCCAGCGCGTTGTCGGGTCGGCTGGCGCTTGGTGAAAACATCAAGCTGGCGGTCGAAACGGCGCTCGCCTACACGTGGCGCACGCTGCGTGACGCGGATCGTCCCGGAGCCGGGCAGCATTTTCCGCGGCGCCTGCCGCTCGATTTCTGCGCCTGATCCGTTAAATCGCGCGATCGGCGACATTTCTCGTGGCAGATCGCTGATGAAAAACAAAAAGCCTGCCGAATCGGCAGGCTTTTGCTGGAAGAATTCTGGTGGGAAGTACAAGTTTCGAACTTGTGACCTATCGCGTGTGAGGCGATCGCTCTACCCCTGAGCTAACCTCCCGGAGAGGCCGTAATTATCGCATAAAAGACCGGGAGCATCAATTCGCTTCTGCGGAACGCCACAGGCACTGCCCTCTGACTTCCTTGTCCAGGCCATTCATCACATTTTCATGCTCGGCCAGTTCATCATCGTTCGCGCATTGCAGAATCACTTCCGCAATGGCCACGACTTCCAGCACGACGCCTTCGCTTCCCGCTTCCGGCTCCAGGTCCATCGTCAGACTGTTCTGGCCGCGCGTCATCGCCAGATAGACTTCAGCCAGCAATTCCGCATCAAGCAACGCACCGTGCAACGCACGATGCGCATTTGAAACGCCGTAGCGATCGCATAACGCATCGAGCGAATTGCGTTTGCCCGGATGCATTTCCTTGGCCTGTACCAGCGTATCGACGATGCCGGAAATATGTTCCTTGAACACCGGCATGCCGACACGTTTCAGTTCTTCATCAAGAAATCCAACGTCGAACGGCGCATTGTGAATGATCACTTCTGCACCGTTAACGTAATCACGGAATTCGTCGACGATCTCCGCAAACTTTGGTTTGTCGCTGAGGAATTCGGTGGTCAGGCCGTGGACTGCCAGTGCGCCTTCTTCCGAATCGCGCTCCGGGTTGATGTAATGATGAAAGTTGTTGCCAGTCAGTTGACGGTTGACCAGTTCGACGCAACCGATTTCGATGACGCGATCGCCTGAACGCGCATTCAGGCCGGTGGTTTCGGTATCGAGGACAATTTGCCGCATGCTTTTCCTGTGATCAGTTTCTGCGTAATGTGTGGTTCAGAGTGTCGCGACTTCTACACCGCGATTGGCCAGTGCGTCGGCTCGTTCGTTTTCTGGATGGCCGTTGTGACCGCGAACCCAGCGCCATTCGATCTGGTGACGCGCCTGCGCTGCATCAAGCGCCTGCCACAGGTCGACGTTCTTGACCGGCTCTTTTGCAGCAGTTTTCCAGCCGCGCGCCTTCCAGCCGTGAATCCATTCGCTGATACCTTTTTGCACGTACTGACTATCGGTATGAACGATGACTTCGCACGGACGCGTCAGCGCATTCAGCGCTTCAATCACGGCTTTGAGTTCCATCCGATTGTTGGTGGTACCCGCTTCGCCACCGAACAATTCTTTCTCGTGCCCGCCCATTATCAGCAATGCACCCCAGCCACCGCGTCCCGGATTCCCCTTGCAGGCGCCGTCCGTGTATATATTTACCTTGTCCATTTTCTTTTGTCTGTCTTCTATCGACGTATCTTGTTGGTTACGGGAACGCCTTTCGGCGCCGCCGCTTTTTGCGTTTTCCATGCGGGTCCGATCAGTCGCATGCCTTTCACGCGCTTGATTGCCTGCACGATATAAACCGCACCCAGCACCGGCCACCAGCGTTCACCGGCGCTTTCCATGAAAGAAAAGCGGTTCAGCCATTTTTCCGATTCGCACGGTGGTGCGTAGCAACCGAAGCAGCCGTTGTCGACTTCCATGTTCAGCAACTTCAACCAGTCCTTGATGCGAGGTAGACCGATGAACTCGCCATACTGCGGCAGAAAGTACGCATCGCTCAATCTTCCCAGCACCTGACGCGAACCCCACAAGCTGAAGGGATTGAACCCGCAGATGATGACCTGCCCTTCCGGGATCAGCACACGCTCCACTTCGCGCAGCACCTGATGCGGCTCGGCCGCAAATTCCAGCACGTGCGGAAGAATGATCAGATCGATGCTGGAAGATGCGAACGGCAATTCCTCGAACTCCTGTATTGCCACCAGCGGCTTTGTTTCATTGTCATAGCCTGTTGTCGGCAGTTGGGTATCGGTCAGCCACGTATGCGGCATGCGGCTGCCACGCAACGCCTCGATCTGCGGCAAGCCGATTTGCGTCGCGTTGAAGCCGAAGATGTCTGCCGTCAATTCCTCCAGGCAGGTCTGCTCCCAGTTCCGCACGTAATTGCCGGCCGGACTCTGCAGCCAGGAGCCGAGAGATATAATCGATTTTTCAGAGGAAAAATTGTCCATGCCCATGCTGAATGTACTGACCGTCCCCGCGTTCAACGACAACTATTTATGGATCATCCACGATGGCAGTCATGCTGCGGTCGTCGATCCGGGCGATGCTGCACCGATTCTTGCCGCACTGAAGGCGCACAATTTGTCGCTGGTTGCTATTCTACTGACACATCATCACGCTGACCATGTCGGCGGTGTCCCCGCGCTGTTGCAACACGCGAATGTGCCGGGGAATTTGCCAGTTTACGCGCCGCGCAACGACCGCATTGCCAACGTCACGCAATTGCTGGACGAAGGCGATACGGTCCGCATTCCGCAACTGGATCTGACGTTGTCCGTGCTCGACGTACCCGGTCACACGCTGGGACACATTGCCTATGTTGCAAAGGAACAGGGCTGGCTGTTCTGCGGCGATACCCTGTTCGCCGGCGGTTGCGGTCGCATGTTCGAAGGTACCCCGGAACTGTTTCTGTCGTCGCTCGACAAGCTTGCGGCGCTCCCGGACGATACCAAAGTGTTTTGCGCGCATGAGTACACCTTATCCAATCTGCGCTTCGCGCTGGCCGCCGAACCCGACAACGCTGCGCTCGCCGTGCGGATGACGGAAGAACAGCATAAACGCGATCAGGATCAACCCACTGTGCCTTCTTTTATCGGACTGGAAAAAGCGACCAATCCTTTTCTGCGTACACGCGAGCCCGCCATTGTGAAACGGTTGACTGCTGAAGCTCGCGTGCAGGGCGACGATCCGGTTGCTGTTTTTGCGGCGTTGCGCGAATGGAAAAACAATTTCCGCTAGATCAACGTTTCGCAGTCAAAGATTGGTATTTTGATATTCATTTGATCTGCAAACCCTTGTTTTGCATGTAAATTCTCTTGACGGACAAAACGGGCATTCCTTACACTCGAACCTTATTTTTCTGCCGGCTATCATGGGTCGGTCATTTTGCGAGCCCCCATGCATCCAACCGCTTCCCGACGCCTGTACAAGATCCTCTGCACTGCTGCATTTCTCCTCAATTTTTCCGGCATGTCCCACGCCAGCGATCTGGCACTACCGCCTTACGACTGGGCCAAGGACGCCGCGCTTCAAAATAATCCTGAACTGGCCAACGATCCTCTGAGCCAGTTCGTCGTCGATAGCGATGCAGACATCTGGGCACGCATCCGCCGCGGCTTCGCCATTCCGGACCTGGTCGACAACCAGCTCGTGATCAATCAGACGACCTGGTATGTATCGCGTCCCGACTACATTGCACGCACCACCAAGCGCGCATCGCTGTATCTCTATCACGTCGTCGAGGAACTGGAAAAGCGCGGCATGCCGACGGAGCTGGCACTGCTGCCTTTCATTGAATCGGCCTTCAATCCGCAAGCCTATTCATCCGCCAAGGCAGCCGGCATGTGGCAGTTCATTCCTTCGACCGGACGCGATTTCAATCTGAAGCAGAACATGTTCAAGGATGAGCGTCGCAGCGTGCTTGCCTCGACAGATGCGGCATTGACCTATCTGGAAAAATTGCACGATATGTTCGGCGACTGGCAACTTGCACTCGCCGCCTACAACTGGGGCGAAGGCTCGGTACAGCGTGCGATCAGAAAAGCGGAAGCTGCCGGCAAACCGATCGACTTCAACAGCCTGTCGGCCTACATGCCGGCAGAAACACGCAACTACGTGCCCAAGCTGCAAGCGGTCAAGAACATCATTGCCACACCCGACGCCTATAACATCACCTTGCAGAAGGTCGACAACCAGCCCTACTTCGTCAGCATCGCAAAAACGCGCGACATCGACGTCAAGCTCGCGGCGCAACTGGCAGAGCTGCCGATGGATGAATTCAAGGCGCTGAATCCGCAATTCAATCGCCCGGTAATTACCGGCAGCAGCACGACGGAAATTCTGCTGCCGCAAGGCAATGCGGAAAAATTCAAGGCCAACCTGTCGAAGTGGACGCACGCACTGTCATCGTGGACGGCGCATCGCATTACCAATGCACGCGAGAAGATCGAAACCATCGCTGCAAAATTCCACACCACACCGCAAATCATTCGCGAGGTGAACAACATTCCACCGAAGATGGTGCTGAAGGCAGGCTCGACGATTCTGGTGCCGCGCACCACGGATTCGGGCCAGAAGGACATCACACAGGAAGTCGCCGATAACGCGGTGCTGGCAATGGCGCCGGAAGCATCGGAAGGCAAACGCATCAAGTTGACCGCGAAGAAACGCGACACGCTGCAATCGCTGGCAAGTCGCTACAAGGTGACCGTTGCACAGATCAAGGGCTGGAACAACCTGCATCAGGACAAGCTGTCTGCAGGACAGAAGCTGGAACTGTACGTGCGACCGACCCGCACTGCATCAAAAACCAGCAAGACGCGTCAGACTGCCAGCACAGGAAAATCGAAAACAGTCGTTGCGTCCAAATCTGCCAGCAACCGTTCCGCCAAGGTCAGCCTGGTTTCCGCCAAGGCCTCGAACAACAAGGTTGCCATCAAATAGTACCTGTAATACGTCGCCCGGCGACTTGTTCACTGCAGTCTATCCATTCACGAACAGACAATCGGCGCGCAGCACATCGCCTTTATCAGGCGTTCCCGACGTCGGCGTAGACCGCCGCGGCCAGCAGGCGTTGCGTGTACGGCTCCTGCGGATGGGACAATAATTCCGCCGTTCTCCCATGCTCCACCACTCTGCCGTCCTTCATCACCATCACGCGATGCGCCATTGCACGAATGACGGCCAGATCGTGACTGATGAAAATATAGGCAAGACCGTATTTTCGCTGCAAGTCCGCCAGCAATAACAGGATTTGCTGTTGCACGGAGACGTCAAGCGACGATGTCGGTTCGTCCAGCAGAATCAGCTTCGGCTTCAATACCAGCACCCGTGCGATGGCGATACGCTGGCGCTGACCACCTGAAAATTCATGCGGATAGCGCACCATCATCTCCGGCGACAAGCCGACTTCGATCAGACTGTCGGCAACAGCCCTGCGAACGCCTGCCGCACCGAGTTGAGGTTGATGCAGCGCCAATCCTTCACCGACAATCTGCTCGATCGTGCGACGCGGCGACAGCGATGCAAACGGGTCCTGGAACACCACCTGCATTCGCGCACGCAACGGCCGTAGCGTGTCACTGCGCATCGTGTCGATCCGTTTTCCCTCAAACGCAATGGCACCTGCCACACGCGCAACCGACAGGCGGAGCAAGGCCAGACCCAGCGTCGATTTTCCGGAACCGGACTCACCGACAATGCCCAGCGTTTCGCCCGGATGCACATCGATGCCGACATCATCGACCGCAATGAAAGGCGTGGTATTGAACCAACCCTTCCTGATATCGAATGTGCAGCGCACGTGTTCCGCGTGCATCAAAGGTGCCAGCGCGGCATTAACCTGCGTATCGACGATACGGTTGGGCTGGCTTGCCAGCAGTTTTCTTGTATAGGGTTCGCGAGGCTGTGCAAACAATTCCGATGTGGTGGCAACCTCGACCATTCGGCCTTTTTCCATCACGCCGACACGGTCGGCAAAATGACGCACCAGATTCAGGTCGTGCGTGATCATCAGCACCGCCATGTTTTCTTCGCGTTGCAGGCGATTCAGCAATTCGATGATCTGCACCTTGATCGTGACGTCGAGCGCCGTTGTCGGCTCGTCGGCGATCAGCAGCTTGGGGCGGCAAGCCAGCGCCATTGCGATCATCGCGCGCTGCCGTTGTCCGCCGGACAACTGATGCGGATAAGACAGTGCACGACGTTGCGGTTCCGGAATGCCGGTTTTGTCCAGCAACTCAATCGCTCGCAACGCTGCTGCCTTCGCACTCAGGCCTTCGTGCAGCATCAGGACTTCGGCAATCTGGTTGCCGATCGTGAACAGCGGATTCAGCGCTGTCATCGGCTCCTGGAAGATCATCGCGACTTCCTTGCCGCGCACAGCACGCATTGACGCTTCGCTGCGTGCAAGTATGTCGCTGCCTTCGAACAGGATGCTGCCCTCGTAGGCCGCATCCTGATTCAATCGCAGGATGGACAAGGCCGTCACCGTCTTGCCCGAGCCCGATTCGCCTACCAACGCAAACTTCTCGCCGGGTGCGATCGTGAAGCCGACATCGTTGACGACGTTGACGCCATCAAAATTCACGTTCAGATTACGTACTTCCAGCAGGCTCATGCCTTCCTCCGCACGTCCAGCGCGTTGCGCAGCGCATCCCCGATATTCGTCAGCAACAGGAGCATCACGGTCAGCACGCAGAAAGTCGAGACGACGATCCACCACGCGTCGAGATTGTTCTTGCCCTGCGCCAGCAACTCACCGAGGCTCGCCACCGATGGCGGTACGCCAAGCCCGAGAAAATCCAGGCTGGTCAATGCGAGGATCGCCGCACTCATGCGGAATGGTAAAAAAGTGACGACCGGCGTCAGGCTGTTCGGCAACACATGACGCCAGATGATTTGCCGGTTCGACAAACCCAGCGCACGCGCCGCCTGCACATATTCCAGATTTCGGTTGCGCAGGAAATCGGCACGCACGTAGTCGGACAATCCCATCCATCCGAACAGCGACAGCAGTAACAGAAGCAAACCGATACTGGGCTGAAAAATCGATGCGAAGATGATCAGCAAATACAACTCCGGCATGCTTCCCCAGATTTCCATGAAACGCTGGAAGAACAGATCCGTCTTGCCCGCAAAGTAGCCCTGGATCGCGCCCGTCACGATGCCGAGCAAGACTCCTGTAATCGTCAGCGCCAGACCGAACAGCACCGATACCCTAAATCCATACAATAGGCGCGCCACCACGTCACGCCCGCTATCGTCCGTACCCAGCCAATTCTCGGCGGAAGGCGGCGCGGGATTCGGCGCTTCTGCAAAATAATTCAGCGTATCGAAGTGATAGTGATTCAGCGGATAGATCGCCCAGTTGCCGTTCTTGCCGAACTGATCGCGTATGAAGGGATCGAGGTAATCGGCCTGCGTGTCAAAGTCACCGCCGAACTTTTTCTCCGAATAGTTCTTCGCAATCGGAAACACGAGTTCGCCGTTATAACGTGCGACCAGCGGCTTGTCGTTCGATATCAGGTCCGCCATCAAGCTGATCACGAACAGGATTGAAAAAACAATCAGGCTCCAATAGCCACGACGATTCTTGCGAAAGCGCAACCAGACGCGCCGTCCCGGCGAGACCGACGGCGACGGTGAAGAAACTGTGCTCATCGGTTCAGGCTTTCAAACTGCAGGCGCGGATCGGCCCAGACATAACAAAGATCGCCGATCAGCTTGACCACCAGTCCGATCAGCGTGAACAGGTACAGCGTGCCCATCACGACCGGATAATCGCGTCGGATCACCGATTCATATGACAACAGGCCCAGACCGTCGAGCGAGAACAGCGTTTCGATCAGCAGGCTGCCGGCGAAGAAAGCGCCGATGAAGGCTGCGGGGAATCCTGTCACCAACGGAATCAATGCATTGCGGAAGACGTGCTTGTACAAAACGGAACGTTCGCTCAATCCCTTGGCGCGCGCGGTCAGCACATACTGCTTGCGGATCTCTTCCAGAAACGTGTTCTTGGTCAGCATCGTCATGACTGCAAACGACCCCGCCACAGAAGCCGTGACCGGCAATGTGATGTGCCACAGATAATCGAGCACCTTGCCTGCCAGTGACAACTGCTCCCAGTTATCCGATGTCAGCCCGCGCAAAGGAAACCACTGCAGGAAGCTGCCGCCGCCGAAGATCACCAGCAGGAACACGCCGAGGATGAAACCGGGAATCGAATATCCGACCAGTACAACCATGCTGCTGATCGAATCGAAGCGGCTTCCCTCGCGCACTGCCTTCGCAATCCCCAGTGGCAGCGAAATGAAATACGTCAGAAAGAACGTCCACATGCCGATCGTGATCGACACCGGCAGTTTGGACACGATCAGTTGCCACACATCCTGATGATGATAAAAACTCTGTCCCAGATCAAAGGTTGCAAAGCCCTTCAGCATCTGCCAGAAGCGCTCCGTCACCGGCTTGTCGAAACCGTACAGCGCCTTGATTTCGGCCACTCGCTCCGCATCGATGCCCTGCCGGCCGCGATAGACCGAGGAACCTCCGGCCTCGGCCAGCTCCCGCGATTTGAGTTGCTGCACGGCTTGCTCTACGGGGCCGCCGGGGACGAACTGGATGACGCTGAAAGTCAGCAGGATCACGCCCAGCAATGTCGGCACGATCAGCAGCAAGCGTCTGAGTATGTAAAGCCACATAGCAATCCTATTTTTGCCACCAGGTCGTCAAGACCCAGGCCGACGCGGCATATTGCAGCGGGAGCACCGAAGGAAATGCCAACTTGCTGTTATACGCAACGTAATGTTTCTCGTTGTAGAAATTGGGCACGCAATAATATTCGTGCAGCAAAACACGATCCAGTGCGCGGCTGGCTGCGACAAGATCTGCTCGCGACGTGCTCTTGACGATTCTATCGATTAATTTATCGACCGCTGGATTGGCGATGCCGCCGATATTTTCACTTCCGCTCTCCTTGGCTGCCGCCGAACCGAAATCGCCATAGAGTTCATTGCCCGGACTTGAAGATCCGCCCTTGATCTGCGTCACCATATCGAAATCGAATTCATCCAGTCGTTTCTGCGCCAGCGCAGGATCCAGCACACGATAGTTCAGCGTGATGCCCAGCTTTTCCAGATTCCTGGCAAAAGGTGCCACCACGCGTTCCGATGATTTCTGGACAATCATGAAATCGAATTCGAAAGGCTCGCCTTTTGCATTGCGCAGTGCACCGTCGCGATATGTCCAGCCAGCTTCCGCCAGCAACGCCTTGGCTTCCTTGAGATTGGCCCGTAAAGATCGCGGCGGCTGCGTGCTTGGCGGCACCGGAGCCGGGCCGAAAACTTCCGGACGCAGGATGCCGCGAAGAGGCTCCAGGATGGCCAGCTCTTCCGGACCAGGCAAACCCGTTGCAGCCAGTTCGCTGTTGGTGAAGTAGCTGTAACTGCGTTTTAAACGATCGAAATAGATTTGCCGGTTGAGCCATTCGAAATCGAGTGCCAGACCAATGGCCTTGCGCACCCGGATGTCCTGGAATTCAGGCCGGCGCAGGTTGAACACGAATCCCTGCATTCCCGCACCATTGCGATGGGTGAATTCCTGCTTGACCAGCTCGCCGCTGGAAAATCGCTTTCCGGTATACCCGCGAATCCAGTTTTTGATGCTGTTTTCGACGTTGACCGAAAACTCTCCCGCCTTGAAAGCCTCCAGCCGAATCTGGTCGTCCTTGTAATAGCGATAGGTGACGCGATCGAAATTAAACATGCCGCGCCGACTGGGCAGATTGGTTGCCCAGTATGCCGGGTTGCGCTTGTAGGTAACGAACTTGCCAAGATCGTAGCGTTCGATCGTGTACGGGCCGCTGCCTATCGGCGCTTCCAGCGCCAGCTTGTCGAAAGGTTTTCCCTGTCCCCATTTCGGCGAGAACACGGGCAGTTGCCCCAAAATCAGGTGCAGCTCGCTGTTTTTCTTCGCGAACTCGAAGCGGATGGTGTACGGATTCACCACAACCGCGCGTTTCACATCAGCCCAATAGGAGCGGAATACAGGCGTTGCCGATTTGCTCATCAGCGTTTCAAACGAATACTTCACGTCAGACGCAGTGACCGGATCGCCGTTGGAAAAGCGCGCGGCGCGATTCAGGCGAAAGGAGACGCTCAATCCGTCGGGTGCCAGTTCCATGTCTTCCGCAATCAGGCCATAGGCGGAAAAAGGTTCGTCATCGCTTTGCGTCATGAGGGACTCGAACATCAGGCTCATCTGAGCGAACACAAAGCCGCTTCCTCCAAGCCCCAGTCCCGCCACCGACGTTCCCCTCAAGGTAAACGGATTGAACTTGTCGTAGCTGCCAAGCGCGGCGAAAGTCACCGCGCCCTGCTTGGGTGCGTCCGGATTAACGTAATCGAAATGGGTAAAGCCGGGCCGATACTTGGGCTCGTAACCCAGTGCCATTGCATAGGCCGCAAAGGCATGATTGGCATAACCGAGGCTGCCAAGCAGAAGGAAGGAGAAGATAAATTTAATCATTGGCCTATATGTTCAGCAACCGGGAACACGTGAAGATCGCAGGATTTTACCGAAGGCCCGCTTATCCATGTCAGGGAAAACAATGCGCCCGCCTCGTGCCGGATACCGAAGGAATGATCCGAAAGGTTGCCGACATTGCCTTGTCCCCCTACAATCTTGCCCAGTTTAAGCGGTCTTAACCAAGCAGTCTTAAAATCGCGCCACATTCATTAATTCAACGGACATATCCTCGCAGTGCCGGATCCGAGTCGGTGATTCCCGATCCGCATGACGTACCTGCGAGACTAATCGGAGCATCTCATGGCATTCCTGCAAGGCAAAAAAATCCTCATCACCGGTTTGCTGTCCAACCGTTCGATTGCTTACGGCATCGCCACTGCATGCAAGCGCGAAGGCGCGGAACTGGCATTCACCTATGTCGGCGACCGCTTCAAGGACCGCACGACCGATTTCGCCAGGGAATTCGGCAGCGAACTGATTTTCGATTGCGACGTCGGCAGCGATGAGCAGATCAATGCTTTGTTCGCCGATCTCGGTAAATCGTGGGACAAACTCGACGGTCTGGTGCATGCAATCGGCTTTGCGCCGCGTGAAGCCATTGCCGGCGACTTCCTCGACGGCCTGTCGCGCGAAGGCTTCAAGATTGCGCACGACATTTCCGCGTACAGCTTTCCGGCAATGGCAAAGGCTGCGTTGCCGATGCTGAGTTCCAACGCTGCATTGCTCACACTGAGCTACCTCGGTTCGATGCGCGCGCTGCCGAACTACAACACGATGGGCCTTGCCAAGGCATCGCTGGAAGCCAGTGTGCGTTACATGGCCGAATCGCTCGGACCGAAAGGGATTCGTGTCAACGGCGTCTCGGCCGGTCCGATCAAGACGCTGGCGGCTTCCGGCATCAAGGATTTCGGCAAGATCCTCAACTTCGTCAAGGACAATGCACCGCTGCGCCGCAACGTGACGATCGAGGATGTCGGTAATGCATCGGCATTCCTGCTGTCCGATCTGGCAGGCGGCATCACGGGCGAAATCACTTACGTAGACGGCGGCTTCTCGCACGTTGTCCCGGGCATGGGCGCGGACTAAGCGATTTTCTGCATGCAGGAACAAACGGCGCTTCGGCGCCGTTTGTTCATTGATCTTGAATTTCTCGGATGTTTCTCTTGAGGCATCGAACAGCGAAACGGCAATAATGCCTCGACAGAGCGCGTCAAAGCGATTACAATACGCGCTGTGCTTTGCAACAGGCAATGCACTTTTTGCAGCATCGCGAACCGTTAGCAGTAACGATAAAGCCCTCCCGCCTTTCAGGTGTTGAATTTCAGACACCGTCCCGGCGCAAAGCTTTTGTGCCGAAATCTCTCAGATTTTTCTTAGCTGTTTCGTTGGTTGGCGTTGCATTTTTGCGTACGCAATTTTCATCATGACGGTTCACCGACCGGTGGCTTTGTCACGAATATTGCAACGCTGATTTTACGAAAGAAAATAATGACTTTTGAATCACTAGGCCTCCACCCGTCCATCATCAAGGCATTGGCCGAATCCGGCTATACCGAACCGACCTCTGTCCAGGCACAGGCTATCCCTGCCGGCATCGAAGGCCGCGACATGATGGTGTCGTCGCAAACGGGTTCAGGCAAAACCGCAGCATTCATGTTGCCGGCCCTGCACAAATTCGCCATCCAGTCGGATGAGCAACCGGCTGGCGGCAAAACGCCGAACCAGGAAATGCAATCGTCCCGTTCCCGCGGCGAGCGTCCACGCTTCAAGGCTGCACAGCCGAAGATGCTGGTGTTGACGCCGACACGCGAACTGGCCCTGCAGGTCACGACCTCGACCGACAAATACGGCGCGTTCAACCGTCGCGTCAAGGCCGTGTCGATCCTTGGCGGCATGCCTTACCCTAAACAGATGCAACTGCTGTCGCGCAATCCGGAAATCCTGGTCGCAACGCCAGGCCGTCTGATCGACCACATGGAATCGGGCAAGATCGATTTCTCGCAATTGCAGATTCTGGTGCTGGACGAAGCTGACCGCATGCTGGACATGGGCTTCATCGACGACATCGAGAAAATCGTTGCTGCCACGCCGGAAGGCCGTCAGACAATGCTGTTCTCGGCCACGCTTGACGGCATGGTCGGCAACATGGCAAAGCGCATCACGCGCGATCCACTGATCATTCAGATCGCGGGCTCGGCTTCCAAGCACGAAAACATCCAGCAACGCGTCCACTTTGTCGACGACCTGTCGCACAAGAATCGCATGCTCGATCATCTGCTGCGTGACGAAACGATGGATCAGGCTGTTGTCTTTACTGCGACCAAGCGCGATGCAGACACGATCGCGGATCGTTTGAACATCGCCGGCTTCGCTGCTGCCGCACTGCATGGCGACATGCATCAAGGCGCACGTAACCGCACGCTCGACGGCCTGCGCCGCGGCAATATCCGCGTGCTGGTTGCAACTGACGTGGCTGCACGTGGTATCGACGTTCCTGGCATCACGCACGTCGTCAACTACGACCTGCCGAAATTCCCGGAAGACTATGTGCATCGCATCGGCCGTACCGGTCGCGCAGGCCGTAACGGCATCGCCGTTTCGCTGGTCAACCACGCAGAAGGCATGAACGTCAAACGCATCGAGCGCTTCACCAAGCAATTGATTCCTGTCTCCGTCATCGAAGGTTTCGAACCAAAGCGCAGCGCTTCGGCACCGCGTTCGAACAAACCGGGCGGCTGGAAACCAGGCGACAACCGTGGCGGCAACAAAACGAGCCAGCGCACGTTCAGCAAACCGGGCAGCGCACCGCGCAACGAAGGTTCCGGCTTCGGCAAGGGCCCTCGTACCGGCAGCGGCACGGGCAACCCTGCAGGCGCACCGCGCCGTTCGTTCGGCGAACGCTGATCGAAATCGTATTTGTATCAAACAAAAACGGGCCTGATGGCCCGTTTTTTTATGCCCGGATGCGCTGCCGTAACAAGTGTAAGCAATTGCTTGAATTTCACCCGCCTTGCAAATTCCGCTATATATTTGATTTCCATCGTTATCGGGGAAACCATCATGAAGCCATCTCTCGCCTTGATTGCCGCAATACTGGTCAGCACCTCGGCCGCCCTGCCTTTGCAAGCTGCGGCGCAAGTCAGTATCAACGTCAATATCGGAAGCGAGCCACCGCCCTTGCGTTATGAACGCGTACCGTCCCCACGCAGCGGCTATGTCTGGGCCCCGGGCTATTGGGACTGGAACGGGCATACCCATGTGTGGGCCGATGGCCATTGGGTCCGAGAACGCCCGGGGTATGTCTATGAGCGTGCCGAGTGGTATCAGGAAAATGGCGGATGGCATTTGCGCAAGGGGAAGTGGAAAGCGCACAAGGGCAAGCATCATGAAGATCGCTATCACTGCCCTCCGGGACAAGCAAAAAAGGGAAATTGCTGATTGCAGGAATTTCATTTTTGGCAAAAGCCCAGTCGACTTCTTCCGACTGCGCTTTTGCAACGATTCCAGGGCGCGACTTGACAGTTACGCCCTGCTTCGCCTACAGTAAGCAAATGTTTTCCGCTCCGAACATCTCGTCCCCATCGCACGTCGCCGGCATTCTGCTATCGACGCTGCTATCGCTACTACTAGCCTAGTATCGATGTTCCCTGCTGTCCGCAGCAATGCAATACCCCCAAACGCAGTACCAAACGAGTTGTTCGTGATTAGCATGCTTACCAAGCCTATTTCCGTTGTGCGCATCCTTAGCGACCTGATCGCAGAAGCCCTGCTACTGCTACCGATCGGTTGCCTGACCACGCGCATGTGGCAGTCAGGCAGCCCTCCCGCCACACCTGACACCATTTCATGAACGTTGCAGGTCACCATCGGCAAGCCGTTCGCAGTATTCAAAGACAAGAGGAATTACCATGATGCTCACCAACCCGGAAACCAAATACCGCGCCTTCCCGACCATCGGCCTCAAGGACCGCACCTGGCCAAACAACGTCATCAGCAAACCGCCGATCTGGATGAGCACCGATCTGCGCGACGGCAATCAGGCACTGATTGATCCGATGGATTCGGCGAAGAAGCTGCGCTTTTTCGAGATGCTGCTGAAGATCGGCGTGAAGGAAATCGAAATCGCGTTTCCATCTGCATCGCAAACCGATTTCGATTTCTGCCGCAAGCTGATCGACGAAAAACGCATCCCGGACGACGTGACCGTCGAAGTGCTGACGCAGGCACGCGAAGACCTGATCCGCCGCACGGTCGATTCCGTCGTGGGCGCACGCCGCGCGATCGTGCACATGTACAACGCCACGGCACCGTCGTTCCGCAAGATCATGTTCAACATGAGCAAGGATGAGGTCAAGGAACTGGCCGTCAACGGCACCAAACTGATCAAGCAATTGACCGATGCGCATCCGGAAACCGAATGGGTCTACCAGTACTCGCCTGAAGCCTTCAGCATGACCGAGTTGGATTTTGCAAAAGAAGTCGTCGATGCCGTCTCCGAAGCATGGGGCCCGACACCTGAACGCAAGATGATCGTCAACCTGCCGGGTACGGTCGAATCCGCCACGCCGAACGTCTACGCCGATCAGGTCGAGTGGATGCATCGCAATATCGAACGCCGCGATTCGATCATCATCAGCCTTCACCCGCACAACGATCGCGGCTGCGCAGTCGCGGCCGCCGAACTCGGCGTGATGGCCGGTGCAGATCGTGTTGAAGGCTGTCTGTTCGGCAACGGCGAACGCACCGGTAACGTCGACCTCGTCACCCTCGCATTGAATCTGTATTCGCAGGGCATCAACCCGGGCCTCGACTTCTCCGACATCGACGCGATCCGTCAGACCGTCGAAGAGTGCAACCAGATTCCGGTGCATCCGCGCCATCCGTACGCAGGCGACCTCGTCTTCACCGCGTTCTCCGGCTCGCATCAGGATGCGATCAAAAAAGGTTTCGCCAAGCAGAAGAAAGACGAAATCTGGGAAGTGCCTTACCTGCCAGTCGATCCAGCCGACCTCGGCCGCAGCTACGACGCCGTCATTCGCGTCAACAGCCAGTCCGGCAAAGGTGGCATGGCGTATCTGCTCGAACAGGAATTCGGCCTCGTTTTGCCGCGCCGCCTGCAGATCGAATTCAGCCGCGTCGTGCAACGCGTCACCGATGAAACCGGCAAGGAAGTCGTTGCCGGCGACATTCATACGATCTTCAAGAATGAATACGTGGATGCGCTGTCGCCATACAACTACCGCAGCCATAACATGGTCGATGCGAATGGCGTGATCGAAATCGAAGTCGAGCTGGAAAAAGACGGCAAGCCGATGAAGGTCAAGGGCAAAGGCAACGGTCCGATCGACGCCTTCGTCGATGCACTGGGCCTCGACATCAAGTTCATGGATTTCCACGAACACGCCATCGGCTCCGGCGCAGACGCCAATGCCGCCAGCTACATTGAACTGCGCGTCAACAACGGCCCGACCCGTTTCGGCGTCGGCATCGACTGCAATATCATGAAGGCATCTTTCCGCGCCGTCCTGAGTGCAGTGAACCGTGACAGTGCATTGAATGTAAAAGCTGCCTGAGCCACCCAAGACCTTGCAAAAAAGCCGCTGAGATTCAGCGGCTTTTTTTATCTGAAAAATATGCATGACCGGATTTGTGAAATTCGATTCCTGCATATGAAATTCAGGTGAGGTATTTCCCGCCACAAACGCGCGACTTCCCGGGCAATTTCATTGACTAGATTTATCGCCCAACCCTACTATGGAGTTGTCCACATCAGTAAAGCATCGCCATGTCTGACAAGAATACGGAAGGCAATAACGTCCTGCTCTTCAAACGTGTTGCCAAGCAAGGTTCCGCGGCGGTTACCATCGCGGCGGAACTGAGAGAACTGTTGATCGTTTACGATCAATTGATCGTCCTGCTCAGGGAAACATACGACGATGGACTGGACTCGCTGACTGATGATCTGGTCGTTTCTGTCGTTGGCTGCAGGGAAGCGCTGGCAAACGGCATCGACGATAAAACCGGTCTGGAGATGGTGAAAAAAATGCGTGCCGGGTTGCACGAAATCCCGCGCATCCTGCGTTCGATCCTGCCCGGTCTTGGCCCCCGCCTAGGCGAAAGTATCGAACGGAAATTGGGTGTGCAATTTTCCAAATATTGAATGAAAAAAGCCGCTGAACACAGCGGCTTTTTTGATACGTGGTGCACCCTTATTTCGCCAGCCGAATTCCCATGAACTGCCAGCGCGCAGTCGCCGGAAAGAAGTTTCGGTAGCTGGTCCGTGCGTGACCTTCCGGTGTCGCGGACGACGAACCACGCAATACATACTGATTCGACATGAACTTTCCGTTGTATTCACCGAGCGCACCGTCTGCGGTGCGGAATCCCGGATACGGCGCGTAGCTGCTGGACGTCCATTGCCAGCAGGTGCCGAACAGTTGCGTCAGGGTCTTGTCGGTGCCCGCGGCATGTTCCCATTCCGCTTCGGTCGGCAAACGAGCGCCGGCCCAGCGTGCGTAGGCATCGGCCTCGAAATAGGAAATCTGCGTGGCGGCGGCATTCCGGTCCAGCGCCTGCAGGCCGTGCAGGCCGAAGCTGTGCCAGCCATCATCGGTTTCGCGCCAGTACAACGGATGCGCGAGCTCTTCCCGCTTCACCCAGTCCCAGCCTTCCGACAGCCACAGCGACGGATCGCGATAACCGCCGGCTTCGATAAAGGCGAGATATTCGCCGTTGGTCACGAGACGCGACGCAAGTTGATACGGTTCGACGAACTGGCGATGGCGCGGTAGTTCATTATCGAAGCTGAAGCCGTCGTCGCCATGGCCGATCTCGACGATGCCGGCGTCGAACGCGCACCATCGCAACGGCGCTGCCATCGCAGTCGCTCGCGGCTTGCCTTCCCTGTAAGCCGGCCACAAGGGATTGCACGACAGCAGATGCAGTACATCCGTCAGCATCAGTTCCTGATGCTGCTGTTCGTGTTGCAGGCCGAGTTCCAGTAATTTTGCCAGCGCGACGAATGATTCGACCGGCAGATCGGACGACAGCAGCGCGAGCATGCGGGCATCGACGTTGTGCCGATAGGCGATTACTTCATCCAGTGCCGGCCGTGTCAGCAGACCGCGATGCGGTCGCGCATGCTTGTCGCCCACGCCGTTGTAATACGAATTGAACAGTACGCGAAACGCCGGATGAAACGGTTTGAAACCCGCTTCGTACTGTTCGAGGATGAAAGTTTCAAAGAACCAGGTGGTATGCGCCAGATGCCATTTGATCGGACTCGCATCCGGCATCGATTGCGCACAGCAATCTTCCTCCGACAGCGGCGAAGCCAGCGTCATCGAATGACGGCGTACTTGCGCGAAACGCTGCGGCAGGACTTCCAGATCGTTCAGGCGGATGCGTTCGGCTTGTGCGTTCATGATGTTTTCCTCCGGCGCAATCAGAAGACGTTCGCTGCGCTGTTCTGCTTCGGTAAAAGGATTTGGACTGCCTCGTCGTAGGCACGTTCCATGATTGTGTACTTATCAGGCTGCGTGTGCATGACACACGAGAAACCATTCCTGCGGATCGGTCCAGACTGCAACATTTCGGAATCCTGCTACTTGCAGCAACTTAACGAAATCCTGACGTGTGTATTTGTAGCTGTTCTCAGTATGAATGCGCTCACCGCGAGCGAATCGGCGCTCGCCTCCCTGCCAGCGCACAAGCTGGTCTGATGCGGCTTCAAGATGCATTTCGATGCGGCTCGATTCCCCATTGAAAAATCCGCGATGCCGCCATTCGCGCAAATCGAAATCGGCTTCCAGCAAGCGATTCAAATGGCGTAGCAGATTCAGATTGAATGCTGCAGTAACACCAAGCGCATCGTCGTAGGCCGCATCCAGTACAGCCTTGTCCTTGACAAGATCGACGCCGATCAGCAAGCCGCCTTCGGCCTTGCCATTTTTCACGCAGGCTGCATGCACCCGCTTGAGAAAGGTCAGTGATTCTTCCGGCGTGAAGTTGCCGATGGACGAACCGGGATAAAAGAACAGGCGATTGCCGGCATTCACCTCGTCAGGCAATGTCAGTGCCGACGAAAAATCCATGCCTACGCCCACCATGTCAATCTGCGGAAACTGTTGCTGGAGGCGATCAACCGCATCGCGCAAAAACGTCACTGAAATATCCACCGGCACATATTGCGAAGGCTGCAAAAACGGGAAAAGCCTGGCCGCCTTCGCACAATTTCCGGCACCCAGATCGATCAACGTCGTACCCCTACCGGTCGAACGCGCAATCTCTTCTGCATGCGTGGCGAATATCTGTGCTTCGGTGCGCGTCGGATAATATTCGGGCAGTTCGCAGATCGCTTCGAACAACTTGGAGCCCAGCGCGTCGTATAGATATTTCGGTGAAGCGGAAGCTTGTTCGGCAGTCAGCCCTGCGATCAGTTCTTGATGAATATCGTGTGTATGTTCCTGCAGTTGCTGAATGAAACGGGCCAATGAATTCTCCTTGTTCTGTGATGTGCGCTCTATCGCAGATCATCATGCCTCACGAGGAATCGCGGTCGGGCTATTATGCCGTTGCAGGAACAATCGTGCTGACACCTGTAATGACAGGTATTCGTTCGATCGCGAAAAAAGGTTACGACACAAAGCAAAATTCCCTGCCATGCGAGAGATGCTAAGCTAGCCCATTGCGGACAGGCTGTTTTTCCGCGATTACCGCCACGATCACAATCATTCGGCACCTTATTTGCAACGCGCCGCACCCACCGTTCGATTACCCACACAAGCAATCAATAAAGATGGTTTCCAGGAATTCAAGAGATCTACCCAAAGGCAGTATCGTCACGTTGCGCGGCCTGGCTCGTTTTCTTCTGCCGTACAAGAAACAGTTTGCGCTCGCCGCGATTGCCTTGATCGTCGCAGCCGGTGCAACGCTGGCGATTCCGTATGCATTCCGCCAGATGATCGATCTGGGCTTCGGCGCAGGCGGCATTCAAAGCACGACACATATCAACACCTATTTCATCGCACTGTTCGGCGTTGCATGCGTATTGGGTGTGGCGACAGCAGCGCGTTTCTACATGGTGTCGTGGCTGGGCGAACGCGTCACTGCAGATATTCGCAGCGCCGTGTATACGCATGTCGTGACGCAAAGCCCGCAATTTTTCGAAACGACTCAAAGCGGCGAGGTATTGTCGCGTCTCACCACCGACACCACGCTGATCCAGACGCTGATCGGTACCAGTATTTCGATGGCGCTGCGCAATATTCTGCTGTTCATCGGCGGGCTTGGCATGATGTTCGTCACCAGCGCGCGTCTGACGTCCATCATCCTGGTGATGCTGATTGCTGTCGTCTTGCCGATCGTGTTGTTCGGCCGCCGCGTGCGATCGCTGTCGCGCGATTCTCAGGACAGAATCGCCGACGCCTCGGCGCTGGCGGGTGAAATCCTCAACGCGATGCCGACCGTGCAGGCGTTCACGCACGAAAAGATCGAATCGAACCGTTTCGGCCTGACGGTTGAAGATGCGTTCAAAACCGCGATCCGCCGCATTCGCGCGCGCGCCTTGCTGACGATGATCGCGATCCTGCTGGTTTTCGGTGCGATCGTGTTTGTGCTGTGGCTGGGTGCACACGCGGTGATCGACGGCACGATGAGCGGTGGCCAGCTCGGTCAGTTCATTCTGTACTCGGCTATCGTGGCCGGCGGTATCGGCGCCTTGTCCGAAGTAATGGGCGATGCGCAACGTGCCGCCGGCGCCGCAGAGCGCCTGCTGGAACTGCTTTCCGCACAATCACCGATCACCTCCCCGGTCGAACCGCTTGCGTTACCGCCGCGACGCGCAAACGGCGCAGCGCTGACGCTGGACATGGTGACCTTCGCCTATCCATCGCGGCCGTTGACGCCGGCAATCTCCGGCCTGTCGGTAACGATCGGTGCCGGTGAAACGGTTGCCGTGGTGGGTCCGTCCGGCGCAGGTAAAACGTCGCTGTTCCAGTTGCTGCTGCGCTTCTACGATCCGCAGGAGGGTACGATCGAACTGGACGGCACGGATATTCGCCAGCTCGATCTGCACGCGCTGCGCGACACCATTGGTATCGTGCCGCAGGACACCGTGATTTTTTCCGCCAATGCGATGGAAAACATCCGCTACGGCCGTCCCGATGCCAGTGACGAGGAAGTCGTGATCGCGGCCAAACTCGCCGCCGCGCACGAGTTCATCGAACGTCTGCCGGAAAGTTATTTATCCTTCCTCGGCGAACGCGGCGTACGCCTCTCCGGCGGACAGCGCCAGCGCATCGCGATCGCACGCGCGCTGCTGAAAAATCCGCCGTTACTGTTGCTGGACGAGGCGACCAGCGCTCTCGATGCCGAATCCGAACGACTGATTCAAGGCGCGCTGGAAGCCGCCATGGTCGGTCGCACCACGCTCGTCATCGCACACCGGCTGGCAACCGTACAGCGAGCCGATCGCATCATCGTGATGGAACATGGCAGGATCGTCGAAACCGGCACGCACGCGTCACTGGTCGCGGCCGGCGGCTTGTATGCCGGCCTGGCGGCGCTGCAGTTCGGCCAGCATTGAGCCCATTTCAGCCCCATTGATTCGGTAACGTTAAAATAGCGGTTTTCGCAGGTGCGGCAATATGCGTAACGCTCGCTGCCCTGAGCAACCAGAACATCAGAACGGACGATGCATGAAACAATATCTTGACCTGGTGCGCACGATCCTCGACACCGGTACATGGCAAGAAAACCGCACCGGCATTCGCACCATCAGCATTCCGGGCGCAATGCTGCGCTTCGATCTGCAAAAGGATGGTTTTCCGGCCGTCACCACCAAACGCCTCGCGTTCAAATCGGTGATCGGCGAACTGGTCGGCTTTCTGCGCGCATCGCGCAGTGCAGCGGATTTCCGTGCGCTTGGCTGCAAGGTATGGGATCAGAACGCCAATGAAAACGTCGAGTGGCTGGCCAATCCGTATCGCCTGGAAGAAGACGATCTGGGGCCGGTCTATGGCGTACAGTGGCGCGCATGGCCAGCCTACAAGCTGATCGAGGCTGACAAGAAGGCACAGATCCAGCATGCGCAGGAACGCGGCTTCCGCGTGGTGGGCGTTGTCAAGGATCAAGGCACGGACAAGGTGTTGCTGTACAAGGCGATCGACCAGTTGCGCGACTGCCTGGATACCATCATCAAGAATCCCGGCAGCCGCCGCATCCTGTTCCACGGCTGGAACTGCGCCGATCTCGATGCGATCGCTCTGCCCGCCTGCCATCTGCTGTACCAGTTCCTGCCGAACCAGACGACCAAGGAAATTTCGCTGTGCCTGTATATCCGCAGCAACGATATCGGACTCGGCACCCCGTTCAACCTGGCGGAAGGCGCTGCGCTGCTGCATCTGGTCGGCCGCCTGACGGGCTACACGCCAAAGTGGTTTACCTACTTCATCGGCGACGCGCATATCTACGAGAACCATCTGGATATGCTGAACGAACAGTTGCAGCGCGATCCGTATCCGGCACCGAAGCTGGTGCTGTCCAAGCGCATTCCGGAATATGCCGTCACCGGTAAATACGAACCGGAATGGCTGGACAAACTTGAACCCGGCGATTTTGCGCTGGAAGATTATCAACATCACGCGCCGTTGAGCGCGCCGATGGCCGTCTGAACGGAATCACGATCCAATGCCTTCTCAACTGACTCTCGTCGTCGCCATCGATGCCAACAATGGCATTGGCATCGACAATCAACTACCGTGGCATCTGCCGGAAGATCTGGCGCACTTCAAGCGCACCACGTCCGGTCATCCGATCATCATGGGCCGCAAGACGTTCGACTCGATCGGCCGTCCGTTGCCGAATCGCCGCAACATCGTCGTTACGCGCAATCCCGGCTGGAAACATGACGGCGTCGAAGCAGTCACCTCCATTGCCGCGGCGAAAGCACTGGTCGACGGCGACAATAACAGTGCGCCTGCCTTCATCATCGGCGGCGGCCAGATTTTTGCCGACACGCTGCCCGAAGCCGATCGCCTGATCGTCACGCATATCGACAAGACATTCGACTGCGACGCATTTTTCCCTGCCATCGATCCCTCGGTGTGGAAGGAAGTTGCCCGCGAAGACCACCGCTCGGAAGCCAACGGCTTCGACTTTTCCTACATCACTTACGACCGCATTCGCTGACGCACCGTCGTCATGCTTTCGTCATATACAACACCGGCGGCCCCGATGCGACAAAACCGCCGGTTTTCTGCACAAATCCGTCGCATATCTGCGAAAATTCGCTTTCCCTGAGCGACAGACAAATACCGTCCTGTGCGCCACGCCTTTCCTGCTGGAGATTTCATGAAATTTCGCTTCCCCATCGTCATCATCGACGAAGACTTCCGTTCCGAGAATACCTCCGGCCTCGGCATCCGCGCGCTTGCCGACGCAATCGAAAAGGAAGGCATGGAAGTGCTTGGCGTCACCAGCTATGGCGACCTGTCGCAATTCGCGCAACAGCAATCGCGCGCATCGGCTTTCATCCTGTCGATCGACGACGAGGAATTCGGCAGTGGCTCATTCGAAGACACCGATTACGCATTGAAATCGCTGCGCGCCTTCGTCGAGGAAATCCGTCACAAGAACGCCGATATCCCGATCTACCTGTACGGCGAAACGCGTACGTCGCGCCACATCCCGAATGACATCCTGCGCGAACTGCACGGATTCATCCACATGTTCGAGGACACGCCGGAATTCGTCGCGCGTCACATCATTCGCGAAGCGAAATCGTACATGGACGGACTCGCGCCTCCATTCTTCCGCGCGCTGGTGCATTACGCACAGGACGGTTCGTACTCGTGGCACTGCCCGGGCCACTCCGGTGGCGTTGCGTTCCTGAAGTCTCCGATCGGCCAGATGTTCCACCAGTTCTTTGGTGAAAACATGCTGCGCGCCGACGTTTGCAACGCTGTCGAAGAACTCGGCCAGTTGCTCGATCACACCGGCCCGGTTGCCGCATCGGAACGCAATGCTGCGCGCATCTTCAATGCCGATCACTGCTACTTCGTCACCAACGGCACCTCGACGTCGAACAAGATGGTCTGGCATTCGACCGTCGCGCCGGGCGACATCGTCGTCGTCGATCGCAACTGCCACAAATCGATTCTGCATTCGATCATCATGACCGGCGCGATTCCTGTCTTCCTGATGCCGACGCGTAATCACTTGGGCATCATCGGCCCGATTCCGCTGTCGGAATTTTCGATGGAAAACATTCGCAAGAAAATCGAAGCGAATCCCTTTGCGCGCGAAGCCGTCAACAAGAAGCCGCGCATCCTGACCATCACGCAATCGACGTATGACGGCGTGATCTATAACGTCGAGACATTGAAAAATCTGCTCGACGGCGAAATCGACACACTGCATTTCGACGAGGCATGGCTACCGCATGCGACATTCCATGACTTCTACAAGGACATGCACGCGATCGGCAAGGATCGTCCACGCGCAAAAGAGTCGATGATCTTCTCCACCCAATCGACGCACAAATTGCTGGCCGGCCTGTCGCAGGCATCGCAGATCCTGGTGCGCGAATCGGAGAAGGTGAAACTCGATCAGGATGCGTTCAACGAAGCCTATCTGATGCACACATCGACGTCGCCGCAGTATTCGATCATCGCGTCGCTCGACGTGGCGGCATCGATGATGGAAGCACCGGGCGGCACCGCACTGGTGGAAGAAAGCATTCTGGAGGCACTGGATTTCCGCCGCGCCATGCGCAAGATCGAAGCCGAATGGGGCAAGGAAGACTGGTGGTTCCAGGTGTGGGGGCCGGACACCTTTGCCGACGATGGCATCGGATCGCGGGAAGACTGGATGATCCGCGCCGAAGACAGCTGGCACGGCTTCGGCAATCTCGCACCGGGTTTCAACATGCTGGACCCGATCAAGGCGACGATTGTCACACCAGGCCTGTCGTTGGACGGCAAGTTCGGCGACACCGGCATCCCCGCATCGATCGTGACCAAATATCTGGCCGAACACGGTGTTATCGTCGAAAAGTGCGGCCTGTACTCGTTCTTCATCATGTTCACCATCGGCATCACGAAAGGTCGCTGGAACACGCTGCTGACTGCGTTGCAACAGTTCAAGGACGACTACGACAAGAACCAGCCGATGTGGCGCATCCTGCCGGAATTTGCACAGGCAAACACGCGCTACGAGCGCGTCGGTCTGCGCGACCTGTGTCACATGATCCACGATTTCTACAAGGCCTACGATGTTGCACGCCTGACGACCGAGATGTATCTGTCAGACATGCAACCGGCAATGAAACCGTCGGACGCCTTCTCCAAAATGGCACACCGCGAAATCGAACGCGTTGCCATTGACGATCTGGAAAGCCGTGTCACTTCGATCCTGTTGACGCCCTATCCACCGGGCATTCCTCTGCTGATTCCGGGCGAACGCTTCAACAAGACGATCGTGGATTACCTGCGCTTTGCGCGCGACTTCAATGAGAAATTCCCAGGCTTCGAAACCGATGTGCACGGTCTGGTGACACGCGAGGTAGACGGCAAACGCGGTTATTTTGTCGATTGCGTGAAACAGTAACGCCGGCGTAGCACGCCCGGCGAACGCCGTAGTCGTTTTGCAGAGACATCCTCTAACTGGCAAAACAAGCACGTCAAAAAAAAGGGGTTGTCCATCGCCATGGCATTGCCAGACATTTGGACAACCTACGATTTGCAATTGAGGCCTACGTGTTCTCCCAACAGCAATTGATCGTTCTTCTCGCCGCACTTCCCGATCCCGCATTTATTCTGACGCGCGGCGGACGCTATGCGGCCATTTATGGCGGCTCCGACAAGCGCTATTACCACGATGGCGGTGCCTTGATCGGAAAATACATGCACGAGGTATTGCACGAAGAAAAAAGCACGTGGTTTTCATCACAGATTGCCGAGGCCCTTTCCACGCGCAGTCTTCATATCGTGGAATATGGTCTCGCCGCCAGCGATGTGCGCGGCCTCGAATCCGAAGGCCCCGGTCATACCATCTGGTTCGAAGGCCGCGTGCAGGCGCTCGATTTTCTCGTCGATGGCGAAGATGCGGTCCTCTGGGTCGCCAGCAACATAACTCGCCGTCATGAACTCGAAGCGCAGCTGCGCAAGCAATGCGAAACGGATTCGTTGACCGGCCTCTTGAACCGCCGCAGAATGCTTGATGTATTGGCGTCGAACTTCGACGTCTTTCTTCGTTACCAGACTCCCGCGACGCTCTTCATGTTCGATGTCGATGCCTTCAAGAACATCAACGACAAGCATGGGCACTTCAAAGGCGATACGGCATTGCGTTCCATCGCCGCCGTCTGCCAGGCGGAGCTACGCGCCACGGATCATGCTGCGCGGTTCGGCGGGGATGAATTCGTGATCCTGATGCCGCATACAGACAGCAAGGATGCCTCACTCATCATTGATCGCCTGCGTCTGCGCATCGCAGAAGAAATGCTTGATCTGGCTGTCGTTGGTGCCGGCACCATCAGCGGTGGTTTCAGCGAGCTGATCGCTGGCGATAGTTCCTACACAGACGTCATGCATCGCGCAGACAGCGCGTTGTACAAGGCAAAGCGTGCCGGAGGCAATCTGGCTCTTCCTTATACTGATGACTGACCCCTATTTTTCGCGCGACTTCTAGCGTCCTTTTCCATGACGATGACGACGCCATTCATTCGAATCATGCGAAATTTTTGCGAACGCAATCGCAATCGTCTCCGCTATTTTTCAAACAGTCATATCGAAAGGTAGATCACCATGAAACCACGCATCACTGTCCTCACGCTCGGCGTTGATGATCTGGAAAAGGCGGTGGCCTTCTATCGCGACGGACTCGGCCTGGCGACACAAGGCATCGTCGGCACCGAATTCGAACATGGTGCTGTCGCCTTCTTCGACCTGCAAGCAGGTTTGAAGCTTGCGTTGTGGCCGCGCGCCAGCATCGCCCACGACAGCGGACTTTCCATCGGTACGGCGTCATCGACGGAATGCACGATCGGCCACAACGTGGCATCGAAACAGGAAGTCGACGCCGCCATGGCGCAAGCCGCAGCTGCCGGCGCTGCCATCGTCAAACCCGCCCACGACACCTTCTGGGGCGGCTACGCAGGCTATTTCAAGGATCCCGACGGGCATCTGTGGGAAGCGGTCTGGAACCCGCAATTCGACCCTGACTAATACGTCTTCCACCCGCCTTTGACCGAATTACGGTAAGGTTGCGCGATCGGGGCCTCGCCCCATGATTTCTTTCCGCAGCGATCTCACGGAGGCATCATGGCCGTTCGCATCGTCAGACTCGGCAGCACCCGCCACAAGAACGAAGGAATACGCGTCGGCACGGTGCGCCGCCCGCCGCGTGGCGTTCCCAAATCCGCTTTTTCCTCGCAGGACTGGTACGACGTCTGGTTTCCGAATCTCGCACCTTCCGCCGATATCATCAAGCTCGCGCAACAAGCCGAAACACCTGCGCAATGGCGCACCTTCGCCAACAAATACCGCGCCGAGATGGCAACGCCGGACAATGCGCACGCCATCGCGCTGCTGGCTGCACTGTCACATCACACTGATTTTTCAGTAGGCTGTTATTGCGAGAATGAATCGCGTTGTCACCGTTCGATCCTGCGAACGCTGCTCGCAAAACAGGGAGCACTCATTGCTTCCGGTTGAATATCCGACCAACGATATGGGAGAACTTCAATGCACAGAATCCCGGCAGTACTTCTTTGCCTTGCGATCAGCTCGGCCACCTTCGCAGCCGACGATGGACGCATCGTCAAAACCGCCACCTATCCGCAGACAAAGGGAATCGCGGTCGTCGCCGAGGGCGATCTGGAACCGCGCAGCATCGGCAGTTACAGCCTGCGCCTGTATGCGAAGAACGATCCGGCCTTTCCGTATGATGACTTTATCGCCGGCATCGTGCGGCCACGTGATGGTTCCATCGAGAGCATTCGCTTTGCCGATCTCGATCGTGATGGTATGCCGGAGATCGTCGTCGTGATGCGTGCTGCCGGCAGCGGCGGCTTTCTGTCGGCCGATGCATTCCGCTTTCAGGCATCGTCGCTGACGCTGCTGACTTCTGTTTCGGGGATTGAAGGTGATGGTGATCCGTTGCGCGCATTGGCGTCAAAGATCGACAAGCGCTAAAACAACGAACTACTCTGTCGTCACGCTCGCTGCATTAATGCAGCTGTCTTCCGTCTGCGTGATCAGATCGGCTTCTTCAACACGATTGCGTCCCTGGTGTTTGGCCTTGTAGAGCGCCGCGTCGGCGCGACCGTAGGCATCCTCGAAATCGCTGCCCGGATCGCTCCAGCTGACACCAAAGCTCGCCGTCACCGGGCGTGATGGCAGGCAACTGAACAATTCATCCGCGATGGCGCAACGCATCGCTTCGGCCAGTTGCAATGCATCGGCCAGATCCATGTTCGGCAACAGAACGGTGAATTCCTCGCCGCCAACCCGTCCGATTTCGCCGACGCCTTTCAGTGTGGCGTTCAGTCGTGCCACCAGCTCGCGAATCACGCCGTCGCCTGCCGGATGGCCGAACTCGTCGTTGATACGTTTGAAGAAATCGATATCGAGCACGATCAGCGACAGCGTGCCCTTCTGCAGAAAATGACTGGCGCGCTCGAATACCGCGCCGCGATTCAATGCTCCAGTCAGGTTGTCGTGACGAGCCTTGTAATCCAGCTCCGCGCTCAACTGCTGCAGCCTCACGTTCAGCGCATTCAGTTCCAGTTCCGTCCGGTCGCTGCGCGCGATCAGGCGGCGCGTCTCGCGCATCAGGCGTTGATAATGGCGCGCGAGTTCATCCAGCGCCGAGTAGTAGCTATCCGCCGGCGCACCGTCTGCCGAAAGGACCTGAAAGGCCTGCGCCAGTGCTGCCGTCTCTACCGCAAAAAGATCCGCCTCTGCCATCAGTTGTTCCCCGCATGATCGTGGAAGGTCAGCGAAGGAAAATCCTCATGCAGCTCCTGGCCGAATTCAAAGATCGTATCGTCTTCCTCATCGTGATACCAGTTGAGGATGACCGGCGTACCGCTCTTTGCCTTCTCGTTCAATGCGCCGAACAACGCGAACAGCATCTTCGTGCTGGAACTGTTGAAGTAAGCCAGCGCGACATTGACGGTAATCGCCTGACCCGAATTGTCGCCAGCCAGAAATTCGCGCACAGCGGTAATGATGTCGCCCCAGAAGACGGCAGCATTTTCTGGATACGCTTCGCCTTTCAATGAGAGGCGATATTCGTCGAAACGGAAATCGACTTCCGGAGAACTCGCGCTTGCTGCAATAAAAAGATTATTCATTTTCCCAACTCTTCAAAAAATACGATGTGCCTACGCCGAATCGGGGCGCGACATTCAGATCGTCGCCTTCAGGCAAAACATCGTGTTACCGCTGGCGTTGGCCGGGCCGAATTCGAATTCCAGCGGTTCGCTGGCATCGCGTGCCATCGTCAGCAAGCCCAGACCTGCGCCCTTGCTTTCTTCCGGCGTTTCGGCGCGCAGCGTTTCCTTGTATTCACGCTTGATCTCGTCATTGGTCAGCGTGCGCAGATACTGCAACTTCTCGCGCAAACGATTGGCCACGTCGATCTGGACCGGATTGGCGCAATGCAGGTAATAGCGATCATCCTTGGTCGAGATGCACACCGACCCGTGACGCATCGCGGCATGTTCCGCCGGACCAACCGCTTCATACGCATCGGCCGAATAGTGAATGATGTTCTGCGTCATCTCGATGAACGACGAAAACAGCTTGCGTCGCGTCATGCTGGCAGCGCCCACGTATTCGACTCGCATCTTCACCGCATCCGCCATCGCGGCGATGATGTTCTGCGAAAAATAACCGACGTAATAAAAAATCACATCCCGCCGTTCCGCGCACTGGCAGAAATACTCCCAGTGCAGGCTCATGCACTCTTCCTTGTTTTTCATCTGCTGCCCGATTCTCATGAATACTCAGTCAAGGCGAAAGCCGAAAAATGTCAGATCATCACGCCGGCTGTGACGCCCCTGATATTCTCTTTGCTCGCGCATCAATGTCTCTGCCAATGCAGGCATCGCCAAACCACGATGTCTGATCAATGCATCACGCAGACGCTGCTTGCCGAACGCAATATTGCGCGCCCCGCCGATCTGGTCGATGATGCCGTCCGTCGTACTCAATACGATCGCACCTGGCACCAGTTGCACGATATTGTTCTTCCACGCCATGTCGTGTGCGGTATCGACATAACCGAGGCCGGTGCGCCCGCCTTCCACCATCTGCACCTTGTCCTGTCCCGGCATCAGAACGAACAGTGGAGTCTTCGCGTTGGCGCATGTCAAATTGTGCGTCGCACTGTCGAACCAGAAAAACGCTGCATCCATGCCGTCGTCCGATTCCGATAAACGCTGCGCTGTCGAATGCTGACCCAGCGCCTGCTTCATGCTGCGATTGACCTCGCCCAGCAATTTCGCCGGATTGCGCGGACCGTGCTGGTTCAGCGCCTGCGTCAGCGCCGATGACGCAATCAATGTCAGGAAAGCGCCAGGCACACCGTGACCGGTGCAATCGGCCACTGCTGCAAACCAGCCGCCTTCGAACGATTCGAAGTGATAGAAGTCGCCGCCGACCACATCGCGCGGCTCCCACACCAGACACGCATCGCTCACGGCCGATGTCATCGCACCGCGCGATACGCTCAACATCGCGCGCTGGATCGTGCTCGCATAGTCGATGCTCTGCATGACCTGACGATTCTTTTCCGTCTGCAGGTCGACCATCATTTCCATCAGATCCAACCCTGAGCCCAGTCCAACGAACGTGCCGTCGTTCTCGACGATCAGGAAACCGTCGGCCAGCGTCTTGTCGCCCGATTCGACGGCCAGCGCAGCCAATGTTTCGATCGGCGTATCGGCACTGGCAATCAGCGGATCCTTGTCCATGAAGGCGATGCACGTCTTCTTTTCGTACAACTCGCGGTAGTACGGTTTGGACATCTGCGACATGAAGATATTGCGACTGATCAATCCCATCGGCCGCTCGCTTTCCAGCACCGGCAGGCTGATCAATTCGCGATGCTTGGTGAACACTTCCAGCACCTGCGCATTGGTTTTTTCGGATGTGATAGTGGCAACGGCGATGGCGAGGTCGCGTGCGGACGGCTGTTGGACATACTGTCTGGCCGTCGCCATGGCGCTGAAATCGGTTTCCACTTTCCAGTTACCCCTGAGTTGCGAACGCCCGAAATCGATCCGAAATCGCACGCGCACTTGTTTACCTGGAAGCAATGCTAGGTGGCTTGTATGACGAGAATGTGACTGATGCGTCGAATGGAGACGCGTTTTACCTTCTCAGCGCGATCTTTAACAATCTTTAACAATACGCGATGAAAATGTGAAACGGAGAGGAGAAAAAACGTGCAGCGCGTGCGCTGTTTGGCAATCCTGATTGGTTCCGATTTTGCCGGACCGGCTTTGACACGCATCGCGCGACATCGTGCGTTTGCATGCAACGGCTGCAACCCTGCGCAACAGAAGCACAGCCGTTCGCTACGGTGAATCAGGTTTTCGGCAACGTCACGCCATGCTGCCCTTGATATTTACCGCCACGGTCCTTGTACGATGTTTCGCACACTTCATCGCTTTCGAAGAACAGAACCTGCGCGCAACCTTCACCCGCATAAATCTTTGCCGGCAACGGCGTCGTGTTGGAGAACTCCAGCGTCACGTAACCTTCCCACTCCGGCTCGAACGGCGTGACATTCACGATGATGCCGCAACGCGCATACGTCGATTTGCCGAGACAGATCGTCAGCACACTGCGCGGAATGCGGAAGTACTCAACGGTGCGCGCCAGCGCAAACGAGTTCGGCGGAATGATGCAGACATCGCCCTTGAAATCGACAAACGATTTTTCATCGAAATTCTTCGGATCGACAATCGTCGAATTGATATTGGTGAAAATCTTGAATTCGTTGGCGCAGCGGATGTCGTAACCGTAGGAGGACGTACCATACGACACGATCTTGTGCCCGTTCGCCTCACGAACCTGACCCGGCTCGAACGGCTCGATCATGCCGGTTTCCTGCGCCATGCGGCGAATCCATTTGTCGGATTTGATGGACATATCTGTGCTTTTTGGTTGGAGGTGAACGAAAATTTTTCGCAATTTTACGCGAAATCGCGGTAATAGCCTGCCGAGTCGGGTACGAGCATGAAGCGCAATAGGCCACCATTTTTTATCACTCAAACCTTCTGCGTACGGAAGGAAGGGCTCCTTTTCGCTCACATAGGGCTGCAAGCAGCAGCCTGTCGATACGTATTATTAGACGGCCTAAATAACATGTTTATGAAAAATATTCTTACCTTTCAATGACATACACCTCATTTCGTTGACTTAGGCAATGTCGCAATCATATGATGCGATGGTCTAAATTTAGTTAGAGCTTTGCCTCATGCATAACGATTCAGAAAGAACCACACCACTTGGAATGGCACGCTATGCCTACGAGTTCCTAGAGGCAGCATTGGCCGTTGACGAAAAGATCGGGCATCGGCCTGGGTATGAAATCGTTGCCCCAATCCCAGCGCTTTATTTAATTGGCCACTCAATTGAGCTTTCGCTAAAAGCCTATTTATTAAGCAATGGCTTGGGGTTGAAGCAAGTGAGGATACTAAATCATGACCTGCATGCTGCGCTCCGAAAAGCAAAAGAGTTAGGGCTTCTAAGTCACGTCAAATTCAAAGGCGAAGAAGAGGGTGCTGTAGAAATACTGAACGACCTCTATTCAACCAAACAACTTGAATACATTGTTACTGGTGCAAAGCATTTTCCGTTGTTCGGTTTGATCCAGGCCTTCGCTGTAAGGCTCTTTAATGCGGTCTCGCTTATAGTTGGGTACAACAAACAGGTCCAGGGCGATGTATAGCTCTAACCTTCGGCCAAACGGGACGCTCCGTCGGGAGCCGGTTCCGCGCCCTTTCCTCCAACATTAAACAACTCCCGTGAGTAACCACGACTTTTACCTATGGGACGATGAGCTTTCCGAACGGGAGGCATTTCTAATTGGAAAGTCCATTGCACAATGGGGCGCACTTGAAAATGAGATTTTTGTACAAACCCTCATGACTTTTGAGGACAAGGATGTTGCTTTGCCCAAGGCAATGAACAACTTGCAGTTCACTGAAATATTGGAACTATGGAAAGAACGCGTTGTTGCCAAAGCTGAGCAGGAACAAAAGAACGTTCTAGCGCAACAGTACGAAAAAATTCTCAAACTAAAGGACTATCGTGACGCCCTAGTTCACGGTATGTGGCAATGGTCTAAAAATGAGCTTTCTAAAATCACTTCTGTGCGCATCCGGAAAAAGGAAATTATTTCTGTTCACTTCGCAGCAGATGATTTGGCTGATTTTTCCCTCAAACTAGCGAGAATCAATTTCAAACTTCGCTTTCCGGGAGGCGTTGAAGATCTGGCAGAACAACGTGCTGCAGAGGGTTTTTACATTAGCCGTCTCGGAGCGGCGCTTTTTACAGGCGCCCCCATCGCGGAAGACTGGCTTAAAGCTACTGGGATAACTGTAGATGATGAAAAAGAAGACTAGGCCCGATTTCTAACCCTCGTCAAGAGAGACTGTGGAACCAACGTGTTTCTTCAATAATCCTTCCGCCCCGGCGTCTTACCTCCAACGTTCAAACGTTAGGCAGCACGCAACCAAAATCAAGCGAATATGACTTGGAACTTCATTCCTACCGCTGCATCGACTCCCACACCTTCTGCAGCCGTTTGACCGACACCGGCATCGGCGTGCGCAACTCCTGCGCAAAAAGCGATACACGCAGCTCTTCCAGCATCCAGCGGTAATCGTTCATCTGCGGATCGCCGTGGCGATCTTTCAATGCGCGTTGCCACGGCTGCGCGGCCTGCTGCCATTCGCTCATCGCCTTTGCATCGCGCGCTGGATCGGCGCGTAACTTGTCGATGCGCACGTTGATCGCTTTCAAGTAGCGCGGGAAATGCGTCAAGTTCGTGTAATCGGTATCGGCGATGAAACGCTTGCCAACCAGCGCCTGCAATTGCGATTGCATGTCGTTGACGGCTTGCGTGTGTGCCTTCACCGTTTGCAGCTTCTTCGGCAACGCGTGATATTCGGTGAGCACGGTGCCGGCCAGTCGCGCGATTTCATTGACCAACAAACCGAGGCGGGATTTACCTTCATCCTTGCGGGCGTTGAATTGCTCGGCATTCTTCGGCAACGGATCTTGCAGGCAGGCGCGCTCCAGACCGGCTTCGATGATCTGGTCGCGCAATTCTTCCTGCGAACCGATTGCCATGAACTGCATGCCCATCTGCTGCAAACCGGGAATGTTCTTTTCCAGGAATTTCAGTTGTTCTTTCAACTGCAATGCGAGCAGACGGCGCAGGCCGATACGATGCACGCGCGCAGCTTCGTCAGGATCGTCGAACACTTCCAGATCGCAGTGCGTCTTCTTGTCGACCAATGCGGGAAAGCCGATCAAGGTTTGCTTGCCTTGCTGGATTTCCAGCAGTTCCGGCAGTTCGCCGAACGACCACGTTGTCAGGTTTTGATGCTGCGTGACGTTGGCATGTGTGCCGCCACCTGACTTGTTTGCGTTACCCGAAGCTTGCGAAACGTTTGACTTGGTCACCGCCGCGGCCGATGCAACCGGCGCTGCGGCAACGCTGGTTTTCTCTGCAATCCGCTGGAAACTTTCCCGTGCCTGTCCGCCGAACTCCGCACGCAAGCCGCCAAGGTTGCGGCCCATGTCGAGCTGGCGTCCGTGCTCGTCGATCACCTTGAAGTTCATGAAGTGATGCGCGGGCAAGGTCTCCAGTTTGTAATCGGTTGTCTTGGTGGCGATGCCGGTTTCTTCACGCACATCGGCGATCACGGCGTCGAGCAGACTGCCTTTGCCGAACATGAGCTTGTCGTGTACGCGATCGCAAAAATTGGCGGAATACTCCGGCAGCGGCACGCAATGACGGCGCAGTTTTTGCGGCAACGATTTCAGCAGCAGATGAACCTTGTCCTTCAGCATGCCGGGCACCAGCCATTCGGTGCGATCGGCTGACACCTGATTCAGCGCGTATAGCGGCACCGTCAGCGTGACGCCATCGCGCGGCGTGCCGGGTTCGAAGTGATACGACAGCGTCATGTCGACACCGGCCACGCTCATCGTCTTCGGGAACAGTTCTGTCGTGACGCCGGCCGCTTCGTGCCGCATCAGATCGTCCTTGTTCAGATGCAGCAGTTTCGGCTCGCTGGCCGTCGCATCCTTGTGCCACTTTTCAAAACCGATGCCATTGACCACGTCGGCCGGAATCAGCTTGTCGTAGAACGCGGCGATCAAATCGTCATCGACCAGCACGTCGATACGGCGCGACTTGTGTTCCAGATTCTCGATCTCGCGTACCAGCTTGTGGTTATGCGCGAAGAACGGTGCGCGTGTGTCGAAGTCGCCGCCGACCAGCGCATCGCGAATGAAAAGTTCGCGCGCTTCCTTTGGATTGATCAGGCCGTAATTGATGCGACGCTGGCTGTAGACAACCAGACCGTACAGCGTCGCGCGCTCGTAGGCAGACACTTGCGCGATGCGTTTTTCCCAGCGCGGTTCGCCGTAGGATTTTTTCAGCAGATGACCGGCCACGCGCTCCAGCCACTCAGGCTGAATCTGCGCAATGCAACGTGCATACAGCCGCGTGGTATCGACCAGTTCGGCCGCCATGATCCATTTGCCGGCCTTCTTGATCAGCGAAGAACCGGGCCAGATGTGGAACTTGATGCCGCGCGCGCCAAGGTAATGCGGATCGTCTTCGGCTTTGAAGCCGATGTTGCCGAGCAAACCCGTCAACAGTGCGGTGTGCAACTGCTCATATGTCGCCGGCAACTCGTTCAAGCGCCAGCCCTGCTCGCGCACGATCGTCAGCAATTGCGAATGCACGTCGCGCCATTCGCGCAAGCGCAATTGCGACAGGAAGTTGGCGCGGCATTCTTCCTGCAACAAGCGATTCGATTTCTTGTGCTCGATGGCGTCGCTAAACCATTTCCAGATTTTCAGATAACTCTGGAATTCGGATTTCTCGTCAGCAAATTTTTTGTGTGCGGCGTCGGCAGCGTTCTGCGCTTCCATCGGTCGATCGCGCGGGTCTTGCACCGACAACGCGGATGCGATGATCAGCACTTCAGTCAGGCAGACGTTTTCCTTCGCGGCCAGAATCATGCGGCCGACGCGCGGATCCAGCGGCAAACGCGCCAGCTCGCGCCCGAGTTTGGTCAGGCGATTGTCGTCATCGACTGCGCCGAGTTCCTGCAGTAGTTGATAACCGTCGGCGATCGCGCGGCCCAGCGGCGGTTCGATGAACGGGAAGGTTTCGACATCCGCCAGATGCAGCGACTTCATCCGCAGGATGACGGCTGCCAGCGACGAACGCAGGATTTCCGGCTCGGTGAATTTCGGGCGCAGCAGATAATCCTGCTCGTCGTACAAACGAATACACACGCCGGCGGCGACACGGCCGCAACGACCGGCGCGCTGGTTCGCTGCCGACTGCGCGACCGGCTCGATCTGCAACTGCTCGACCTTGTTGCGGTAGCTGTAGCGCTTGACGCGCGCGAGGCCGGCATCGACCACGTAGCGAATGCCGGGCACGGTCAGCGAGGTTTCCGCGACGTTGGTCGCCAGCACGATGCGACGCGCATTCGACGGTTTGAACACGCGTTCCTGCTCCTGCGCGGACAGTCGCGCGAACAACGGCAGGATTTCGACGTGCGGCGGATGATGCTTGCGCAATGCTTCGGCTGCATCGCGAATTTCTCGTTCCCCCGGCAGGAAGACCAGCACATCGCCGGAACCAATGCGCGCCAGTTCATCGACCGCATCGACTACCGCGTCCATCAGATCGCGCTGACCCCGTTCCTTCGCTGCGAGCGCAGAGCGACGTGCCTGCGCCGCGTCCGATGTGGCGTTCGGATTGACATTGGCGGCATTCTTGTCGAACGGTTCGACCGGACGATAGCGAATCTCGACCGGATACAAACGACCGGAAACTTCGATCACCGGCGCCAGCTTGTCGCCTTTTCCGAAATGTCGGGCAAAACGATCGGCATCGATGGTCGCGGACGTGATGATGATTTTCAGATCCGGACGTCGTGGCAGCAACTGCTTCAGGTAGCCAAGCAGGAAATCGATATTCAGGCTGCGCTCGTGCGCCTCGTCGATGATGATGGTGTCGTACTGCTTCAGCAGCGGATCGGTCTGCGTCTCGGCCAGCAGAATGCCATCGGTCATCAGCTTGATCCACGCGCCGTTGCTCAGCGTGTCGTTGAAGCGCACCTTGTAGCCGACATGTTCGCCGAGCGGTGAATTCAGTTCCTGCGCGATGCGTTTGGCAGTGGACGACGCCGCGATCCGGCGCGGTTGCGTGTGACCGATCAGGCCTTTTTCGCCGCGACCCAGTTCCAGGCAGATTTTCGGCAACTGCGTGGTCTTGCCGGAACCAGTTTCGCCGCTGACGATGACAACCTGGTTGTCGCGAATCGCGTTGGCGATGTCGTCGCGCTTGCCGGAAACCGGCAGCTCTTCGGGGAACGTGACCGGCGGCAGCGGATTGCGCACTGGCGGCACCGCTGATCTGGTTTGCTGGCCGGCGGGACGATTGCGGGCGGCGTTAGGGGCAGAACCGGGAGAATTGGGAGTATTTTCAGATGCAGACATGTGGCCTGAATTATACAGAGCGCGTGTGTTTGCCGCCCATGGAACGGAGTTGCTGTGGGTATAATGCGCAACATGGAAAACGCCGAACAATTCGTCCAGTGGCTGCGCTCGGTCGCGCCGTATATCCACGCCTTCCGCGGCAAGACGTTCGTCGTCGCCTTTCCGGGCGAACTGGTCACGGCCGGCGCGTTGCCAGTACTGGCCCAGGACCTGTCGTTGCTGCACGCGCTCGGCATCAAGATCGTCATCGTGCACGGCTCGCGTCCGCAAGTGGCGGAACAGCTGGGGCTGCGTAACGTCGAGGGACGTTTTCACAACGGCATTCGCATTACCGATACGGCCGCACTGGAATGCGCGAAGGAAGCCGCTGGCGAACTGCGCCTCGACATCGAGGCCGCATTCAGCCAGGGCCTGCCGAACACGCCGATGGCACACGCGGCGATCCGCATCATTTCCGGCAATTTCGTCACCGCGCGTCCGCTCGGCATCGTCGATGGCGTCGATCTGGAACTGACCGGCATCACGCGAAAAGTCGCCTATGAAACGATTCACCCGATTCTGAATGCCGGCGGACTGGTGCTGCTGTCCCCGCTCGGTTTTTCGCCGACCGGCGAGGTATTCAACCTGACGATGGAAGACGTGGCCGTCGCAGCAGCAATTTCGCTGCGCGCCGACAAGCTGATCTTCATCACCGAAACACCGATGATCACTGACATGACCGGAGCGGAAATTCGCGAACTGTCGTCGCATCAGGCGACGGTAGCGCTTGATTACAGTTGCATCCCCGCCGACTCCGCGTTCTATCTGCAACACGCGGTGAAGGCCTGTAACGGCGGCGTCGGTCGTGCCCACATCGTGCCGTTCTCGACCGATGGTTCTGCCCTGCTCGAACTGTTTACGCACGATGGCGTCGGCACCATGATTTCATTCGAAAACCTGGAAAGCCTGCGCGACGCGACCATCGAGGACGTCGGCGGCATCATCAAGCTGATCGAGCCGTACGAAGCCGACGGCACGCTGGTCAAACGCGGTCGCGAGCTGATCGAGCGCGAGATCGATCATTTTTCGGTCATCGAACATGACGGTGTGATCTTCGGTTGCGCCGCGCTCTACCCGTTCCCGGCAGAAAACATGGCGGAAATGGCCTGCCTGATCGTCAATCAGGATACGCAGACGCAAGGCGACGGTGAGCGCTTGCTGAAACACATGGAAAATCGCGCACGCGGTGCCGGCTTCAAGAAACTGTTCGTGCTGACGACGCGTACCGCACACTGGTTCCTGAAACGCGGTTTCGTCCCGGCAACCGTGGACGATCTGCCGAAAGATCGCCAACATATGTACAACTGGCAGCGCAAATCGCTGGTCTTTATCAAGAAACTCTGAGGACCTCCAAGACCTTTTCATCGCAACGCGATTATCTTCAACAGCCGCGCGCAACATTATTGCGCCGGACTTATTCAAGGAAACAGACATGACTCGCATGATTCACTGCATCAAGCTCGACAAGGAAGCCGAAGGCCTGGATTTCCCTCCATATCCGGGTGAACTCGGCAAGCGCATTTATGAAAGCGTCTCGAAGGAAGCCTGGGCTGCATGGCTCAAGCACCAGACGATGCTGGTCAACGAAAATCGCCTGAACCTGGCCGACGTGCGCGCACGCAAATATCTGGCCACACAGATGGAAAAACATTTCTTCGGCGATGGCGCCGACGCAGCGCAAGGTTACGTTCCACCAGCGAACTAATCTTCGCCGTATCGAAAAAAAGCCCGCCGATCACCCGGCGGGCTTTTTCATTGAATCCTCCGGATTCAGCTATCAGTAGAACCGAACTTCACCCGTCTTCACGTCCAGCATCGCACCGACAACCTTGATCTCGTTCTTGGCAACCATGTCGCGCAATACCGGACTCTGGTCCAGCAGGTTCTGCACGGTCAGATGCACGTTCTTTTCAGAGACGGCATTAACGAACGCATGGTTGTGCGACGACCGGTCATGATTATGGACATCTGCTGTTGCATCGACCGCCGGGCGAATTTTCTTCAACAGGCCGGTCAGGTTGCCCATCGCCACATTGTCGCAGGCCCCCTTCACTGCGCCGCAGGACGTATGACCGAGAATCACGATCAGCTTGGCGCCGGCCACTTTCGAGCCGAATTCCAGACTGCCGAGAATGTCTTCATTGACGATATTGCCGGCCACACGCGAACTGAAGGCATCGCCGACGCCAAGATCGAATACCTGGGTTGGCGACGAACGTGAATCGATGCAACTGACGAACTGCACAAACGGAAATTGCCCTTCCTTGCCCGTCGTCCTGATCTGCATGCGTTCGTCAAACTGCCGGGTCTGACCGGTAACATAGCGCGCATTCCCGTCCTTCAAAAGTTGCAACGCCTGATCCGCCGTCATCTGCTGTTGCACTGTTTGTGTCATTACCTGCGGATGGGTATCCGCCTGCTTCAGCGGCTGCTGCGCGCATGCACCCAGCGCCAGCATCAACGCGGCCACTCCCGCTCTCGCTACCATCCTTCTGCCTGAAACCAGCATATTCTCTCCGTCAAGTTTAGTTATCAATAAGGCAATTTCTTGCGCGACGAATTTTAACGACTCGTCAGGGATGCTGACGAGTCGTTTTTAAGAGAATGAATGCTCGGAATTTTCTTACAGATGTCCGCGACAAATACGGCAAGAGGCGAAGTGCAAGACGCTACTTGGGAATGCGAACGATCGTGCGC
>NZ_DATMTD010000106.1:0-21288 GCF_035565035.1 Oxalicibacterium sp. | reverse complement strand
TATTGCCCGTATTTTTGTCCCACTTTATGCAACGGAATCGACGGCCTGGCAAGAACGGCGGCCCTCCACCGTTTTTTCATTTGGCGCGACAGCGTTTATAAGACGATAATTCGGTTTTACCCTCGCATCCTGCTGAAATACCTTGTCTCCACCCGACACCCGTCCACTCGCCGACCAGCTTGAAGATCTGCTGCCGCAGACGCAATGCACGAAGTGCGGCTACCCCGCTTGCCGTCCGTATGCGGAAGCGATGGCAGAAGGACGCGCCGAACACAACCAATGTCCGCCCGGCGGCAGCGAAGGTGTGGCGCGACTCGCACGACTGCTGGGCAAGCCGGTCATCCCGATCAATCCGGACAACGGCATCGTCCGCGCTCGTCCGGTCGCCCTGATCGACGAACAACTTTGCATCGGCTGCACACTATGCATCCAGGCCTGTCCGGTCGACGCCATCGTCGGCGCTGCCAAGCAGATGCATACGGTGGTGACTGAGCTATGCACCGGCTGCGATCTGTGTGTCGCGCCATGCCCTGTCGATTGCATTGCAATGGTCGAGGTAACGCCGGGAAAAACCGGTTGGGATGCATGGTCGCAACAGCAAGCCGACGCAGCGCGCGAACGGCATGACTTCCGTACATTGCGCCTGCAGCGCGAGAAGGAAGAAAACGACGCGCGCCTGGCTGCCAAGGCTGCAGCCAAGCTGCAGGCCATGCAGGATGAGCCGGCATTGTCGGAGGAAGAAAAAACCGAACAGGCTCGCAAGAAAGCCATCATCCAGGCCGCCATCGAGCGCGCACGGCTGAAGAAGGAACAGGCAGAGCAAGACAAAAAGGGCAAGCAATGAACGCTGAAAAGCGACGCGAAATCTTCAACCGGCTGCGACTCGCCAATCCTCATCCCACCACCGAACTCGAATACCAGACGCCTTTCCAGCTGCTGATTGCTGTGCTTCTTTCGGCACAGGCGACCGACGTGTCGGTCAACAAGGCCACCCGCAAGCTGTATCCGGTGGCAGGTACGCCGAAAAAGATTCTGGCGCTCGGCGTCGAAGGACTGATGCCTTACATCCAGACCATCGGCCTGTACCGTACCAAGGCAAAGAATGTCATCGAGACCTGTCGCATTCTTCTCGAAGCGCACAAGGGTGAGGTGCCGCGTACGCGCGAAGAACTGGAAGCACTACCCGGCGTCGGTCGCAAGACAGCAAACGTCGTGATGAATACCGCCTTTGGCGAACCGACGATTGCGGTCGATACACACATCTTCCGCGTCTCCAACCGTACTGGCATCGCGCCGGGCAAGAACGTCGATATCGTCGAGCAGAAACTGATGAAGTTCGTCGCCCCGGAATTCCGGCAGGATGCGCACCACTGGCTGATCCTGCACGGACGTTATACCTGTATCGCGCGCGCCCCGAAATGCTGGAACTGCATCATTGCCGATCTGTGCGAATACAGGGCAAAGACGCCGTTGCCTGCCAAGGGCGTCTGACGCGCTGTCGTATCGATTACAGGACGATGGCGCAGGACGCGTCGAACGTCAGGCGCGGCAAACGTGCCGCCGACACGTCCTCGTCACCGTAGCCGATGCCACAGATGAAATTCGCCTTCACCGCAGTGCCGACGAAAAACGCGGCATCGACCTTTTCCGCGTCGAAGCGCAACATCGGTCCGCAATCCAGTCCTGTCGCACGTGTCGCGAGGATGAAATAACCACCCTGTATCGACGCATTGCGAATCGCCGCCTGCGCAATTTTCTGTTCGTCGCTGCCCAGCCACGCTTGCGCGCCGGCATGAGGATACAGCGCCGGCAACTTGCGTGCGAAAGCCATGTCTGTGCCGACGATGGCGATGATCGGCGCGGCCTTGACCTTCGCCGCATTGTCTTCGTCCATGCACGCGATCAGTTTTTTCTTCGCTTCGTCCGATTTGAGAAAAGCGATGCGTACCGGTGAGCAGTTGAATTCGGTCGGCGCCCATTTCATCAATTCATAGATTTCACGCAGTTGCCCGTTGGTGATCGGCTTGTTCAGCCACGCATTGTGCGTGCGGGCCTGAGTGAAAAGTGTATCGAGCGCTTCCTGGTTCAACATGGCAATTCCATTCAATATGCGGGCGACGCGCCTGAAACGGCACGCCGCAGATGACAAGAATCCGTATGATAGCCGAGAGTGACAACCGAAATGCGCGACGAAGCGCCATCGCCGCGCCGACGTTCTTCCGGCATGCCGCGTACAATATCGTTCTTGACCGACAAATCCGTTCCCTCGCATGTTTACCCCGTCACAACACGACGTACGCCGTTTTTTCTGCGAAACCTTTCGCAAGCAACAGGCCAATGAAATCCTGACGCCAATGGAAGCGATCGCGCGCGACTGGATCATCCAGCATCCGGAATATGCCGACGCGCTCAAAGATGTCGAAGCCTCGCTTGCTGCCGACTACTCGGTGGAATCGGCGCAAGCGAATCCTTTCCTGCATCTGTCGATGCACCTGTCGATCGCGGAACAGGTATCGATCGACCAGCCACCGGGCATACGCGCCGCCTACACCGCACTGGCGCAGCGTATCGGCGAACACGATGCGCATCATCAGGTGATGGAATGTCTGGGTGAAATGATCTGGACTTCACAGCGCAACAACACACCGCCGGACGGCGCCGCCTATATTGAATGCGTGCGTCGTCGTGCAAGCTGATGCGCCGACTGGTTGATTGCCGGTTTCGTACAATATGCGCGCAATAAAAAAGCCACGATAACCGTGGCTTTTTTTACTGAATCGCTTGTTAATTCACTCGTGATTTGCGCGTTATCCAGAGATTATTTGCGCAATACCAGCGTGCCTGGCAGGCTGTGCAGATAGGCGGCGATATTCTTGATGTCCTGATCCGACAACTGTTTCGCCAGCGGTCCCATGATCGGGTTGCTGCGGCTGTTCGAGGCACCGGCGCCGCGACGATAGGCGACCAGCGCGTGTTCCAGATAATCCTTGTGCTGACCAGCGAGCTTCGGATAGGCCGGATCGATCGGCGTGTTGTAATCGGCACCGTGGCACGATGCGCAATTGAACTTGGCGACGGCGGCCTTGCCGGCTTCGATCTGGCTTTCAGCCAGTGCGTTGAAAGAAATGGTGGCCGACAGCAGAACGACCGTCGATGCAATGATTTTTTTCATGACGGGCTCCCCTTATTTCTGCTGCGAGTAATAGGCTGCCACATCGGCGATGTCCTGATCCGACATGCTGGCCGCGATCCCGTGCATGGACGGATGATTGCGGTCGCCTTTCTTGTACGCATGCAATGCGCTGATGATGTATTTTTCCGACTGGCCGCCAAGCATCGGCACCTGATAGACCTCGGGGAAAGAGGATTTATAGCCACCGATGGCGTGGCATCCGATACACATCGCAACCTTGTTGACTGCTGCCTTCGCGTCACCAACGATTTCTGCCGAGACAGCAACGTTGGCCACACTCGCAAGCGCGAGAAGTGCAAATAGTTTTTTCATGATCGTTGTGTGGAAGATTAATACGAAACCCTGTGGTGGGACGCCGCATGAAACAGCTTTTTGATACGTAAAAATATTGCTTGGCCACACCAAAAACCGCTCGATTCTAACTGAAGACCGTACGGGAGTCCACGTTCAATTTTGCAGGAATTTCGAGGGCGAATGCCCTTGTACAGCATTCGTTACGACTGCTCGTCCCCCTTGCCCGGCATTTCTTCACCTTCTGCCTGCAGCAAGACTTCCTCCTCGTCAGGCAATGCAGCAGCCACATTTTCTACCGCAACCGGCCAGAAAAATACGGCGGGCCGCAATGCAAAACGCTGCAACACGGCACGAAAAACCAGTCGGCGCGTTCTCTTCGGCACATCGCGCGCGCGCAAGGCGAGAGCCAGCGCACAGGCAAATGCGATGCCCACGTTCAGCAATCCGATCGAAACAACGCCAGCACATGCCAGCCAGAACTGCGGCATCGTCACCACATCCCAGCCGAGACTGCCCGCTGCGGCCGTCAATGCCGCTGCCGATAATGCGACATGACGCACATCCAGCGGGACCCCGAAGAACTGTGCGATGACCGGCGCCATGCCAAGCAAAACCGCCAGCGCCAGATTGCCTGCGATCGCCGCAACATTGCGTTCAAGCCAGCTTGCCAGGCGTTCGGCACGGTGCGTGCCCAGCGCATGCACCAGTCGTCGATGATGTGCGAGCGATTCCCTCAGTCGACGCAACGTGAACCAGTTGTCGGTAAACCCGGCAAACAAACTCGCCAGCCACAGCAACACGCCGGTGGCAGCCGCGAACAATGGCGTGAGACCAAGCAGCGACAATGAATGAATCGTCGCGTGCGCTTTTTCCGCATTGATCAGCGGCCGGTCGAAAATCAGCAACATCGCGGCCGCCAGCACTGCCATGATAGGCAAGGCCGTCATGAGATTGCCGAAAATTGCAGCCGATTGCGCACGCAACAATGCCGTCGCACGCGCCAGCAAGGCGCGCAGACCGTCGATGGTATCGAGCTCCCCCGTCTTCGCTGCCAGCGCGGGGGCAGTCACTGCCGGCTGTCGTGTGGACAGTACGCCGCCGATGGCGGAGATGAACAGGAAACTGACCGCAAAAACGATGGACTGGAACAAGCCTTCAAAAAAATTCGCAAGACCGAGGCTGCCGATGCCGAGCTTCGCCAATGACGTGAACGCCACCACCACACCGCCCAGCAGCGCTGCCTTCCATATCGTCTTGTACTCGCCTTTATTGCGCGCAATATGCAATTCGCCGTGATCGGCGTTGCGCTCGACCATCTTGCGCGCCAGCAGTGCAAAGCTGCGACTGAGCAATTCGCGTACCGAGGAGCGATGATGATGCGCCACCATCAGGTCGGCCAGCACCATCTGCACCTGCCCAGAGCCCTGTTCGGCACTTGGCGCCATGCGCAAATCGAGCAGGCGCGCGATGCGCGTCAATTGCGCCCGCATGCGTTCGACGTGATAGACGAGACCGACGGAAACACCGTACTCATCGAGATGCGCGTAGATCTTGTCGGTCTGCGCCTGGCACACGGCAATCAGCATGCGCACGCTGCGCATCGCGGCCTCGTCGCGCGTATTCGTCATCAGGCAGTTTTCCAGTTCACGCCGCAATGCCATGAACGGCGTTGCCAGCAGCGGCATGCGCGGCTCCAGCCGCTGACGAAATGCAGGACTGATGCCGACCGAAATCACCATCGTCACCAGATACAGCATCGCCTCGTCGATTTGCTGCCGGTAACCGTGCGCGATACCGTCATCACCGCCCAGCTTCCACAGGCGCGACAGCGTCTTGTTATCCAGGTCCATCAACCATGCGGCGTCGGATTCATCCGGAAACATTGCTGTAAACAATGTTGAAAGATCCTGCTGCCCGACCGGGCGTGGCAGAATCAGCTTGGCAATACGTTCGGACAGCTCGGAGAAAAATGCCGATTCGCGCGGCATGCCGGTCGCGGAAAACAGTTCATGTCCCGTCGCTTCGCGCAAAGTCTTGCGCAACGTCGCCTGCACATTCTGCTTGACGTCACGATGCGCATCCAGCCAGTCGAGCAGAAAACGGATGCGCTGATGCTTGACGCGCCGCCACTTGTCGTTACCCAGCAGCGACACCTTCGGTTCGCGACGAATCCAGTCTGCCAGATCGATCATCCAGTTGGCGCGCGCATGCCAGCGCGCGTTCGGATCGGCGCGACGCATCAGCGATTCGATTTGCGGCAGATAACGGGCGTGATCCGTGTGATGCCGCAATGCACCGCGGCGGAATCTGCGCCAGACCGCACAGATTCTGGAAAAGGAGATTTTCATTCTATTTATTGTAAACGGACGGTCTTTTGAAGCGCGGCAACATCGTCGTTGCCACATGCAAGAAGGCAGCGGCGGCAAGATTTCGTTCTCGCTTATACTCCGGTTTCTTTTCCCTTTAGTGACACGCCATGCGACAAGAAACACGCTTCGAAGGTTCCCGCAATTACGTTGCCACCGGCGATTTGAAGCTCGCCGTCAATGCCGCGCTGACATTGCAGCGTCCCTTGCTGATCAAGGGCGAACCCGGCACCGGCAAGACAATGCTGGCGGAAGAAGTTGCTGCCGCGCTCGGCATGCCGCTGCTGCAATGGCATATCAAATCGACCACCAAGGCACAGCAGGGATTATACGAATACGATGCCGTCTCGCGCCTGCGCGATTCGCAACTCGGCGACGAGCGCGTCAAGAACATCGACAACTACATCGTCAAGGGCGTGCTGTGGCAGGCGTTCGCCGCGGATCAGCAGGTCGTGCTGCTGATCGATGAAATCGACAAGGCCGACATTGAATTCCCGAATGATCTGCTGCGTGAAATCGATCGCATGGAGTTCCATGTCTACGAAACACGCGAGATGGTCAAGGCAAAACATCGTCCGCTGGTCATTATCACGTCGAACAACGAGAAAGAATTGCCGGACGCGTTCCTGCGCCGCTGCTTTTTCCATTACATCCGCTTTCCCGATCGTGACACGATGGAACAGATCGTGGCGGTCCACTTCCCGACACTGAAAAAGGATCTGCTGGCGAGAGCACTGGAAGTGTTTTACCAGTTGCGCGACGTCAACGGCCTGAAGAAAAAACCTTCCACCTCCGAATTGCTCGACTGGCTGAAGCTCCTGCTGGCCGAGGACATTCCGCCCGAAGCCTTGCGCAGCAAGGACGACAGGATTGCCGTGCCGCCCCTGCATGGCGCATTGCTGAAGAACGAGCAGGATGTTGCGCTGTTCGAGCGACTCGTCCTCATGTCGCGTACCAACCGTTGAGGAGCAGCCTATGCACTTTCTCGATCAGGTCACCCTTGTCGGCAAACGGGTCACGCTGGAACCGCTGACCGAAGCGCATCACGACGCACTTGTTTCTGCAGCTGCCGACGGCGAATTGTGGAAGCTCTGGTATACCACCGTCGCTTCGCCTGACGACATGCGCGCCTATATCGCAACCGCACTCGATCTGCGGCAAAAGCAAAGCGCATTGCCGTTTGTCATCCGTGACAACCGGACCGGCCACATTGTCGGCAGCACCCGCTACATGAATGTCGATGGGTTGAACAGACGCGTCGAAATCGGATCGACCTGGCACGCGGCAAGTGCACAACGTACCGGCATCAACCGCGAAGCCAAGTTGCTGCTGCTCACACACGCATTCGAAACGCTGTATTGCATCGCAGTCGAATTCCGTACCCACTGGCTGAATCATCAATCGCGCAATGCGATTGCAGCGCTGGGTGCAAAACAGGATGGCGTGCTGCGCAATCATCAGCGGCTGGCCGACGGTTCGTTTCGCGATACGGTCGTGTTCTCGATCATTGAATCCGAATGGCCCGCCGTCAAAAACCATTTGCGACATGGTCTTGAACGGTAACGCATCGTGCTGATCGATTTTTTCTTCTCGCTGAAAAATGCCGGCATTCCCGTTTCGATCAAGGAATTCCTGCTGTTGCTGGAGGCGCTCGACAGGAACGTCATCGATCAATCGTTCGACGATTTCTACTATCTCGCACGAATGACGCTGGTCAAGGATGAAGTGCATTTCGACAAGTTCGATCGCGCATTTGCAGCGTATTTCAAGGGCATCGATACGGCGTTCGACGACAAGGAAATCCCGCTCGACTGGCTGCTCAAGAACGCACTGCGCGAACTGAGCGACGAGCAGAAAGCCGCACTGGAAAAATTCGGCTACGACAAGCTGATGGACCGCCTGAAAGAATTGCTGGAAGAACAGAAGGAACGTCACGAAGGCGGCAGCAAATGGATCGGTACCGGCGGCACCTCGCCGTTCGGCAACAGTGGCTACAACCCCGAAGGCATCCGTATCGGTGGCGAAAGCCGGCATCGCAGCGCGGTCAAGGTATGGGAGCAACGTACCTATCGCGATTACGACACCTCGCGGGAAATCGGCACGCGCAACATCAAGGTCGCACTGCGCCGCCTGCGCAAGTTTGCACGTCAGGGCGCGGCCGATGAGTTGGCACTCGACGAGACGATCCGCTCGACAGCCAATAACGCCGGCTGGCTGGATATCCGCATGCGTCCGGAGCGGCGCAACAACATCAAGGTACTGATGCTGCTCGATGTCGGTGGCTCGATGGACGATCACATCCAGCGTACGGAAGAACTGTTTTCAGCAGCAAAAACCGAATTCAAGAATCTGGAGTTTTACTACTTCCACAATTGCGTTTACGACTATCTGTGGCGTAACAATCAGCGCAAGCATTCGGAGCGATTCGACACACTCGACGTGCTGCACAAATACTCACCGGACACAAAAGTGATCTTCGTAGGTGATGCGACGATGAGTCCGTACGAAATTTTGCGGCCGGGCGGCGCAATCGATTATCACAACGAGGAGGCCGGCGCTGCCTGGCTGCAGCGCTTCACCAAGACCTTCTCCAGCCATATCTGGCTGAATCCGGAACCGGAACATCTGTGGGAATATCGGCAATCGATCGCGATCATCCGCCAGCAGATGAGCAACCGCATGTATCCATTGACGCTGGAAGGTCTGGAAAACGGCATGCGGATGTTGAGCAAGTAGTTGCGAAAAAATCCGCAGACGCCTTAATCAACCAATCTGAATTCCGGCATGCTTCAGCGTGGCAGATGCATGAATTTCTTCAATGCGCTGATCAGATGATGACCGGCGACCGGCTTGACCAGAAAGCCGTCGAATCCCGCCTGTTTCGCCCGCAACGCATCATAACCGCCGGTGCGTTGTGTGAGGAAAATCACCGACGTGCGATCGCGCGGCCGAACCGACTTGACCGAATGACACAGACGATAAGGATCGATTTCCGCCATCGAGGTATTGATCATGACGACGGCGACACGCTGTCGCGCACACGCGCCTTCGGCTTCGGCCTCGCCGCTGGCCCACAGCACCTCGACCTTGCTGCGCGCCAGCAGCTCTGCCACGAAATCGCGAAAGGCCGGTGTCTTGTCGATCACCAGCACAGCGCCGCCCTGAATCAGTTCGGTACGCATCTTCTTGTAATCGGCGGGATCGGTCAGGTCGATATCGACGCGATCGCGGCGACGGCGCTCCGGCACTGCAACCACATCCGATGCTTCCAGACGGGAGAGCGCATCGGCACGCTTTTCGATCAGTTGATCGAGCGCCTCGAACATCCGGTTCCAGCGGATCGGGCGTTCGATGCGCATGTACGGTTGCGCGATGGGAGGTTCTCCGACCAGCAAGGCCGGACGCACATCGCTTGGACGCAGATCGGCCAGCGTCAGTAACGCCTTCAATTCGGACGCGTTTGCGATGTACATGTCCGGATCCTGAAGATTGTCCTCGTCCAGCCGGAAGTAACCGTAGCCCTTGCCCTGCTCGAGCGCAAACGTGGCGTCGAAAATTTCTGTTTCCTGCGAATTGAAGCCGATCAGGCGAATCGCAAAAGGAAAATTGTTCGACATCGAGTATCAATATCAGGCGTTTGTTATTGGAACCTGACAGACCGGATCGCGCCCTTCAACGCCGGGATGTCAGTCTGACCGTACGCGTCGACACCACACCAGCAGCGAGATGGCGAACATGAACGGCAGCAGCATTTCAAAACCTTCTTCGTGCATGTTGCAGATTTCACCCTGCACTTCACTCAGAAAGATGTGGTAATCGACGTTCAGCGTGGCTTCCAGGCGGTCGCAGATCTTGGTGAAGATGACGAGCGCGATCGACAGCAGTGTCAGTCGCCCCCACGCCTGACGCCAACCCTTGGTGCGATACAGGTAGGCGATGAAGGCAAACAACATCCACAGCATGATGCCGATGCAAATCACGGCAACCAGACCGCCCCAGAATTTTTGTGCGAACGGCACGCCGTCCATCTTGTAGAAGTGATGCTTGAAGATGCTTTGCGCGGTGAACGCCTTGTGCAGGTCCGCCTCGCGTGCCGCGAAAATCAGGCTCAGCGCAGCCGTGCCTAATCCCCACTTGCGAAAACCGAGCTTGACCACACACAACACTGCCAGCGCGATCCACAGCGGCGGCGACATGACTTCGAAGAAACCGGATTCACTGGTCAGCTTGTGCGTGACGGAGATATCCATCATGTAAATGATGGCGAACAGCAGGATTGAGAACAGCACCAAAACCGTGACAACGATCTTTTCGATTGGCTGGAACGGCTGTGCAGGTTGTACGAGAGGTTGTGAACGTGAAAACATGGATAAGCGCTTTTTTGACAAGGAAATCGTGAACTCTACCCGGAAACGCTGACTTCCGTGTTCCGTGCCACGATGCATGACCTCTCAACGCAACTGGATTTGCGACATACGTCAACGCCGACGCACGATCCATTGATAGCAAAATGTTAAAAATAGAAATCTTGCCAATATTTGACCGCTTTTGACCGAAAAGTGCCAGTAGCATCTTGCAAATCTAACCATATTTAACAATTTGATCTCCTTTTGATACATTTTCCTTTAGGCAATTTCCTCCACGCAAAACATGCGACGGGACTTTTTCATTAGAATGCAGTCACTTTTAACACTTGTCGTCGGCGCGCCGAGGGCATTTAATCCAGCACCCATTTTCAGTACTCAAGTATTTATCCAGCGACCGCATGGCCACCAAAAAATCCGACTACAGCGAATCATCCATCCGTGTCCTGAAGGGACTCGAACCGGTCAAGCAACGCCCGGGCATGTACACCCGCACCGAAAATCCGCTGCACATCATCCAGGAAGTCATCGATAACGCTTCCGACGAAGCGCTCGGCGGCTACGGCAAGAACATCATCGTCACGCTCAATGCCGACGGCAGTGTCAGCGTCGAGGACGACGGCCGCGGCATTCCGGTCGGCCTGCATCCGGAAGAAAAGGTGCCGACGGTCGAGATCGTGTTCACCCGCCTGCACGCCGGCGGCAAGTTCGATAAAGGTTCCGGCGGCGCCTATGCGTTCTCCGGCGGTCTGCACGGCGTCGGCGTCTCGGTCACCAATGCATTGTCGAAGCGACTGGAAATCACCGTCTGGCGCGAAGGCGGCGTCCACAGCCTCGCCTTCGCCGGCGGCGACGTCATCGAGCCGTTGAAATCGCGTGCCATCGCCCGCGACGAAAAACGCAACGGCACGCGTGTCACCGCGTGGCCCGACGCCAGGTATTTCGATTCTTCCGCGATCCCGCACGCCGAGCTGCAACGCCTGCTGCGTTCGAAAGCGGTGCTGCTGCCCGGCGTCAAGGTCACGCTGATCAACGCCAAGACCGGAGAGACGCAAACCTGGCAATACGAGCAAGGCCTGCGCGGCTATCTGACCGAATCGCTGGCGCAAGCATCGAATGCCGAAACCGTCATCCCGCTGTTCGAAGGCGAGCAATACGCAACGGCCGACGCCGAAGGGTTCGCCGAAGGCGAAGGCGCAGCATGGGTCGTGGCATGGACCGAAGACGGTCCGGTGGTGCGCGAGTCGTACGTCAACCTGATCCCGACCTCGAACGGCGGCACCCACGAGTCCGGTTTGCGCGAAGGTTTGTTCGGCGCAGTGAAGAGCTTTGTCGAGATGCATTCGCTTCTGCCGAAGGGCGTCAAGCTGCTGCCGGAAGACGTGTTCGCCCGTGTGTCGTTCGTGCTGTCGGCCAAGGTGCTCGATCCGCAATTCCAAGGCCAGATCAAGGAACGGTTGAATTCGCGCGATGCCGTGCGTCTGGTCGCGTCGTTCTCGCGCCCGGCACTCGAACTGTGGCTCAACCATCACGTCGATTACGGCAAGAAGCTGGCCGAACTGGTCATCAAGCAGGCGCAATCGCGTCTGCGTTCGGCACAAAAAGTCGAAAAGAAAAAATCATCGGGCGTCGCCGTGCTGCCGGGTAAACTGACCGATTGCGAATCGACCGACATCACGCGCAATGAACTGTTCCTGGTCGAGGGCGATTCCGCCGGCGGTTCGGCCAAGATGGGACGCGACAAGGAATTCCAGGCAATCCTGCCATTGCGCGGCAAGGTATTGAATTCATGGGAAACCGAACGCGATCGTCTGTTCGCGAATAACGAGATTCACGATATCGCCGTCGCGCTCGGCGTCGATCCGCACGGCAAGAATGATACGGTCGATTTCAGCGGACTGCGTTACGGCCGCATCTGCATCCTGTCCGACGCGGACGTCGATGGCTCGCACATTCAGGTATTGCTGCTGACGCTGTTCTTCAGGCACTTCCCGCAATTGATCGATCGCGGTCATATCTGCGTCGCACGTCCGCCGCTGTATCGCGTCGATGCCCCGGCACGCGGCAAGAAGCCGATCCAGAAGTTCTATGCACTCGACGATGGCGAACTGGAAGCGATCGAGGACAAGCTGCGCAAGGACGGCGTCAAGGACAAGGCGTGGGGCATCTCGCGCTTCAAGGGCCTGGGTGAGATGAACGCCGAACAGTTGTGGGAAACCACGATGAATCCGGATACGCGTCGCCTGCTGCCGGTCGCGCTCGGCGAGTTCGACGTCGACACGTCCGAATCGCGTTTCAACATGCTGATGGGTAAAGGCGAAGCGTCTGCCCGTCGCGCATGGATCGAGGAACACGGCAACGAAGTCGAAGCGGATATCTGATCCAGGTCATCCATGCGCGCCTTCCTCTTCGCCCTGTCGCTGTCACTGATATCCGCCACTGCACATGCGGATATCTGGGGCTACGTCGATGCACAAGGCGACGCACATTTTGCGACAGAGAAGCTCGACGGTCGTTATCAATTGTTCATGCGCGGCGACGGCACAATGAATGCATCGCGGCTGACCCCGATGCGCGCAGAACCTGACACGCCGTTGATGCGCTATCTGTCGCAACATCCGAATCTGAAGAAATACGAACAGTTGCTGAATCAGGCAGCCGACGAGTATCAACTCGATCCTGCCCTGCTGAAAGCGGTCATGGCAGCCGAATCGGGTTTCAATCCGGCTGCCGTCTCGCCGAAAGGCGCGATCGGCCTGATGCAACTGATGCCGGCCACCGCTGAACGTTTCGGCCTGCAAGGTGACAGCAAACGCAGCATCAAGCAGAAACTGGCCGATCCGAAGACGAACATCCGGCTCGGTGCACGCTATCTGCGCTTTCTGGAAGACATGTATCCGCATCAATTGCATCTGATGCTGGCGTCGTACAACGCGGGCGAAGGCGCAGTGCAAAAATACAATAACGCGATTCCACCCTATCCCGAAACCCGCAATTACGTAAAGCTGGTGACGCAGTTCTATCGCATGTACCAGCCTGCCGCCGACGGCTTCAACAACGTGGCGACACGCGGCACCTTCATCAGCCGCGTCAGTAACGCCAACGGCGATGGCCGCATTCACATGACTATTCCGGGACGCCGCAATGCGTCCGCCGATTCCACCTCTTCTATTGAACAAACGTCACAACAATGACCGATCAAGCCACTTTATTCGACGCCGCACCCGCCGGTGACAGCGAATCGCTGACACTGGCAACCTTCGCCGAACGCGCCTACCTCGACTATGCGATTTCCGTCGTCAAGGGACGCGCACTGCCGGATGTCAGCGACGGTCAGAAGCCGGTGCAACGCCGCATCCTGTACACAATGAATGAACTCGGCCTGAACGCTACCGCCAAGCCGCGCAAGTCCGCCGCCGTAGTCGGCGACGTGCTCGGCAAGCTGCACCCGCACGGCGACCAGTCTGTGTACGACGCGCTGGTGCGCATGGCGCAGGATTTTTCGCTGCGCTATCCGCTGATCGACGGTCAGGGCAACTTCGGTTCGCGCGATGGTGACGGCGCTGCGGCGATGCGTTACACCGAAGCACGCCTGACGCCGATTTCCAAACTGCTGCTCGACGAAATCGACATGGGCACCGTCGATTCGCAACCGAACTACGACGGCTCGACGGAAGAACCGACGCTGTTGCCGGGTCGCCTGCCATTCGTGCTGTTGAATGGCGCATCCGGCATCGCGGTCGGCATGGCGACCGAAATTCCGTCGCACAATCTGCGCGAAGTGGCGAAAGCCGCCGTCTCGATGATTCGCAACCCGAAGCTGTCGCATGAAGAATTGATGGCGATCATTCCCGGTCCGGATTTCCCCGGCGGCGGTCAGATCATCACCTCGCCGTCAGCCATCAGCGAAATGTACGGGACCGGGCGCGGCAGCCTGAAGGTGCGCGCAACGTGGAAGATCGAAGATCTCGCGCGCGGCCAGTGGCAGGCCGTCGTGACCGAACTGCCGCATGGCGTATCGGCGCAGCGCGTGCTGGAAGAAATCGAGGAGCTGACCAATCCGAAGGTCAAGCTCGGCAAGAAATCGCTGTCGCCAGAACAGATGGCATTGAAGCAGACCATGCTGGCCATGCTCGATACCGTGCGTGACGAATCGGGTCGCGACGCGCCCGTGCGTCTGGTATTCGAGCCGAAATCGAAGAATCAGGACCAGACTGAATTCACCAACATGCTGCTGGCGCACACCTCGCTGGAAACCAGCGTGTCGATCAATCTGGTGATGATTGGCGGCGATGGCCGCCCACGCCAGAAATCGCTGTCCGAAATTCTGCAGGAATGGATCGGTTTCCGTTTCGCCACCGTGACGCGTCGCACCCAGTTCCGCCTGCAAAAGGTTGACGAGCGCATCCACATTCTCGAAGGCCGCGAAGCGATTCTGCTGAACATCGACAAGGTCATCAAGATCATTCGCGAATCGGACGAACCGAAACCGGCGCTGATGGATGCATTCAAACTGTCCGAACGACAGGCCGACGACATTCTGGAAATCCGCCTGCGTCAACTGGCACGGCTGGAAACCATCAAGATCCAGCAGGAGTTGTCCGAATTGCGCAGCGAGAAAACCACGCTGCACGATCTGCTCGACAATCCATCGTCGATGAAGCGTCTCGTCATCAAGGAAATCGAAGCGGACGAAAAACAATTCGGTGACGATCGCCGCACGCTGATCGAAGTCGCGGAAAAAGCCGTGGTCGAAACGAAAGTCATCGACGAACCGGTCACCGTCGTCATTTCACAAAAAGGCTGGGTGCGCGCACGTACCGGCCACGGTCACGATGCAGCACAATTCACGTTCAAGGCCGGCGATGCGCTGTACGGCACGTTCGAATGCCGCACGGTCGAAACACTGCTGGTGTTCGGTTCCAACGGCCGCGTCTATTCGGTACCGGTCTCTGCGTTACCCGGCGCTCGCGGCGACGGCGTGCCGATCACGACACTGATCGAACTGGCGAGCGGTACTCGCGTACTCCACTACTTCGCGGGGCCGGGCGACACGTCGTTGCTGATGGCATCGACCGCCGGTTACGGCTTTACCGCGAAGGCAGGCGACATGGTCGCACGCAATCGCGGCGGCAAATCGTTCATCACACTGGACGACGGCGACGAACCGCTGATGCCGCGTCCCGTGGCAAAGGATGCCAGCGCGATTGCGTGCCTGTCGGAAAAAGGACGTCTGCTCGTCTTCGGCATTGATGAAATCAAGACATTGTCGGCCGGTGGTCGCGGCGTGATCCTGATGGAGCTGGAGAAGAATGAAAAGCTGATAGCCGCACAAGCAATCAGCCAGCGCGGCGTGATCGTCTCCGGCGCAGGTCGCGGCGGCAAGGCGCAGGATGTTTCGCTGTCGGCTTCCGGCCTCGCCGTGCACATCGGCAAGCGCGCACGCAAGGGCAAGGCGCTGGAATCGAAGGTCAAGGCTGTGTCGCTGGCTCCGCAGACATAACGCATGACACGCCCGGAATTGCCACCCGGCTCGACAGACCGTCCGACGAAACGCGCGGGCGGTTTTTTCCTGCGCCGTCTTTTCCTGCGCAGTTCGCTGGCTGCGGCAGTGTTTGGCGCAGGCTGCACCGGCATCAATGCCTATTACGATCCGGACAAGCCGCACCACAGGCCGGACGGTTTTCGCAACAACTACATCGAAGGCAAGGGCGAAGGCTCATTCTGGAAATGGCAGTGGCAACGCCTGACACAAGACTTGCCGAAACCGCCGGCCGACGGCTACATCCCGCCGCGTACGGAACCGGAAGCTGCCTGGCTGAAAGCAAACAACACTGTGACCTCCGCCACCTGGGTCGGCCATGCCACCGTGCTGGTGCAACTGCGCGGCGTCAACATCCTGACCGATCCGATCTGGTCGGAGCGCGCATCGCCGTTCACTTTCATGGGACCGAAACGAAAGACGGCTCCCGGCCTCGATTACGCGCAATTGCCGCATATCGATGTCGTCCTGATTTCGCACAATCACTACGATCACCTCGATCGCGTCACCGTATTGAAACTGAACGAACAGGCCGGCGGTGCACCGCTGTTCCTCGTGCCGCTCGGCATCAAGCCGTGGATGAAGGACATCGGCATCACGAATGTGCAGGAACTCGACTGGTGGGACAAGACGGCGGTGAAGGGACTGGATTTCAATTTCGTGCCGGTGCAGCACTGGTCGGCGCGCGGATTGACCGATCGCTTCCAGACATTGTGGGGCGGCTGGACGGTACAGGCGAAAGCCGGTGGCGCACAACCGCCTTTCTCACTGCTGTTTGCCGGCGATACCGGCTTCTCGAAGGACTTTCAGGATATTGCCGATCGCTTCAAGCGCTTCGATCTGGCGCTGCTACCGATCGGTGCGTATGAGCCGCGCTGGTTCATGCAGCCGCAACACGTCGATCCGGGCGAAGCGGTGAAAATCCACCAGATCGTGCATGCGGACAAATCGATCGGCATCCACTGGGGAACGTTCGAATTGGCGGACGAATCGCTGGATGTACCGCCGAAGGTGCTGGCTGCCGAACTGAAAAAGGCCGAGGTGCCGGCTGATCGTTTCGTCACGTTGAAACATGGCGAGACCATTCGCTTCTGACGCACGTTTCACTCGTCGTCGATGCAATAAAAAAAGCGGACCTTGAAGTCCGCTTTTTTATTGCCTGCACGTGCTTGCGTCATTTCAGTTTCGCCGCAATCAGTTTCGCCAGTTTCGCCACGCCTTCGCGGATTTTTTCCGGCGGCACCGTGACGAAGCTCAACCGCAACGTATTCTTCTCCGGCGCGTTCGCATAGAATGACGCGCCCGGCACAAACGCCACGTGCTGCTCGATCGCCTCTTCCAGCAGGTGCATGCAGTCGATATGTTTCGGCAAGGTCAGCCAGATGAACATGCCGCCCTCCGGCCGGTTCCACGTCACACCTGCAGGGAAGAATTCATCCAGCGCATCCAGCATGACCTGGCACTGGTTCGCGTACAGTGTACGGATCGATGGAATGTGTTCGGCTAGAAAGCCGTCCTTGATCGTCTCGTACACTACCATCTGTGTCAGTTGCGATGTGTGCAGATCAGCCGCCTGCTTCGCCTGTTCCAGCTTGCGGATCAACGGGATAGGCGCGACGACGTAGCCGAGGCGAATGCCTGGCGTCAGCACCTTGGAAAACGATCCCATGTAGATCACGCCATCCGGATTCATCGTCAGCATTTTCGGCAGCGGTTCGTTGCGATAGCTGAGCGCACCGTACGGATCGTCTTCGATCAGCGGCAGGCCCAGTTTTTCGCAGACCTCGACCAGTTGCAGGCGACGTTCGACGGGCATTGTGCGTCCGGTCGGATTCTGGAAGTTCGGCAATGCGTACAGCAGTCGCGCGCCATCGGCGATCTTCGCGACTTCGTGCGGCAGCAGGCCGTTGTCGTCGGTCGGCACCGAAACGAATTCCGGCTGATACAGCGAGAATGCCTGCAGCGCACCCAGATAACTCGGCGTCTCGACCAGCACTTTGCTGTGGTCGTCGATCAGCACCTTGCCGATCAGGTCCAGCGCCTGTTGCGAGCCGGATACCATCAGCACCTGTTCCATCGAAATTTTGCACTCGGCAGTCGACAGCGACTGCGCAATCCATTCGCGCAACGGGCCGTAGCCGTCCGTTGGCCCATATTGCAGCGCAACCTTGCCCTGATTCGACAACACGGTATCGAACGCCGCCTTCATCCGCTCGACCGGGAACGTCGCCGGCGATGGCAGGCCGCCGGCAAACGAGATGATCTCCGGCCGCATCGTGACCTTCAGGATTTCGCGGATGACCGAACTCTGCAACTGCTCCGCGCGGGTGGAAAATTGCCAGTCGATCGGCTTGGGGTTTTCGATTTTCATGTCTGCTTCAAAAGATGGCGTCAGGGCCGTGCGATGCTGTGTATTGTCTTGAAATGGACAACGTGATCAGGCGATCTCTGCGATCAGTTCGATTTCAACGCAGGCGCCAAGCGGAATCTGCGCCACGCCGAAAGCCGAACGCGCATGCTTGCCCTGCTCGCCGAATACTTCTCCCAGCAATTCGGATACGCCATTCGTCACCAGATGGTGTTCGATGTAATCCGGCGTGGAATTGACCAGGCTCATCACCTTGACAATGCGCTTGACGCGATTGAGGTCGCCGCCGCATGCATCCTGCAGCGTCGCGATCAAATCGATGCCGACGCTGCGCGCCGCCAGCTTGCCCTCTTCCGTCGTCATGTTCTTGCCGAGCTGACCGACCAGCGGCTTGCCGTCCTTCTTGGCGATATGGCCGGACAGGAAAACCGTATTGCCGGTGCGGGCGTACATCACATAGGCGGCGACCGGTGCTGCGGTCGGCGGCAATTCGATATTCAATGCTTTGAGTTTGTCGTAGAAGGACATGCGGTAGCTCCAAATCGGGGCCGCGAGCACAGGCTGCGCGGCAATTAAACAGGGATGATCGCGGAAGTAAACCGCGATTATCTCAAATCCTGTTCAACCATGCCTTCTTACCGGCATCTTTCTTCCAAGCGCCACCACACCGATGATCGCAATCGCGAACAGGAAATTGCTCAACACCAGTTCCTCGCCCAGCAACAAGGCCGAACCGAGCAAGGTCAGGAACGGCTGGATCAGCTGCACCTGACCGACCCGGGCGATGCCGCCAAGCGCCAAACCCTGGTACCAGAAGAAAAACCCGACAAACATCGAGATGAGCGATACATAACCGAACGATACCCACGCCAGTGGCGACGCGTGAAAACCGTAATGCCATGCCAGCACAATCGTGATGGGCAACACGATCGGCATCGACAGCACCAGCGCCCACGAAATCACCAGCTGACCATCCATCGTTTGGGCCAGACGGCCGCCTTCCGCGTAACCCATCGCCGCCGCAATCACCGCCGCAAACAAGGACAGGTCAGCCAGATGCAACTGGCCGCCGCCCTGCTGCAACGCAAAGGCAATCACAAGAATGCTGCCGAATATCGCCGCGATCCAGAAGCCGAGCGAAGGCCGTTCGCCGAAACGCAATGCGCCGAACAGCGCGGTCGTCAACGGCAGAATGCCGAGCACGATGGCGCCGTGCGATGCCGGAACATAGTGCATCGCCACCGACATGAATACGGGAAAGCCGACCACCACGCCAGCCGCCGTGATCAGCAAGGACTTCGCCTGCGTCCGGTTCGGCAGCAGCGCCCTCTTCCACCACAACAGCATGGCCGAAAGAAACGCCGCCACCACGGCGCGACCAAGCGCGACCAGCACCGGATCCATTTCCAGCACCGCAATACGCGTGAACGGCAAGGTCAGGCTGAACATCGCAATGCCAAGCGCACCCAGCCACATTCCCTTCGTTTCCTGTGTCATGCCGACATGCATATTCACTCCGTTCATAACCAGATCGCCAGCGCCGAATACAGCGTCAGCACGATCATCACGCCGCAAAACAGAAGTTGCCACTTACGCTGCGTCAGATAGCGACGCAGGACCGCGCCGGTTCCTGCCCACAGACTCAGGCAAGGAAGATTGATCAGACTGAAGACCAGGCAGAACAACAGGATGGCGAGCGCAACCGGTTGCACCGGCGGCAAAAAAGCGGATGCGCCGGTGATCCCCATCACCCACGCTTTCGGATTGGCAAACTGGAACAACGCAGCGCCCAGGAACGACATCGGCCGCACATTGCTTTCGACATCGCGGCTGAACGCCATGCTGCGCATCTGCCACGCCAGATAAACCAGATAGCCGGAACCCAGAATTTGCAGCACCACGTGCATTGCCGGCAACGCGATGATCAGGCTGCCGATACCTGCGGCACAGATTGCCGTCAGCACCGCGAACCCGAAGCAGATACCGAAAATATGCGGCATCGTGCGAACGAAACCGAAACGAATGCCGGACGACGTCAGCATGATGTTGTTCGGTCCCGGCGTGACGGAAGAAACGAAGGCAAACAGGGCAAGTGGCAACAATGAAGGCAGCAGTGAATCCATGTCGGAGGTTCTTGTTCTTGAATGAGCAGCGAATGGGCAGAATAAGCGATTGCCCGTTTTTGAGAGATGAATTATCCTAAACCATCCAACCAGTACAGTACCGATACACTTTTCAACTTGATTTACTCACTGTCATGGCGAAATGACCAATACGGACAAGCCCTCCAGCACGAGAAACGCGTCGCCTCAGGTTACGCCCTTGCTGTCGCGCGGCAGCGGCAGTTCACTGGTCGAACAGATTGTGCAATCGGTCGGTTCGCGCATCGACGATAAATTGCTGCGTACCGGCGCACGCATGCCGTCGATACGACAATTCGCCGATCAGCATCAGGTCTCGCGCTTTACTGTTGTCGAGGCCTACGATCGGTTGGTGGCGACCGGCTTTCTGGAATCGCGGCGCGGTTCCGGTTTTTATGTTCGCGATCGCGCACCGATGATTGCGCCACGCGCACAACCGGCGAAAAAACCCGCCACCCCGCACATCGATGTCGTCTGGCTGGTACGCAACATGTTTCGTCAGCTGCCACCGGAGAAAATGCCCGGTGTCGGATCGCTGCCGAATGAATGGCTCGACGGCGAACTGGTCGCCAATGCATTGCGCGCCGTCAGCCGGCAGAACCAGAATCTGTTGCTGCAATACGGCATCCCGCAAGGCTTCCTGCCGTTGCGGCAGCAGCTGCAATTGAAGCTGGCCGAACTGGAAATCACCGCGACGCCCGACCAGATCGTCACCACGTCCGGCGTCACGCAGGCACTCGACCTTGTTGCACGCCATTTCGTGCAACCGGGCGACACGATTTTCGTCGATGATCCGGCATGGTTCCTGATGTTCGGTTCGTTCTCGATGCTGGGCGCGAAAATTGTCGGCATTCCGCGCCTGCCCGACGGTCCGGATATTGTCAAACTGAGCGAACTGGCTGCATTGCATAAGCCCAAGCTGTTCGTCATCAACTCGGTGCTGCACAATCCGACATCGACATCGCTGTCGGCCGCAAAGGCATTTCAGGTATTGAAAATTGCCGAGACCTACAACTTCAC
>NZ_DATMTD010000105.1:0-146691 GCF_035565035.1 Oxalicibacterium sp. | reverse complement strand
GGTTGGCCGCGACATTAACCAACTATTAAAAAGGAGCCTGTGATGGCAAATGAATATCTGTTTACTTCCGAATCCGTTTCCGAAGGTCACCCCGACAAGGTTGCTGACCAAATCTCCGACGCCATTCTCGACGCAATCTTCCAGCAGGACCCGAAGGCGCGCGTCGCTGCCGAAACGCTATGCAACACCGGTCTGGTCGTTCTCGCGGGTGAAATCACCACGCACGCAAACGTCGATTACATTGCGGTCGCGCGCGACACGATCAAGCGCATCGGCTATGACAATGCCGATTACGGCATCGATTACAAGAGCTGCGCCGTGCTGGTCGCCTACGACAAGCAATCGCCGGACATCGCGCAAGGCGTCGATGAAGGCAAGGGTATCGATCTGGATCAAGGCGCCGGCGATCAGGGCCTGATGTTCGGTTATGCATGCGACGAAACGCCTGAACTGATGCCTGCCGCCATCCACTATGCGCACCGCATCGTCGAGCGCCAGTCCGAATTGCGCAAGGACGGTCGTCTGCCGTGGCTGCGTCCGGATGCGAAATCGCAAGTCACGTTGCGCTACGTTGACGGCAAACCTGTGTCGATCGACACCATCGTATTGTCGACGCAGCATGCGCCGGAAATGCAGCACAAGCAAATCGAAGAAGCCGTCATCGAAAGCATCATCAAACCGGTGGTGCCGGCTGAGTGGCTGAAGAACACACGCTTCCTGGTCAACCCGACCGGTCGTTTCGTCATCGGCGGTCCGCAAGGCGATTGCGGTCTGACCGGTCGCAAGATCATCGTCGATACCTACGGCGGCGCAGCACCGCACGGCGGCGGCGCATTCTCCGGCAAGGATCCGTCAAAGGTCGATCGTTCCGCTGCCTATGCCGGCCGTTATGTGGCGAAGAATATCGTTGCCGCAGGTCTGGCAGAACGTGCGCAGATCCAGATTTCGTACGCAATTGGCGTGGCGAAACCGACCTCGGTGATGGTCACGACCTTCGGTACCGGCAAGATCAGCGACGAGAAAATTTCGCAACTGGTGCAAGAGCATTTCGACCTGCGTCCGAAAGGCATTGTGCAGATGCTGGATCTGTTGCGTCCGATCTATCAAAAGACTGCCGCTTACGGTCACTTCGGTCGCGAAGAGCCGGAATTCAGCTGGGAACGCACCGACAAGGCCGCTGCATTGCGCGCTGCTGCCGGTTTGTAAGGTGTAGCGATTATCATGGCCGGATCAGTCTTCGCGGATTGACCGGCTTTTTTGTTTTCAGGACGTTGATGCGAAATTTATTACCGATCAGCAAGTGTGTCTTTTCCCTTTCCATGGTGTGTGGATTGGCTTTGCTGTTGTCTGTGTTGTTACCAGCGCAGGCCTCAAACTCCGTTCAGGCATTGCCGGTCGATCAGCTTTGCGACCGTCTGATTCCGCGAATGCCGACTGTCGACAAGGCGTTGTGCATGCAGGGTGGTTTTGCTGCGACCGGACGAGTTTCGCAACAAGGTCTTCCGCTGATCGCCAAAACCGTACCGGCCACGAACAAAAACAAAAAACAACGACCATTGCGCGTGTTGCTGATGGGCGGCATCCATGGTGACGAATTGACATCGGCTGCGATCGTGTATCGCTGGGTCGAGGGCATGACAGGTCCCATTGCACAGAGTATCGATTGGCGCATCATGCCGGTCGTCAATCCCGACGGTTTGCTGGCGGAAAAAGCCAGTCGCATGAATGCCAACGGCGTCGATCTCAATCGCAATTTCCCGACGCCCGGCTGGGATGCGGAAGCTCCTCGATACTGGAAGGCACGCACGCGCAGTGACCCGCGGCGCTTCCCGGGCCACGCGCCGCTGTCCGAACCCGAAAGTCGTTGGGTCGAGGAGGAGATGCGGAGCTTCAAGCCGGACGTGATCATTTCCGTCCATGCACCGTTTGGTGTGCTGGATTTCGATGGTCCGGAAGAACCCCCGCGCAAGTTCGGTCGTCTGCTGCTCAATCGGGTCGGCGTCTATCCGGGATCGCTGGGAAATTACAGTGGTGTGCATCAGAATGTGCCGGTCATCACGATCGAATTGCCGAATGCACAAAAAATGCCGCAGCAGGCCGAGGTGCGTCGCATCTGGGTCGACATGCTGCAATGGATCGTGCGAAACGTCGATCCTCGGCAGCAAGAGGCTGCCATCCGCTCCGTCTCGACGTCGGGCACCAAACGCTGAACAAGTTGCAAAGTTGCCGGCGGAAATGGCCGTCGCCGCATTTTTTCGATAGAATGGCAGTCCGCATCAAGGAGCGTTGCGACAGGTTCTTCACCTGCCAGGCTTGATGCAGTCAACACCGCAACTGCGCTCACGTTTCTTTTTTTCTAACGAAAGGAGGGCGTGATGAACGCCGCAGTAATGACTTCCTCTACCAATTTCACCGATTACGTTATCGCCGACTTGTCCCTGTCCACATGGGGTGACAAGGAAATCAAGATCGCCGAAACCGAAATGCCGGGCCTGATGGCCATCCGCGAAGAATTCGCCGCCGCACAGCCGCTGAAAGGCGCGCGCATCACCGGTTCGATCCACATGACGATTCAAACCGCCGTGCTGATCCAGACGCTGGAAGCACTCGGCGCCAAAGTGCGCTGGGCGTCGTGCAATATCTATTCGACGCAGGATCACGCTGCTGCGGCAATCGCTGCGGCCGGCACGCCGGTGTTCGCCGTCAAGGGCGAAACGCTGGACGACTATTGGGAATACACGCACCGCATTTTCGAATGGCCGAATGACGACAAAGGCGCGCCGGTGTATTCGAACATGATCCTGGACGACGGCGGCGATGCAACCTTGCTGTTGCATCTGGGCGTACGTGCAGAAAAAGATGCATCGGTGTTGAACAATCCAGGTTCCGAAGAAGAAATCTGCCTGTTCAATTCGATCAAGAAACGTCTGGCGATTGATCCGACCTGGTATTCGAAGCGCTTGCCGGAAATCCTCGGCGTGACCGAAGAAACCACCACCGGTGTGCATCGTCTGTACCAGATGCACAAGGAGGGCAAACTCGCCTTCCCGGGCATCAACGTCAACGATTCCGTCACCAAATCCAAGTTCGATAATCTGTACGGCTGCCGCGAATCGCTGGTCGACGGCATCAAGCGTGCAACCGACGTGATGATCGCCGGTAAAGTTGCGGTTATCGCCGGTTACGGTGACGTCGGCAAGGGTTCGGCACAAGCCATGCGTGCATTGTCGGCACAAGTCTGGGTCACGGAGATCGATCCGATCTGCGCGCTGCAGGCGGCGATGGAAGGTTATCGCGTCGTGACGATGGATTACGCCGCAGAACATGGCGACATCTTCGTCACCTGTACCGGCAACTACCATGTCATCACGCACGATCACATGAAGAAGATGAAAGACCAGGCGATTGTCTGCAACATCGGCCACTTCGACAACGAAATCGAAGTCGCCGCGTTGAAGCAATACACGTGGGAAAACATCAAGCCGCAAGTCGATCACGTGATCTTCCCTGACGGCAAACGCATCATCCTGCTGGCCGAAGGTCGTCTGGTCAATCTGGGCTGCGGTACCGGTCATCCTTCCTACGTGATGAGCTCGTCGTTCGCCAACCAGACGATCGCACAGATCGAATTGTTCGTGAATACGAAAAACTATCCGGTCGGCGTCTACACGTTGCCAAAGCATCTGGATGAAAAAGTCGCGCGCCTGCAATTGAAGAAACTCAATGCGCAACTGACCACGTTGACGGAAGAGCAGGCCAACTACATCGGCGTGCAGCAAACCGGTCCGTACAAGCCAGAGCACTATCGTTATTGATCGCTGTCAAACCGGCGTTACAAGACCAAGCCGTTCCGTCAAAGGATGGAACGGCGACCGATTTCCGTAGTTATCTGCTTTATCACCTACGAAGGAGAATCGCATGCGTCTGCTACTTACATGGGCCATCAATGCAGCGGCTTTGTTCGCGCTGCCATTTCTGATGACGTCGATCAGGATCGACAGTGTCCTTACCGCGCTGGTTGCGGCATTGATACTTGGATTGATCAATACCCTGATTCGTCCGATCCTGGTATTGCTGACCTTGCCGGTCACGTTCCTGACGCTGGGACTGTTCATCTTCGTCATCAATGCCTTGCTGTTCTGGCTGACGGCCAATCTGGTCGGCGGGTTCCAGGTGGCGGGTTTCTGGTCTGCTTTCGGCGGCGCGATTCTTTACAGCATCATTTCGTGGGTACTGTCCTCGCTTTTACTCGATAAGAAATAACAATGACTCAACAGAACTTCAGCATCGAATTCTTCCCGCCGAAGACCGATGCGGGCGTCGAAAAACTGCGCGTCACCTGCGCCAAACTCGCGGAGCTGAATCCGCAATTCTTTTCGGTGACTTTCGGTGCAGGCGGCTCGACGCAGCAAGGTACACTGGATACCGTGCTGCAAATCCGCGGCGCCGGTCACGATGCGGCGCCGCATATTTCCTGTCTCGGCAGTTCGCGTGCGAACCTGCGCGATATTCTGCAAAGCTACAAATCGCATGGCATCAAGCGCCTGGTGGCGTTGCGCGGCGATTTGCCGAGCGGCTATGGCGATTTTTCTTCCAGCGAATTTCATTACGCGAATGAACTGGTCGAATTCATCCGTACCGAAACCGGCGACTGGTTTCATATCGAAGTGGCCGCCTACCCGGAGACGCATCCGCAAGCGAAGTCGCCTCAGGACGACATCAACAGCTTTGTGCGCAAGGTCAGGTCCGGTGCCGATTCGGCGATCACGCAGTACTTCTACAACGCGGACGCATATTTCCGTTTTGTCGAGGATGCGCAGAAAGCCGGAGCCGATGTGCCGGTGGTCGCCGGCATCATGCCGATCACCAATTACTCGCAACTGTCGCGCTTTTCTGAAATGTGCGGTGCGGAGATTCCGCGCTGGATTCGTTTGAAGCTGGCGAGCTTTGGCGACGATACCGATTCGATTCGCGCCTTCGGTCTCGACGTGGTGACCGACCTGTGCGAACGCCTGTTGAAGGGTGGTGCGCCCGGATTGCATTTCTATACATTGAATCAGGCGACGGCGACGCACGCGATCTGGAGCAGGTTGAATCAGGGCGGTTACTTCAAGTAATCGAATTAATCGTCTTTTCCATTGAAAACGGCGCTGTCTGGAAACGACAGCGCCGTTTTTTTGTCGGATCAGAAATCGCTCAACGATCCTTCATCGGTAATGATCCGGTCCAGCGCGACATCGAATGTATCTGCGGCAAATTCCGCTTCGCCGAAAGCGTATGACACGCCGACGGTCAAAGGACGCGGAGCCGTCGCCAGCGTACGGTCGTAGAAACCGCCGCCATAACCGAGCCGGAAGCGTCCTTCGTTAAAGCCGAGACATGGAATGATCAATGCCTGCGGCCAGACTTCGGGATTCGAGGCCGGTGGCGTTTCCGCACCGAAGCGATCACGTTCCAGCAGTTCGCCCGGCGTCCAGTGCACGAACTTTAGCGGTGCGTTATCGGTCACAACAATCGGCAGCGCCAGTCGCACACCGCGCGCGTGCAGTGTGGCGTAGGCCTGCTGCAGGTCCGGTTCACCGCGCATGGGCGAATAGACGCCGACGCTCATCGGGAGAGCACTTTCCCACCAGTCGAGCAGACCGATGGCGATCTGCCTGTCGTATTGCTTCTTCAGTGTCGGCTCAAGTCCGTTGCGCAGCGCGAGCAAAGCGGGCCGCAATTCCTGTTTGTTTTGCATGTTTTCCGTCATCGATTGCCTGGCGTCGCGTGCTATTCTAGCCAGCATCGCGATTCAGTTTCAGCAGGTCAAAAAGGACCATCAATTTCATGTTTTCAAAAACGTTTTTTGCCCGTTTCGTGTTTGCCGCCGCATCCGCCACCTTGTTGTTGCCGGGCTTGTCGCAAAATGCGCACGCACAGAAACGCCCAACGAGTTTTGCGAGTGACGACGATGCCTTTCTCGCGTTGCGCGATGCGTCGCGTCGTGGCGATACGGCCCGGGTCGACGAGATCGCAGCCCGGCTCGGCAATTATCCCATTCCTTCGTATGTCGATTATTACCGTCTGCAGCCGCGCATCAAGGATGCGTCGGCCGCCGAAATACAGGCATTCCTGACCCGCTACGACGGCAGCGCCATTGCAGATCGCTTGCGTAACGACTGGCTGCTCGAACTGGGCAAGCGGCGCGACTGGACGACATTCGATGTGCAGTATCCATTATTTCAGTTGAACGACGATACGCAGCTGAAATGTTACGCGCTGATGTCGAAGGCGTTGAAAGGCGGCAATGTCGCGGAGGAAGCGCGCCTGTTGCTGAATACGCCGAAGAATTATGGCGAAGGCTGCGTGGCGTTGATCGGCATGCTGGTGGAAAACGGCCAGTTCGACGACGACGATCTGTGGGCCCAGGTGCGCCTGGCGTCGGATACCGGCAATACCGATTTCGTGCGACGTCTGGTGCCGTTTACCGGCATCGACGACGATTCACTGGTGAAGGCGATGGACAAGCCGATGTCGGTCGTTGCACGCGGCCCGGGATTCCGGCGTGTCAAGCACGAAGTCTTCATCGTCGCGCTGGGTCGTGTTGCGCGCAACGATCCGTTGCAGGCAGCCAGCGTAATGGAATCGAAAGACGGTCAGCGCCTGAACCTGAAACAGCAGGCGTTGGCGTGGGCGCAGATCGCGCAGCATGCGTCAAAAAAACTGATGCCGGAAGCGGACGATTACTGGCACAAGGCAGGCAATGCACCATTGTCGCTGGAAGCGCATGAATGGAAGGTACGCATTGCCTTGCGTGCCGGCGACTGGAAGCTGGTGAAGAAAGGCATCGAGGCGATGCCACCTTCGCTGCGTAGCGATCCGACGTGGACCTACTGGATGGCGCGCGCATTTCGTGAAGAAGGGCAGAAGGAAAAAGCCGATGTGTTGCTGCAGTCGATTGCTGCACAAACAGGTTTTTACGGTCAGCTGGCACTGGAAGACCTGGGACGCAGCATCACGATCCCGCCACGTGCGGCTCCGGTGACCGAAGCAGAAGTGGCGCCGATGACGACCAATGAAGGATTCCGCCGCGCATTCAAGTTCTTCGATCTGGGTTTGCGCTTCGAAGGCTATCGCGAATGGAACTGGGAACTGCGCCGCATGAACGAGCGCCAGCATCTGGCTGCGGCAGAATTCGCGCGGCGCAATTCGGTACTCGATCGCATGGTCAATACATCGGATCGCACCAAGATCGAGGTGGATTTCGATCAACGATTCCCGACGCCGTATCGCAATGTGATGCAGGACGCCACGCAAAAACTGGGACTGGAGATGGCATGGGTGTACGGCTTGATTCGTCAGGAGTCGCGCTTCGTCATGGATGCACGTTCGCATGTCGGTGCATCCGGCCTGATGCAGTTGATGCCGGCGACGGCCAGGCATGTCGCTAAAAAGATCGGCTTCGACGATTTTGCACACAGTCGCGTCAATGAAATCGAAACCAACATCCTGCTCGGCACCAACTATCTGAACATGGTGCTGAACGACCTGGATGGTTCGCAGACGATGGCGACCGCTGCCTATAATGCCGGCCCGGGGCGTCCGCGTGCATGGCGTTCGACGCTGACGCGACCGGTCGAAGGCGCGATCTTTGCCGAAACGATTCCTTTCACGGAGACACGTGATTACGTGAAGAAGGTCTTGTCCAATGCGACCTACTATGCCGCGATGTTCGAGAACAAGCCGCAATCGCTGAAGCAACGATTGGGAATGGTTGGTCCTGCAGCGTACGTGCCGAGCGCGCTGCCTTGATCCGCTCATCTGACTGTTTCTTCCTTTAGACGAAAATTCATGCAAACCACAGAACTCGACCCGACACTGTCGCAGACGCTGAGCGATGCGGAAAACAGCGGTTTGAAACTGGTGATCGCCAACAAGAATTATTCGTCATGGTCGATGCGGCCGTGGGTCGCGATGACAGCATTCAATATCCCTTTTCAGGAAATCTGTCTGCTGCTGGACCGGAGCGATACGGCCTTGCAGATCGCACATTATTCGGCGGCGGGACGCGTTCCGATTCTGCTGGCGGGCGAAACGACAGTGTGGGATTCACTGGCGATTTGCGAATATCTGGCTGAACAGTTTCCGGAAAAGCGGATGTGGCCGGAGGATGTGGCGGAACGTGCGCTGGCGCGTTCGATCTGTGCGGAAATGCATTCCGGATTTACCGGCGTGCGTTCGGCAATGTGGATGAACATTCGTGCGCGATTTCCGGGCAAGGGGCGCACGCTGGAAGCACAAGCCGATATCGGCCGCATCAGCGAAATCTGGGAAACTTGTCTGGCCATGTCCGGTCCGAGCGAATTTCTGTTCGGGGAGTTCACGATCGCCGATGCGTATTTTGCGCCGGTCGTCATGCGCTTTCGCACTTATGAGGTCGTGCTGGGCCCGGCACTGGACGCGTACGTCGAACGCGTCGCGCGACATCCCGCTGTTGCACAATGGATCAATGGCGCACTCGCCGAAACGGCACGCATCGAAAAATACGATGTGTATCCTGATTAAGCTCCGGATTAAATTCCCGATTAACTTCACGACTCAAGCATGCCTATACGTATGTCTGGCGAGTTCGATCTGAAATGAAAACCTATATCGTCGGCGGCGCCGTACGCGATGCCATGCTCGGTGTTCCCGTCAAGGACCGCGATTACGTTGTCGTCGGTGCGACACCGGAACAAATGGTTGCGCAGGGTTATCTGCCGGTCGGCAAGGATTTTCCTGTGTTTCTGCATCCGCAGACCCACGCTGAATATGCGTTGGCACGCACCGAGCGCAAGACTGCGCCGGGTTACAAGGGGTTTGTATTTCATACTGATGCCGCCGTCACGCTGGAAGAGGATCTGATTCGGCGTGATCTCACTGTCAACGCGATGGCGCAGCAGGAAGATGGCACGATCATTGATCCGTTCGGCGGACGGCAGGATATCGAACGGCGCGTTTTTCGCCATGTCTCGCCGGCATTTGCGGAAGATCCGGTGCGGATTCTGCGCGTTGCACGATTTGCCGCGCGCTTTCCCGAATTCAGCGTCGCACCGGAAACCAACGCCTTGATGCACAACATGGTGGAAGCAGGCGAAGTCGATGCACTGGTGCCGGAGCGGGTATGGCAGGAACTTGCGCGTGGTTTGATGGAGCGCATGCCGTCGCGCATGTTTGCCGTGCTGCGCGATTGCGGCGCGCTGAAATGCATCCTGCCCGAACTCGACGCACTATGGGGTGTGCCACAACCGGAGAAATATCATCCGGAAATCGATACCGGCGTGCACGTGATGATGGTCGTCGATTATGCCGCCGGTCAAAACGCCAATCTGCCGATTCGTTGTGCCGCCTTGCTGCACGACTTGGGCAAGGGAGTGACGCCGCCCGATCAATGGGCGCGGCATCACGGCCACGAAATGCACAGTGAACGACTGGTCGATGCGGTCTGCAAGCGCCTGCGGGTGCCGAACGATTGTCGCGATCTGGCACTGATGACGGCGCGTGAACATGGCAATGTCGGGCGTGCGCTGGAGTTTCGTGCGGCGACGATCGTGACGCTGTTCGAACGCTGCGACGCCTTTCGCAAGCCGCAGCGTTTTCTCGACATGTTGATGGCCTCGGAATGTGATCATCGCGGCCGCACTGGATTCGAGGAGAAACCATTCCCGCAGCGAGCATACTTGCAACAGGCGCTGGCGGCAGCGCAGACGGTGAATGGCGGGGGGATTGCAGCAACGGTGCGCGAACGGTATCCCGATCAACCGCAACGGGTGCCGGAAGCGATTCGTACAGCTCGTGTGAAGGCAGTCGCGGCGACCGTCAAAGAGGATGCTACGGAAAACTGATCGTGTCTCTCGGTGTTTGAGGCGGATGGTTTTTGACGAGCGGACAACGGCGCTCAATGCCGTCAGGTCAACGGTACATGTCGACGCATCGATAACGCGTAAGCGCGTAACTCATTGCGGGTCACGATGCCATCGTTATTGGCATCGATTTTTTCGAAATTATCCACAACGATATCCATCCGAGCCGCTTTGGCCTGCGATTTGGTGACACTGTCGCGCGATGCGGTGGTCATTGAATACATGGTGGATTTGCTCTGCGCGCCATGTTCAAGCGCAGCAGTAGTGAGTGATTGCGCTGCGACAATATTGGCGCCGAGCAGAATGGCCAGCAGGCCGATGAGTTTTGCGTTCATGATAGCTCCCCTTGTCAACGTGAAGCGATTGACAGGCTCCATTGAAATCCGGATTGCCTTTCGCCACCAATCCATTTACGCCTTGTTACATCTCGCGCGGCGCAGATATCGTCGATTGATGTGATGCCGCCTCGCCTTTTGTCAATATGACATGGCGATTAATGTGTTTCTGTGCGGAATCTCACATTGGAAGAGTGCTCCGGCAAGCAGGAATGCTGGCCGGAGAAAAGGCTACAGCTTGGGGATATGCAGCGTCTTGCTGATCATCAGCGTACCGGACAGGGCGAACACCAGGGCAACCGGATGCAGTTCCCATGGACCGATCATCCATGCGCCGCCAAACAGTGTTGCACCAATCTGGCCGTTCGAGGCCAGCCACGCCAGAATACCGGTAATCAGCACGCTGGTCGGAATCGGTGTGCCTTCGAAATAGGCGACTTTATCACTGCCTTCGGACAGTGTTTCTGCCGTCACGTTGTATCGCGCCAGTCGGCTGACGCCGCAGCAGACGAAATAAATCATCGCGACCCAATCCCAACCGCCTGTCAGACCTGCGGCAAAACCGAGTGCGGCTGGCGCCACGCCGAACGAAATCACGTCGGCCAGCGAATCCAGTTCTCGTCCGAGCGAGGAATGCTGTTGCCGCCAGCGTGCAATGCGGCCGTCCAGGACATCGAACAAAAAAGCTGCCGGCGCCATTGCCGCTGCCAGATAAAAATGCGCCAGCGACTGGCTGTGCATGTAAAGCATCGCGAGGAACACGGCCGCCACGCCGCACGCGGCATTACCCAGCGTGAAAAAATCCGCTAGGTGAAATTCGCGCAACATCGAGAAATGCTTGCGGGGAGTTTTGGATGAACTCATTGCGTCTCTCTTGCAATAGATATAAGTGAGATTGCCGTCGCGGGCAGAAAGTTTAGTAAATCGTTGGCAGATACATAAAAATCTGCAGCCGCAAGTATGTCATTGAATGAAATGATTGTGCAGGAGAAATGACCCGCTGTGCGGAAGGGGCGGCCAGAATATCCCCTAAGCCGGTTACCGCACATACGCATGACGCACCTTTTTCCTACACTGACTGCTTTGGACAAGGAGGCCCGAAATGCCAGCTGCTTACCACTCGATCGCCAATCATTCGCAGACCCGTATGCAGGAACACGTGCGGAAACGCACGCGAACATACGTTTCCATTTTTTCCCTGGCCGTGGCGGGACTGTTGCCGCTGGCAGCGTCGGCAGCGGACGCCGCTACCAGTAATTATCAACAGGAACGTGCGGCATGTACGAATGGCGGCTCCCATCAGGATCGCGCGACTTGTCTGCGTGAAGCCGCTGCCGCCCGCGGAGAAGCGAAACGCGGACATTTGACGGACAGCACGTCGTACGATGAAAACGCATTGGCGCGCTGCAACGCGTTGCCGCCTTCCGATCGTCAGGATTGCGCGAAGCGCGTCCATGGTCAGGGCGTCGTGTCAGGCAGTGTTGAGGGTGGCGGAGTGTATCGCGAAACGACAACGACCGTGATCGGCACACCGCAGCCGTCCACGATGCCTGCGCCTGCACCTGCACCGGTTTATCAGCCAATGCCTGTCTCGCCGCAAGGAACCATGCCGCGTTAATTGCAGGACCCGCTGAAATAAGGCGCACTGGCTGATTGGTCGTGCGCCTTTTTTTATCCGGACGAATGTGTCAGCCGATATGACGGATTTGAGAGGAAAGCTGAGCCCGTCTGTCAGGTTGCTTTTGCGGCGATGAAATTTTCATATCCGCGTGCACGCAATGCGCAGGCCGGACAGGTGCCGCAGCCGTAACCCCAGTCATGCAAGGCGCCGCGTTCGCCGAGATAACAGGTGTGCGTTTCCTTGCGAATCACATCGAGCAGGGTCTGTCCGCCGAGATCCTGCGCCATTGTCCATGTTGCAGCCTTGTCGATCCACATCAGCGGTGTTTCGACTTTCAGTCTGGTTGCCATGCCCAGATTCAGCGCGACCTGCAACGCCTTCATCGTGTCGTCGCGACAGTCCGGATAGCCGGAAAAATCCGTCTCGCACATGCCGCCGACCAGAACAGTCAGACCGCGGCGATAGGCAACCGTTGCGGCGACCGTCATGAACAGCAGGTTGCGACCGGGAACGAACGTGTTCGGCAGGCCGTTTTCCTGCATGGCGATTTCCACATTCCCGGTTAGTGCGGTATCGGAGATTTTTGAAATGAGCGAGAGGTCGATCATGTGATCTTCACCCAGTCGCCGGTCCCAATCTGCGTTCATTGCACGCATTTTCTGCAGCACGGCGGGACGCACTGCCAGCTCGATCGCGTGGCGCTGACCGTAGTCGAAACCGATCGTCTCGACGCGTGCATAACGCGACAGTGCCCATGCGAGACAGGTGGTGGAATCCTGGCCGCCGCTGAACAGAACCAGTGCACCTTCTTCAGAAATCATGTGTTCCTTCATCGATCAAACGTCGGCATCGCACATGCCATGCCGGACGAAATTATATCGACTGCTTGCCGCTGACGTTATTTATATCAATGAGATCGCTGTCATTCAGGCGTTCACGATTGCGATGCAATCGATGTGATGTTCTGTTCGATGAAGTCGCCTTCCGGTTCGGAAAAGCGGATGCGCACCGGATACCAGTCGCGCGATGATGCAAACCAGATATCGATCTTCTGTTCCTTGCCCGCATCTTTCACGACTTTGCTGACCTTGACGGCGTTCAGGTCGCCCAGTGGGGATTTGATCTTTTCGGCCTTGTTGACCTTGAAGGACCATGGTTCGGCATCCTTTTGCCCGGCAACCACGACATTGATGGTGGCTCCCGTCTTGAACTTGGCCGGCGTGCTGCGTGCAATGGTTGCGAGTTGCCAGACGACGCTATTGCGATCCTGTTCGCCGCCCTTGATCGGATAGCTGGCATCGGATGCACTGAACGTAATGGTGTTGCTGTCGCGGTTGAACGTGGTGGTCGTGGCATCCTTGCGATAGCGTTTTTCGGTGGACGTCACCGGCGCCAGTCCGGTCGTGTTGATCGTACCTTCGCTTTTCGCCTCGAGGATTTTCCCGAGCAGCATGGCACGCGTTTCCGTCTTGATCGCGTAGCGACCGCTGCCATTGGTCCAGTGCACGACGGCGGAGCCGTTGAGCGACAGACCGTGCTGATTGGCATTGATCGTGTAATTCAGCTCGGCGGAAGGCGGCGGGCTGATGGTGCCGCGTTTCGTGTTTTGTGCCATGGCGCCGTGCGAAGCCAGTGTGCAGGCAAGCAACAGGGTTGGGAGAGAGCGGGAGAAAAAGCGCTTCATTGGTTCACCGGAATGTAAATATTGAAAATGGGTGTTGAAAATATGTGACTAAGGTACTGCAGAAACGTTCAGACCGGTCAGCGACATGTCCAGGTAGTCGCCGTTCGGTTCCGTATAGCGCAGGCGTACCGGATACCACTGCAGTTGCGGCGCCAGCCAGATATCCAGCTTCTGATCGTAGGTACGGGCGCGCGGCGCGCGGACGACGTGCCACGCGCCGATCGTTTTGCCGTCGATGCTGATTTCTTCGTAGCCGATGATCTGGATCTGCCATGGCTCGGCATCGCGTGTGCCGGCAACGACCACTTCGATGACGGTACCCGGCGCGAAGCGTGCACTGTCGCCGCGACCAATGCCCGCCAGTTGCCAGATGATGCTGGCACGATCCTGTTCGTCGCCGGTGCGCGGATAGGTTTTTGTCGAGGCGGAAAAACTGATCGTGTTGCGTTCGCGATGGAAGTGCGTATTGGTTTCCGCACGGCGAAAACGTTTTTCGCTGTACAGCTCGGGAGCGATGCCGCCGTTTTCGATTGTGCCGCTGCTCGTGAAATGCAATGCCGTGATGAACAGCACGCCGAACTCGCCGCTGATCGTGTAACGGTTGCCGTCGTTGTGCCATGCAATCGCGCCACTGCCGTACGTCGGCTGACCATCGATCGGCGTTTTCTGCACATCGTATTTGAGTTCGGCTGACGGCGGCAGGTCGATCACGTAATGCGGCGTGGTTGAGTCTTGTATGCCGGATGTGTCTTCTGTATCGATCGCACCGGTTGACGATGTCGTGTCAATTGCCGTTGTCGCTGCACTTGCAACCGAAGTCGACGGGATTGCTGCAGGCGGTGTTTCGACTTTCGGTGTCGCAGGGCGCAGATGCGGTGTGTGTTTGCGTTTCGGTTGCGCAGCAGGCTTTGGCGGGGCTGGCGGCTTCGGTGGCGCGAGCAATGCGGCAGTGACGACTTCTGCGGCCGGTCTGGTCTGCGATGGCAGGCGGATGAATTCGGTGACGCGACCGACAACAAGCAGATGCAGCAGGATCGAAAACCCCAGCACGAAAAGCCAGCGCCGCGATCTACGCATGTCGGGCCGGAAGGGAGGTTTCGTCATGGCGCTAGTGTAAACGAGCGCCGTCCAAATGTTGCCGTGCAATTGCGTTGTCAAAGCGAGGCAGGCGTCCGGAGAAGGCGATTGGATAACGTCCGCTGGATATGTCCGTATAGTAAAGTGGCGGGGCGCGCACTTGGCGTGCGGTTTTCCATCGTGACAGGAATCTTTGCAATGCAATTAAACAATCTGTGCAGCGTAACGGACCGGTTGCCGACAGGGGCGGATTGATGATCTGGTTTGCTTCCTATGTATTGGCCGGCGCCTTTGTCGGGGTACTGGCGGGTTTGCTCGGCATTGGCGGTGGCATGACGCTGGTGCCGGTGATGGCTGCGTTGTTCGCTGCACAGCATTTTGCGCCGGATCATGTGGTGCACATGGCGCTGGCGACCTGCATGGCGTCGATCGTGTTTACGTCAAGTTCGAGCGTGCGTGAGCATTTGAAGTTCGACGGCGTCAATTTCAATATCGTCAAACGCATGACGCCGGGATTGGTCGCAGGCAGTCTGTTTGCGACGTCGATTTCGGCGTGGATTCCGCAGCGTCACCTGGCACTGAGTTTTTCCGTCATTGTCTTTTTCGGCGCGACGCAGATCCTGTTGAACAGGAAACCGAAGGCTGCGCGAACCTTGCCTTCGGCATGGCCGCTGTTCTTCATCGGGCTGATGATCGGCATCATTGGCGGACTGGTGTCGGCGGGCGGCGCGTTCCTGACGATTCCGTTCATGCTGTGGTGCGGCGTGCCGATGAAGAAGACGATCGGCACGGGCGCGATGATGGGTATTCCGCTGGCGGTAGTGGGGACGATCGGTTATGTCATTTCGGGCTGGAGCGTGCCGGGTCTGCCATCCGATGCGGTCGGGTTCATTTCAGTCACGGCGTTGATCGGCATTGTTTGCGGCAGTGTGGTAACGGCGCCGTTCGGTGCACGGCTGGCGCATCGCTTGCCGGTGCCGATTTTGAAACGCATCTTCGCCTGCCTGCTGTATGTGCTGGCGGCAAAGATGCTGTGGACTTACTGGTGAGGGAAGCGCCGGGCAGACGGCGCCTGTGGCGTTAGTTCTTGCGCGAGAACTTGGCAGCCAGTTGATTCAGCTTTTCCGCGCGTTGGCGTTCTGCTTCGTCAGCCTTGCGTTGTGCTTCTTCTGCCTGGCGTTGCGTCTTGCGCTGTTCGGCATTTTTCTTGAAACGTTCTTTCAGCGTCGTCGTGGCATGGGCGCGATGCTCTTCCGTGACTTCCGCCGCTTGTGTGCCATCGAGATTGAAACGGGCCGTGGCCTTTTCCATTCCCTTCAGATAGCGCAGCGAATTGGTGTGAATGCCCAGTGCGGTCCGCAGCGATTTGCGACTGACATCCGGCATCAGTGCAATCAACTGCTTGTCGATGCCGATTGCAAGCGGCAGAAAATCGCCGAATACGGCGAACTTTTCCTGGATTTCCTTGAGCAGCGTACGGGCGTTTTGAAAAGCGTTTGGCGTGGATTCGGTGGTCGTCATGAAGCAGCGGAACAATGGATGATTCAGGGTCCGCAGGATATCATGCCGCTGCGCGATTGCCTGCGACGGCGTGGTATTTATCCGACGTTGCCCGAATGAATGAGAGCAAAACAGATGGACGATGACGTAGACGACAGAATGGAAGAGCCGACGGAACGGCCGTGGATCGTGCTGAAAAACACGTATGACGTGGAAATGTGGATCGAGCATCAGAGTCGGCAGATCCAGCAACGTATCGGCAATGCGGAACGCAATCGCGCGAGCGGCTATGGCATCTGTTTTCGCCTGACGGCCGGTGGCGACATCTTCATGCACACGACAGGCGAGGGCATCGTGTTGCTCGATGTGACGCCGGAAGCGGAATGGATCGCGCCACTGATCGTTGCCGCCACGCAGGCGTCCGTGCCGGCAGGGCAGATATGGATGCTGCCGATGGAAAGTCTGACGCAACTGGTGGTCGGATTGAGCAGTCTGATCGCCTCCACGCGTATCGTGACCGATCACGACTTCCGTATCCGGAAGTATTAACACCATCATCAACGACAATCAAAGCCGAATCCAGCGCACACAAATAAAAACGGCCCGACGAGCATTGCTCGATCGGGCCGTTTTCAATCAACCACCGCAGGGCGGCGATTTACCGGTAACGATTGCGCTTAGGCTGCAGCCGTTTTGCTGTGGCGCTTGGCAAGGTAGGTGCCGACGATGACGACGCCGACTGCCAGTGCCAGGCCAGGGATGCTCAGGTGGCTATTGCCAAACAAAGCGATCTCGTGGTGCGGAACGTTGGCTTCGATCCACGGTACGACCGCGGTATCGGAGAACAGCATTTCACCTGCCAGATAACCCAGCAATGCAGCGCCCAGCGTGATGATGATCGGGAATTTTTCCATCAATTTCAGCACCAGGGTGCTGCCGAACACGATCAGCGGAACGCTGATGGCCAGACCGATGATCAGCAGGACGACATTGCCGTCAGCTGCAGCAGCAACGCCGAGCACGTTATCCAGGCTCATCACCAGATCGGCGATCAGGATGGTCTTGATGGCGCCCCACAGGTTGGATTTGCCTTCGATCTCTTCTTCGCCGTCTTCCTCGGCCAGCAGTTGCACGCCGATGTAGAACAGGGCGACAGCACCGATCAGCTTCAGGTACGGCAGCGTCAGCAATTGCAGCGCGAAGATGGTCAGCACGATACGCAGGATGATTGCTGCGGCGCTACCGTACAGGACGGCCATTTTCTTTTGCTTCGGCGGCAGCGATTTGGCTGCCAGTGCGATCACCACTGCGTTATCGCCGGACAGCACGATATTGATCAGGATGATGTTGCCAAGAGCAGCCCAGAAGGCTGCAGAGTTTAGTAATTCCATATCTTCCTCAAGTTTTTGCTCGTTCCGTACGGCTGGAGCGAATTAAATAAAGTGGCGGTCGTCTGACGACCATGTTGTTGTCGATCATCAGAAAAATCTGAAAATCTCTTTAGGCCACTACGTTTAAAACCTGCATTTCATTCGGCGCTGAGCCTTATGTCCGCGATTCCTTGAAACTGCAATGAACCGGGTGATGGAAGATCGTGTTTCCCGAGGGAGATGCGACCCAAATGCACAGTCGCAGGTTATCGTCACGGAACTCAAGAAGATGTGAATATGATGTTAAATACTCGTTAAAGTTGTCTGAAAATCAATTCGAAAATTACTGCCATTTTCGGGATTATTTTCTACACTTAGTTTGGCCCCGAGGTATTCGCAGATGCGCATCACCAGTGCGAGACCGAGCCCGGTACCCGCGGAGCCCAGCAGCGGTTTCGATGGAATGCCGTTTTGCAGATGCGCCTGTACGGATTCCGACAGGCCCGGACCGGTGTCTTCGACAACGACGGAGCGCTCTTCGACGCGCACTGTTACCGAACCGCGTTCGGTGTACTGGCAGGCATTGCGGATCAGATTGCCGATCGCGGAGGCCAGTAATTCCTTGTGTGCTGCCACGGCAAAATCGTTATTGGCTTCGTAAAGCAGTTCAACCGGCTTGCCCGCGACCAGCGGTTTGCAACGTGTGATTTGTTCGCGGATGACATCGTCCACAAAGGTTTCCGGCCGATTGATGCGATCGGGCGCGCGCGCCAGCATCAGCAGCACACCGACACATTCGGTGGCGTCGCTGGCGGCACGCAGGATGCGTTGTGCGGCGGCCTGCAGGGCAGGCTGGTTGCCGGTCTGTTCGACCAGCAGCTCTGCGGCGCCGGTAATGATGGTCAGCGGTGTGCGCAGTTCATGGCTGACGTCGCCCGTGAAGAAGCGTTCGCGCGCGAGAAAACGCTTCAGTTCTGCCGTGTGATCGGCAAAGGCACGCGCCAGCACTCCCAGCTCATCGGAACTTGAGAGCAGCGGGAGTTCCAGCGTGGAGTCCTGATCGTTGACGGCCTCTGCCAACTGGATGATCGGCTCCACAAAGCCGTGAGCAATGAAGCGGCCGAGAAAAAGCGATAACGCGACAAAGCCGAGAAAACCGGCGACGATCATCGCGTAGATCGTGCGTTCGATGCTTTTGTACTCGCTGGCGCGATCGATGACGACATAGCGGCCGGCGCTGTCTTCTCCAGAGAACAGATGGATGACCTTGCCTTCGAACCCGCGCTTGGCAACGCCGAGTGGCAGGTCGCGCAAACTTTCGGGAATGGTTTCGCCGTGATAGAAATTGACGTCGGACGGCATTTCGACCGGCATGCCCGCGGCGTGGCGCGGCGATGCCCAGGCGGCAATGCTGCGCAGATGTTCGTCGACCAGGAGGTCTTCGACCCCTTCGATCGCGACGGAGGCGACGATGCCGAAGAAAGTGCAGATCGCCAGCGCAAAAAACAGATAGGCGGTGACGATCCGGCGTCGCAGCGTGCTAGGCCGTGTCATCCGATCCTACCAGTCGGTAGCCGATGCCCTGAACCGTACGCAACATGGCGAACGAGTGGGATTTGTCGAGCGCCTGACGCAGCGCGTGGATGTGGGTGCGCAGCGCATCGCTGTCTGGTGGATGATCGCCCCAGACTTCCAGTTCCAGCGTTTCGCGCGAGACGACTTTCGGTGCTTCCTTCATCAGGCAGGTCAGGATCTTGAAGCCGGTCTTGGTGAGATTGACCGGCTGGCCGTTGCGGCTGACCTGATAAGTCGAGGTGTCGAACACGAGATCGCCGACGGTCAGCGCGTTGGTTGCCTGGTTCTTGCCGCGGGCACGGCGAATCAAGGCTTTCAGCCGGACTTCGACTTCCAGCAGCGAGAACGGCTTGACCAGGTAGTCGTCGGCACCGCTGTCGAAACCGGCGACCTTGTCGTCCAGCGTGTCGCGTGCGGTCAGCATCAGGACCGGCGTGTCTTTTTTCAGTTCGTCACGAATACGGCGGCAGACGGAAAGGCCGTCGATGCCCGGCAGTTTGACGTCGAGGATCATCGCATCGTATTCGTGCTGCGCAGCCAGTGCAAAACCGGCATAGCCGTTGGTGGCCGAGTCGAGCACGTAACCGCGCGGTTCCAGAAATGCATACAGGTTGGCGACGATGTCGGCGTTGTCTTCGATGATCAGGATGCGCATGGATATGATGGCGATGACGCCGTGATTCTTCTGTTCAAGTTAGGGATGGCAGGGCATGACGCATGGTCTGTACGCCTGTAACAGGCGCGGACGCGTTGCCGGCGCAGCGCGTATCGTAGCATTTCGCCAAGCCGGGCCGCCAGCGATTCGGCGGCAAGGCATTGGCAGCGTTGCTAATTTGTGTATGCCCTCTGTTTATATCTCTGTATATGTCTTTATTTATGTCTCTGTTATTTCTGTGACAGCGTCTTTTCGATATCGGCGATCAGCGTCTTGTTGTCGGGAGTAATTTTCGACGGGTAACTGCCGACGACCTTGCCGTTGCGATCCAGCAGGATTTTATGGAAGTTCCATTTCGGCTGCTGCGCGCCAGCCTTGAACAGCGATTGATAAAACGCGTTGGCATTCGCACCCGTGACCGAACTCTTGGCGAACATCGGGAATTTCACGCCGTACGTGTTATGGCAGAACTCGGCAATCTCCTTGTTGGAGCCCGTTTCCTGCTGAAAGTCGTTGGAGGCGAAACCCAGCACGACGAATCCCTTGTCCTTGTATTGCGCATACAGTTTTTCCAACCCGTCGTACTGCCCGGTATAACCGCAGTAACTGGCGGTATTGACGATCAGCACCACCTTGCCGGCGTACTGGCACAGGTTCTGCGGCGTTTCATCCTGCAGGCGTGCGGCGCTGTGATCCAGTGTGGCCGGGCATGCTGGTGCGGCTGTCTGTGCGTGGGCTTGCGAAGCGGCGAAAGCGACGAGCAGGAAACTGCAATGCAGCAGATGGCGAAGAAGGGAGCGGACTGTGGTCATGGCGATATCCGGTGAGGAAACTGGCTGCATCTTGCATCAGAACGGCAGGTTTGTCATAGACCGTTACAAGAAGCGCGAATTTATCCGGTGCGTTAAATGACATTGCATTTGTTTCGTCATGGCTCATATCTCTTTAACGCGATCGGCTTATATGGCTTGTATCACCGGGGTGATATGAAGTTTATCGTGCCAAGAAAATTCATCGAAGCCGGTAACAGGACTGAAACCTTTTCATTTGTAGGGAAAATGGACTGTGTCTGGAATGAATTTCTTGGTAGAATCAAGCACTTAACTCAATTTTCAAGGCGCGTGTATGTTGTACCCAGAATTGTTTAAATCGTTGGAGCAGGTTCGCTGGAACATGGAAAACGACATTCCGTGGGACCAGTTCGATGGCTCCAAACTGACTGACGAGCAGGCCCAAACGATCCGCATGAACGCGATCACTGAATGGTCGGCTTTGCCTGCGACCGAAATGTTTCTCCGTGACAACCGTGGCGACAGCGATTTTTCCGCATTCATGTCCGTCTGGTTTTTTGAAGAGCAAAAGCATTCGCTCGTGCTGATGGAATACCTGCGTCGTTTCCGTCCTGAATACGTCCCGACCGAAGAAGAATTGCACAACGTGCGTTTCGAATTCGATCCGGCGCCGGCGCTGGAAACATTGATGATGCACTTCTGCGGCGAGATCCGTCTGAATCACTGGTATCGCTGTGCATCCGACTGGCATACCGAGCCGGTCATCAAGCAGATCTATAAAATCATCAGCCAGGACGAAGCACGCCATGGCGGTGCCTATCTGCGTTACATGAAAAAGGCATTGGTCGAAGTCGGCGACAGCGCACGTGTGGCATTCGCCAAGATCGGCGTATTGATGGCTTCTGCCCGTCGCACAGAGAAACCGCTGCATCCGACCAACCTGCATGTGAATCAGTCGCTGTTCCCGAATGACACTGTGCAATCGCGTCTGCCTGATCCGGAATGGCTGGAACGCTGGCTCGACGGTCAGATCAAGTTCGACGGCGAGTGGGAGAAGAAAGTGGTCGACCGCATTCTGCACAACATGTCGCTGCTGTTTGAAAAAACCTTCGCCAACGTGCAGGAACTAAACCGCTATCGCAAGGAAATCGTTGCGCGCATGGGCATTGCTGCGCAGGCAGAACCGGCGTAACGCGCTCTTTTCGACACATGTTTTCGATACGAAAAAGCCGCAGTTTCTGCGGCTTTTTGTTTATGTAGATCAGCAGGAGGAAGTCATGCAACGACGTACATTACTGCAGGCGATGACATTGCTTGGCACGCTGCCGAATCTGGCATTTGCCAAGACGGAAACGATCGAGGTCTATAAAAGCGCGACGTGCGGATGCTGTACGGAATGGGTCGAACATTTGCAGGCAAACGGGTTTGAAGTGAAAACGCAGAATGTGCCGAACACGGCGGCTTATCGCGCACGTTTCGGCATTCCGGCCGCGTTAGGCAGTTGTCATACGGCGAGAATCGCGGGCTATGCACTCGAAGGCCATGTGCCGGCGAGAGAAATCAGGCGGTTGCTGGCAGAAAAGCCGAACGCCGTCGGTCTGACAGTGCCGGGAATGCCGATGGGATCGCCAGGAATGGAAATGCCTGACATGCAGGCCGATGCCTACGATGTCCTGCTCGTCCGAAAGGATGGTAGTCATGCCGTGTACCAGCATTACAAGGCACGACAGGTTGCACGATAATGTGCTCGCAGGTTTTGCAAACCCTATCTGATCAATAAAAAAGGACGCCGATACTTGAGCGTCCTTTTTTTCGTGCAGCGTGCGATCAGTGCTGGTGATGATCGTCAGCAGATTTCTTTCCCTGCATTCCCTCTTCGACCGTAATCGAGGTATTCACTTTTCCCGCTTTGCGGAACGTCAGTGTCAGCGGCAGTTTGTCGCCGGCTTTCAGCGGAGTCTTGAGGCCGATCAGCATCAGGTGATACCCATCACCCGGTTGCATGACGATTTTTTCCTTCGGCTTGATGTCGATGGAGCTCACTTCCCGCATGCGCATCACATTGTCTGTCATCTCCATCGTGTGGATTTCGACAGACTTTACGGCAGGCGATTGCGCAGCAACCAGTGTATCGGCGCTGTTTCCGCGGTTTTCCAGTGTCAGGTAGGCACCGCCGCTGGTCTGGCCTGGAACCGTGGCGCGCGCATACGGATGATCGACATGCATGTCACCGGCTTTGTAATCCTGCGCGAAGGCCGAGGTGGCGAGAAGCGCGGAGGCAGTGAAGAGCGTGATGGAGCGAAAGTTCATGGGTTCTTCCGTGGCAATGCCGGGCCGGTTTGGCGCGCAGCGGGTTGAAATGAATCGCGTCGGATTATGTGTCGATGATGTATCGCATCGTGCGACCACTATCGTAGCGCAAAACGGTTGCGCAACTACACTCAACTGCCGCCAACATAGCCATTTTGCCGCCACGCTTCATACACGACGACGGCCACGGTGTTGGACAGATTCAGGCTGCGATTGTCAGGACGCATCGGCAGACGGATGCGTTGTTCAGCAGGGAACGAATCGCGCAAGGCGGGAGCGAGTCCGCGTGTTTCGGAACCGAATACGAAAATGTCGCCGGGCTGAAAAGCGACGCCGGCAAATCCGGTCGAACCGTGCGTTGTCAGTGCAAACATCCGTTGTGGATTCAACGGTTGATCTGCGGTGGACGATGCGAGAAATGCCTGCCAGTCGCGATGTACTTTCATCGTTGCGTAATCGTGATAATCGAGGCCGGCGCGGCGCATCTTTGCGTCGTCGAGCGGGAAGCCGAGCGGTTCGATCAAATGCAGCTGCGCACCGGTATTGGCGCACAAACGGATGATGTTGCCGGTGTTGGGCGGGATTTCGGGTTCGACCAGAACGACGTGAAACAAGTGATTCTCCTCGGGATCGATCTGCGGCCGGATCGATCTGTATTCATCAAAAGGCGCACATCATAAATGACGGTAGTGTTTCCGTCATTTCGGTGTGCGCGCAAATACCAGATTGGTCACGCGAATGGCGCCGTGGCGTTTCAACACAGTGGCGACTTCGTTCAGCGTTTCACCGGTGGTCAGGACATCATCCACCACACCGACATGTTTTCCCTGTATTTGGCCCACCATCTCCGGTTGCAGTGCGAAGGCGTGCCGCACATTGCGATGACGTTCGTCGGGATGTAATTGCGCCTGCATCAGGGTATCGCGTGTACGCGCCATTAATCGCGGCGTGAGCGGGACGGCAAGCATTTTGGCCAGTGGCCGGGCAATTTCCAGCGCCTGATTGAATCCGCGTTCGGCCAGGCGCGTTTCGCCAAGCGGTACGACGGTCAATAAATCCGGCATGGATGCAATCTGTTCGCGTTGCAGCGCTTCGCGCATGAGGCGCGCAAATAGCGGGGCCAGCGCGAGTCGGTTGCCGAATTTGAGCGCCAGAACCAGATGGTCGAGCGGCGCCGCGTAGTCGCTGGCGACGATAGTGGCATCGAAGGACCGTGCCTGCTGCAGGCATTCACCGCATTGTCGTGGCGCGGCGGTCGTGTCGTCCGGCATTGGCAATGCACATTGCATGCAGCGATGTGCATCTTGCCCAAGGAAGCGGTTGTTGCAATCCTTGCACAAGGCATCGTCGCCGCTGATGCCGCACAGTGCGCACGAGGAAGGAATGGCCGACGGCAGGCGGCGTGCCAGTTGAAGTGACCAGTCGGCCAAACGATCGAGCATCGCGCCTTCGCCCTCATGCGTGTAAACTTGCGCGAATTATCTCATTGAAGCAATTGCCGACCGTGCCTGCCGAATATTCTCCATCCGATTCCCGTTCTAGCGCTCCCATCGACCTGGGGCGCGTCCGTACGCTGTTCGGCGACCCGGCACGTATCGCGGAATCGGGATTCCTGCGGCGCGAAGTGGCGACGCGCATGCATGAACGTCTGTCGTTGATCAAGATCGTGCCGCAGCACGTGCTCGACGCCGGATGCGGCGAAGGCGCGGATCTGACCACGCTGCAAAAACGCTTTCCGCAGGCGACCCTGCTGGGGCTCGACGCCTCGACGGGCATGCTCGCGCACGCACAGGCGGCGCAAAAGGAAGGCATGTCGTCGGTTAACCGTTTGCTGCAACAATGGTTGCCGGGAAAGAGCGGATTCGGCCGTGCATCGGGCGCTGCCTTGCTGTCCGGGAATTTTGCGCAACTGCCGTTCGGCATCAATTCGGTGGATCTGGTTTGGTCGAATCTGGCCGTGCACTGGCATCCACAGCCGGATCGCGTCTTTGCCGAATGGCGGCGCGTGCTGCGACAGGATGGTTTATTAATGTTCTCGTGCTTTGGACCGGATACGTTCAAGGAGCTGCGCGCCGCCTTTGCCGCGGGCGATGGCGAGCCGCACGTTCTGCCTTTTGTCGATATGCACGATTTCGGCGACATGCTGGTCAATGCCGGATTTGCCACGCCGGTCATGGATATGGAGACGCTGACTGTCACTTACGGTTCGGTCGACAAGCTGATGGCCGATGTGCGTGCCTGCGGCGGCAATCCGCTCGATACCCGCAGCCGTGGCTTGCTGGGTCGCGCGGCATGGCGGCGGGTTGTCGACGTGCTGGAGCAAGGCCGGAACGCGGATGGCAAGATTCCGCTGACATTTGAAATCGTGTATGGCCATGCGTTCCGGCCTGTGGCGCGTACGACTGCCGGCGGAGAGGCCATCATTCGCTTCGACTTGCCAAAAAAATAATGCCTATTCGCTGCGTGAACACAATGTTTTTGCCCGGCAGGATTCGGTTTCATTCATGATGCCAAAGCGGGAAGCAACTTCGAACAATACGTTTTTGCGTAACACGGACGGAGTGGGAGAGGCAAGTCGCGATGTATTTTTTATACTTGATCACTCTGATAATTCCGACTTATACTTCGACGGTTTTGCGCGATGGTGATATGGTGCGCGCAGTGCGTTCAGGCGGTGCACAATGGCCCACAACCGTGAATGGTTACTGAAACGTAATTGCTCGATTTCTCCGCGACAGCTGCTGCAGGCCTATTCGGTATTGTGTGCAGTGTCGCTGGCGATTGCGCTCTATTTCACCTTGCGCGGTGCGTGGTTCATCCTCGGCTTTTCGTTAATGGAATTGACGGCGGTTACCTGTGCATTCATCCATTACGTTCGCCATGCGGCGGATCGCGAGCACATCGTTCTGACAGACGACTGGCTGCTGGTAGAGCTGGTTCAGGGCGAGAAGTCGCAGCAGTTCAGGTTGGTGCGTTGCCGGACAAAAATTCAGCCGGCAGTGCGCAATCAGTTGATTGGTCTGGAGTCTTCCGGCATTCGTGTCGAAATAGGACGATTCCTGACGGAACACAAAAGGCGTCAGTTCATGCATGAGCTGCGTCGGGAACTGGGTGAGGAGACAGCAGGTTTGCCCGGTAACTAAAACAAAATTCTATTTTGGGCTTTTGGGGAAATCATGAAACATGCGAAGCGCCTTCAATCGTTGATGCTCGGTGCGTCGCTGCTGGCGGCAGGTTTGCCGTCCTGGGCGGTGACCGATAGTCCGGGCGGTCCGGCAGTGCTGCAACTGAATTTTCAGCAGCCTGTCACCAAGATTGCAGAAGAGATCTATTCGCTGCATACCCTGATGCTGATCATCTGCCTGGTGATCTTTGTCGCCGTGTTTGGCGTCATGTTTTATTCGATCTTCAAGCATCGCAAATCCCTCGGCCACAAATCGGCCACCTTCCACGAAAGCACGGCAGTCGAGATCGCGTGGACGGTCGTTCCGTTTCTGATCGTCATCGGCATGGCGCTTCCTGCGACCAAGACGGTCGTCGCGATGAAAGACACGTCGAATGCCGACATCACCATCAAGGCCACTGGTATGCAGTGGAAGTGGGGCTATGACTATCTGAACGGCGAAGGTCAGGGCATCAACTTCCTGTCGAATCTGGCGACGCCGCGTGAACAGATCGTCGATTCTTCCATCACCAAGAATGAAAATTATTTGATCGAAGTCGACAATCCTGTCGTTGTGCCGGTCAACAAGAAAATCCGCATCGTGCTGACGGCCAATGACGTGATTCACGCATGGATGATCCCTGCATTCGGCGTCAAGCAGGATGCGATTCCCGGCTTTGTGCGCGATACCTGGTTCAAGGCGGAAAAGATCGGCACCTATCGCGGCCAGTGCGCTGAGCTGTGCGGTAAGGACCACGCCTTCATGCCGATCGTCGTGAATGTCGTCAGCAATGAAGACTACAAAAAATGGGTCGACGGAAAGAAAAAGGAAATGGCGGCCAATGCCGACGATCCGAGCAAGACATGGACGCTGGATGAGCTGATCCAGCGTGGCGAAAAAGTCTACGCTTCGAATTGCGTTGCCTGTCATCAGGCAAACGGCAAGGGTGTGCCGGGCTCATTCCCGGCACTGGATGGCGGTCCGTTGGTCGTCGGTCCGAAAGCCGGACAAATCGATATCGTGATGCATGGCAAGGGTGCAATGCCTGCGTGGGCACCGGTATTGTCAGATACCGAGATTGCGGCGGTGATTACTTATACGCGCAACAGCTGGTCCAACAAGGCTGCAGAAAACATTGTCCAGCCAGCCGAAATCGTGGCTGCACGCAAGTAAAAAATCAGGAGACTTGAGATGAGCACAACTGCAGTCGACCACACTCACGATCACTCACACGACCATGCGCACGATGATCACGCGCATGATCATCCGCACGGCTGGCGTCGCTGGGTCTATGCGACCAATCACAAGGATATCGGCACGTTGTACCTGTGGTTTTCCTTCACGATGTTGCTGTCGGGCGGCTTCCTGGCGATGCTGATTCGCGCAGAACTGTTCCATCCAGGCCTGCAATTGATGCAGCCGGAGTTCTTCAATCAACTGACCACCATGCACGGCATCATGATGGTGTTCGGCGCGATCATGCCGGCGTTTGTCGGTTTTGCAAACTGGATGGTGCCGCTGCAGATCGGTGCATCCGACATGGCATTCGCGCGCATGAACAACTTCTCGTTCTGGCTGCTGCCGCCGGCTGCGATTCTGCTGGTTGCTTCCTTCCTCGTGCCGGGCGGCGCGACGGCTGCCGGCTGGACGCTGTATGCGCCGTTGTCGACGCAAATGGGCCCTGGCATGGACATGGCAATTTTTGCGCTGCATATCATGGGCGCATCATCGATCATGGGCTCGATCAACATCATCGTTACCATCCTGAACATGCGTGCGCCTGGCATGACGCTGATGAAGATGCCGATGTTCTGCTGGACCTGGCTGATCACCGCTTATCTGCTGATTGCGGTGATGCCGGTTTTGGCGGGTGCGATCACGATGACGTTGACCGATCGTCACTTCGGTACATCGTTCTTTAATGCGGCAGGCGGCGGCGATCCTGTCATGTATCAGCACATCTTCTGGTTCTTCGGACATCCGGAGGTGTACATCATGATTCTGCCGGCGTTTGGCATCATCTCGCACATCATCCCGGCTTTCGCACGGAAGCAACTGTTTGGTTACGCATCGATGGTGTATGCAACCGCATCGATTGCAATTCTGTCGTTCATGGTGTGGGCGCATCACATGTTTACCACTGGCATGCCGGTGACGGCACAGTTGTTCTTCATGTACGCGACGATGCTGATTGCGGTGCCGACCGGCGTCAAAATCTTTAACTGGGTCGCAACGATGTGGCGCGGTTCGATGACGTTTGAAACGCCGATGCTGTTTGCGATCGGCTTCATCTTCGTGTTCACGATGGGCGGTTTCACCGGTCTGATTCTGGCGGTGACACCGATCGATATCCAGTTGCAGGATACCTATTACGTGGTTGCGCACTTCCACTATGTGCTGGTTGCTGGTTCTTTGTTTGCGCTGTTCGCCGGGTTCTATTACTGGGGACCGAAGTGGACGGGTTTCATGTACAACGAAACGCGTGGCAAGATTCACTTCTGGGGTTCGCTGATTCTGTTCAACATCACGTTCTTCCCGATGCACTTCCTCGGTCTGGCTGGCATGCCGCGTCGCTATGCCGACTATCCGGCGCAGTTCACCGATTTCAACATGGTCGCGTCGATCGGCGGTTTGGGTTTCGGCCTGATGCAGGTTTATTTCCTGTTTGCCGTGGTGCTGCCTTCGATTCGTGGCGGTGTGCCGGCAGCGGACAAGCCATGGGATGGTGCAGAAGGTCTGGAATGGACCGTGCCAAGCCCGGCGCCTTTCCATACGTTTGAAGTGCCACCGACCGTAAAGTAAGCACGAACTGATCGAGCCGACCGACATGACGGATCTGAAAAAACGCAATACGCGCACCGGTCTGATTCTGGCGGTGATTGCAGCGATGTTCATGTTCGGCGTGATTGCGAAACACGTTTGGTTCCGCTGAGGGCAAAATGGAAAATCCGGCCGATAATGCGACACGCAAGCTGAATGCCAGAATGTTCGGCAAGCTGATTGTGGTTGCCGTGATGATGTTCGGATTCGGTTATTTGCTGGTGCCGCTGTACAAGCAAATCTGTGAACTGACGGGTATCAACATTCTTGCTTTCCAGGAAACGGAAGGCATGAAGGTCAAGCCGATCGATAATTCACAGGTCGACAAGAGCAGGACGATCACGGTCGAGTTCGACGCCAATACCCAGGGGCCGTTTCGCTTTCGTCCGACTGTCAGCAGCATGCAGGTGCATCCGGGCGAAATGACACAGGTTCTTTATGAGGTCGTCAATACGCAGTCGCGCAGCGTAGAGGCGCAGGCAATTCCGAGTTATGCGCCGCAGCAGGCCGCAGCGCATTTCAAAAAAGTGGAATGCTTCTGCTTCCAGCAGCAGACGCTGGCGGCAAGTCAGGCAAAACAAATGCCTGTCGTTTTTTATCTGGACAAGGATTTGCCGAAGGACGTAAAGACAATCACACTGTCCTATACGTTCTTCGAAGTGGGTGGCCACGATAACAAGAAAGCCGAAACGAAGCCGGCAGCGGTGGCGGGATAATTCGGTAAGGAAGGATTGAAGCGGTTTTCATCGCGACGCTTGAAAAGAATTCGAAGTGTGTCGCATCGTATAACTGGTTGAATTTTGTATCGGGAGATGGAGATGAGTACACAACATACGGACGCACCGTATTATTTCGTGCCTGGCCCGTCCAGATGGCCGGTCATGGCGGGAATTTCGCTGCTGATCGTGATGGCGGGTGCTTCTGCTTGGGTCAACGGCGCCGGTTGGGGGCCATACGTCAATGCGATAGGTCTGATCGGTCTGATCTACGTTCTGTATCACTGGTTCGGCGACGCGATCAAAGAGTCAGAGAGCGGTCAGTACAACAAGCGTATCGATGCTTCATTCCGCTGGAGCATGAGCTGGTTCATCTTCTCCGAAGTCATGTTTTTCGGTGCATTCTTCGGTGCACTGTTTTATGCACGGAGCATCACGATGCCGTGGCTGGCCGATCTGGACCACAAGATTCTGTGGCCGGATTTCGCAGCGCACTGGGGTAATGTCGGTCCTGCCGGAACGGTCGAATCGTTCGCGACAATGGGGCCGTTCTGGATTCCAACCATCAATACGGCGTTGCTGCTGCTGTCCGGCGTGACATTGACGATTTCACACCACGCGATTCGTGCGAATCATCGCAAGCAGGCCGCAATCTGGCTGTTTGCAACCGTTCTGCTCGGCGCAATCTTCATGGGTTTCCAGGCGTATGAATACATCCATGCGTATAGCGAGCTGAACCTGAAGTTGACGTCGGGTGTCTATGGCTCGACGTTCTTCCTGCTGACCGGCTTCCACGGCTTTCACGTGACGATGGGTGCGATCATGCTGAGCGTTGTGCTGTATCGGCTGTTGAAGGGACACTTTACGCCGGAGCATCATTTCGCGTTTGAAGGCGCGGCCTGGTACTGGCACTTTGTCGACGTGGTCTGGCTTGGTTTGTACGTCGTCGTTTACTGGCTTTAAGCCGGGTTGATGTAATCGGTAATGCACGCAAAAAAGCCGCACCTTGGTGCGGCTTTTTTACTGTTGATCGGCACCGCTACTTGTCGATCATTAACGAATGCCGGTAGGTTGAATGTAACCCAGTCTCCAGGCGATCAGAATCAGGATGAACAGCGCGACGGAGAAGCCGACACGCATGGCCAGCGCCCGGACGGTCCGATTGCTTTTGCCCTTGTCCTTCATCAGGAAAAACAAGGCAGATCCAAGACTCGCGAGGATCAATATGAACGCAACGGCGACAAGAATTTTCATGAGGGCCTGACCTTGTTGCGGGCGACTCGACACAGGATGTATTGAGTGAAATGACATTGTAATGCGATTCAGATTCCGTTTTAGAGTGATTCCGTTCCTTGCGACCGTCATTTTGGTGGCAGCGGGAGTGTCGCTGGCGCAATGGCAGACGCGACGCGGCGATGAAAAGATGGCAATGGACGCAAGGATGCAGGCGCGTCAGGCTGCGCCCGCCATTCGGCTGGAAGGGACGGGGGCGGCAACAAATCCGGACGAAATCGAATATCGTCGTGTCCTGCTCAAGGGGGAATTTTTGAGCAATTGGCCGGTGTATCTGGACAATCGTCCGCACAACGGCGTCGCCGGTTTCTATTTGCTGATGCCGTTTAAAATAGCCGCCACCAATCTGCATGTACTGGTTGCACGCGGATGGATTCCACGCAACGCATCGGACCGGACGCAATTGCCGGCGCTCGTGACCCCACAGGGAACGATAGAAATCGAAGGGACGGTGCGTCAAGGCATTGGTCACATCATGCAGCTTGGTTCGCCGGAACCGTTGCGGCCTGCCGCGATTGTGCAGAATCTCGATGCCGCCGGTTTTGCGGCGACGAGTGGATTGAAGATGCAGCCGGTGATCGTCGAACAATTGACGGATACGCATGACGGTTTGGTGCGCGACTGGCCGGCGCCAGCAAGCGGCGTCGAGAAACATCGGGGCTATGCATTCCAGTGGTATGCGCTGGCTGCAATGGCATTTATCTTTTTTGTCGTGACAGGATTCAGACGTGGAAGCAAATAGTCAGGCCGTACAACGGGGGAAAACACAGTCCGAAAAGCAACCCGAAACGCAACCCGCAAAGCAGTCAACAGGCCGCTGGAAATTGTTCGCGGTCATTCTGATTTGCGCGTCGCCAATCATTGCTTCCTATTTCACGTACTACGTGATCAAACCGGAGAGCCGGACCAATTACGGCGCATTCATCGATCCGCGTGAACACCCGCTCCCGCAACTGGGAAGCTCGACGCTGGAAGGCAAGCCAACCGAGCTGGATGCCTACAAGGGAAAGTGGATTATGTTGCAGGTCGCCAATGCCGACTGCACGGAAGCCTGCACAAAGAAACTGCATGACATGCGGCAGCTGCGACTTGCGCAAGGCAAGGAAATGGATCGCATCGAACGCGTCTGGCTGATCGCCGATAACAAGCCGCTGGATACAATGTTGATACGCGAATACGATGGTACCCGCATGCTGCGCGCGAATGCCGAGCGGATAAAGGCATGGCTGCCGGTGGAAGATGGTACGACCGTCTTCGATCACATTTACATGATTGATCCGCTTGGCAATTTGATGATGCGTTTTCCAAAAGATGCGGACGCGAACAAGATCAAGAAGGATCTGTATAAATTATTGAAGGCTTCTGCAATTGGATAATTCCGGCTTGTTGTTTCAACTCGCAACCAAGGGTTTGCTGGTTGCTCTGCTCGCATTCGTCATCGTCTGGTCGTCGAAGGACCGCAACAAATACCGCAAGCTTGTCTGGGTCACGCTGTTTCTTACTTTCGACGTCATCATGTTTGGCGCATTCACACGCCTGACCGACTCGGGCCTGGGTTGCCCGGACTGGCCGGGATGTTACGGCCACTCCAACCCGCTGCAGGCGATGGAGCATATTCGTGCGGCAGAAGCGTTGATGCCGGACGGTCCGGTAACGGTGATGAAGGCATGGATCGAAATGATTCATCGCTATCTGGCAATGGGTATCGGCGTATTGATCATCGCCATTGTCGTGATCTCCTGGCGCTTCTGGCTGCGCAGTGGCAAGACACAAAGGCAATTTGCACCGGGTTTCCCGATTGCGCTGTTTTTATTTGTCTGTGTACAAGGCGCGTTCGGTGCGTGGACCGTGACGATGAAACTGCAGCCTGTCATTGTCACGATACATCTGATGCTCGGCATGACATTGCTGGCCATGCTGACCTGGGTCGGCGCGCGGCAGAAGGTTCATGTACCGGTCGATCCCGGCGCAAGCGCGCTGCGTTTGCCCGCGCTGATCGCCCTCGTTTTGTTGGCTATTCAGATTGCACTCGGTGGCTGGGTCAGTACCAATTATGCGGCGCTGGCCTGCACGGATTTCCCGTTGTGTCATGGTGCCTTGATTCCACCAATGGATTTTGAACATGGCTTTACGCTATGGCGCAGCCTCGGCAAAACGGCCGATGGCGATTACCTGCCGTTTGCCGCATTGACGGCAATTCACTGGACGCATCGGATGTTTGCGTTTGTCGTCGCTGCGTGGATCGCGTGGGTGGCATGGAAGGCGTATCGGATTGCCGGATTGCGACCGACGGCGCGCGCCATTCTGGGTGCGCTCGCGTTGCAGATCACGATCGGGATTGCGACCGTTTCGCTGAAATGGCCACTGGCATTGGCGGTTGCGCACAACGGTTGTGCAGCGCTGCTTGTGCTGCTGACGGTCATGTTAAACTACAAGACCCGAATCCCCGGACGCAACGGGGAATATTGACAGCCGGATCATCGCAACTGCATGGCGATCCGCATCTGTCTGCAGCGCCGAACGAAAACGCATGACCACTTTGACAGTTTCCCCGAATCGCATCGCCCAGTACTGGGCATTGACCAAGCCGCGCGTGACGCAGCTTGCGGTTTTTTGCGCAGTGATCGGCATGTTCCTGGCGACGCCGGAATTGCCGGACTGGCAAATCGTGGTTGCCGCGACGGTCGGTATCTGGTTGCTGGCGGGAGCCGCTTTCGCCATCAATTGCCTGGTGGAACGCGAGATTGATTCGCGTATGGCGCGTACGGCACGTCGTCCGATGGCGCGCGGTGAAATTACCGTCCTGCAAACACTGATTTTTTCCGGCGTGATCGGCGGTGCCGGCATGTGGGTTCTGTACAACTTCGTCAACCCGCTGACAATGTGGCTGACATTTGCGACTTTCGTCGGCTATGCGGTGATTTACACGATCATTCTCAAGCCGGCGACACCGCAGAACATTGTCATCGGCGGCTTGTCCGGAGCGATGCCGCCGGCACTTGGCTGGGCTGCGATTGCCAATGATGTGCCGATGCAGGCTTGGATTTTGGTGATGATTATTTTCGTCTGGACGCCGCCGCATTTCTGGGCGCTTGCGTTATATCGCCGCGATGAATATGCAAAATCGGGTTTGCCGATGCTGCCGATCACGCACGGTACTGAATTTACGCAGTTTCATATCTGGCTATATACGATCGCACTCGTTGCCACGACGATGTTGCCGTTTGCGGTCGGCATGAGCGGCGTGATCTATCTGGCGGCCGTTGCGGTTCTCGATGTCATTTTTCTCTGGTACGCATGGCAGGTCTATCGCCATTACACCGACATGATTGCGCGCAAGATGTTTGCGTATTCGATCATTTATCTGTCGCTGCTGTTTGCAGCATTGCTGGTCGATCACTATCTAAGGTTTTGAAAATATGCGATTGCGTTCCTTCTTCGCGCTGTGCGCGGCTGTTCTCGCCTTGAGTGCCTGCGGTGAAAAAACGGAACCGGTTGCCTTTCAAAATACCGACGTCACCGGCCTTGCCTACGGCAAGGATTTTTCTCTGCACGATCACAACGGCAAACTGCGTACGCTGGCTGATTTCCGCGGCAAGGCGGTGGTGGTGTTTTTCGGCTTTACGCAATGTCCGGATGTCTGTCCGACCACGATGATGGAAATGTCGAATGTGATGAAGGCGCTGGGTCCGGACGCCGATCGCGTGCAGGTATTGTTCATCACCGTCGATCCGGAACGCGATACGGCTGCACTGTTGTCGCAATATGTGCCGGCTTTCGACAAACGCTTCCTCGGTTTGCGTGGCGATTTGGCAGAGACCGACAAGGTCGCGAAGGAATTCAAGGTGTTCTATCAAAAAGTGCCGGGCAAGACGCCAGGCAGCTACACGATCGACCACACGGCAGGTAGTTACGTGTTCGATCCGCAAGGCAGGATTCGTCTGTTCATTCGGCATGGTCAGGGTGTAGAGCCAATCGAACATGACCTGAGGATTTTGCTGGCCGAGCAGAGCTGACAAACATCGGATAAATAAAAAGGCGCTCCTTGGAGCGCCTTTGTTTTTTGCGATTCTAAAGCTCAGCTCAGGTATACGCTGCCAGCGAACCTTTCATCTTCTTCAAAGCGACCGCTTCGATCTGGCGAATGCGTTCAGCCGATACGCCGAACTCGTCAGCCAGTTCATGCAATGTGGCACCAGAACCATCGTCGTTTGCCAGCCAGCGGGCTTCAACAATGCGACGCGAACGTGGATCAAGCTTGCCCAATGCGTCCGACAAGCCTTCGGTTTGCAGACGATCATAATTCTGCGCTTCGAGGACTTTGGTCGGCTCCTGTGCATCTGACGACAGGTATGCAATAGGTGCGAACTTGTCATCTTCATCATCGGTGGGTGCTTCCAGTGCAATGTCGCGACCGGACAGACGTGTTTCCATCTCGATGACTTCTTCGCGCTTCACGTTCAGTGTTTCTGCCAACGCCGTGACCTGATCCGGCGTCATCGAATCGAGGCCGGTTTTATGGCTACGCAGATTAAAGAACAGCTTGCGCTGTGCCTTTGTCGTCGCCACTTTCACCAGACGCCAGTTTTTCAGGATGTATTCGTGCATTTCTGCCTTGATCCAGTGCATCGAATACGAAACCAGACGCACGCCCTGATCCGGGTCAAAACGCTTGACCGCCTTCATCAGGCCGATATTGCCTTCCTGAATCAGGTCGGCATGCGGCAAGCCATAGCCGAGATAGCCGCGCGCGATCGATACGACCAGACGCAAATGGGATAGGATCAGTTTTTGTGCGGCGGCAAGGTCGTTCTCGTCACGTAGACGACGGGCCAGCGAAATTTCCTCTTCCTGCGTCAGCATGGGTTGGCGATTGACGGCCGAAATATAGGCGTCGATATTGCCCAGCGCACCCGAAAACCCCAGCGCCAAAACGTTGCTGGAAGGAATTACTGCGGTTGATGAGGATGCTGCTTTCATGGTTTCTCCTTGCATTAAGGAACAGCGTGGCTGTTCAGCCAAATCAGTGAAGGCTTATATTAGCACTCTCTTTGGATGAGTGCTAATGAGCGGTTTTGATCGGCTTGATAGCTAAAATGCTATGACAGAATTGCCTGTCATTAACCTTCGCTTCCATTGTTAGAGGGAAGGTAGCCGATGAAGTTGCGTGATGAAAGTAAAGTTTTGGAAAAGATTTCCAAAATTAGCGATTTGAACGAAAACTCGAATCCAAAGGACGAATTACGATAGTGACTGCTTACATAAGTATCAACATCCCGGCGCAGCGTACTAATCCTGCAGGCGTCCCAGTTGCCGAGTCACAGATAATAAAGCGCCGACAAAGCCCAGGAAAGCGCTTAAAACCAGCAGCGAAAGCATCGATACTGCATCCAGGGATGCCAGCCGAAATTCCGATGCGTACAATCTTGCAAAATCGGCAATTGCTGCATTCAACGGATTCAGTGCCAACGCAACCGCACCCAAGGCAACAGCTCCTGCGATCAGGCCAAGCAACGCGCCAGTGTAATAAAAAGGTCTGCAAATAAACGAATCGGTAGCGCCGACCAAACGTGACACTTCGATTTCCTCGCGTTGCGTCATGACTTGCAAGCGGATCGTATTGAATACGACTGCAACCACAACGACTCCCAAGGTGACTGCCAGGAACAGCAGAATCAGCCGCATGACCTGCAGCAGTGCGGCCAGACGTTTGACCCAGGCAGAATCGACTTGTACTTCTTCCACACCTTCGAGTTTGCGCAGCTTGCCGGCAATTGCATCGACCTTGTCTGCATCGCTGCCATCCTTGAAGCCGGTCATCTTGACGATGTAGGCGTCGGGCAGCGGATTGGCGCCAAGTGTGGCAATGGCATCATCCAGTCCGGTTTTTTCCTTTAAAGAGGCGAGCGCCTTTTCCTTCGGAATGAAATTGAGCCCGACCTTGTGACCGCTTTCCTGTGCAACGCGGCGGATCTCCGTGCCGATCGCGGTGGCGCGTTCGCGCGAGGCATCCATTTGCATGAATACGCTGATTTCCGGTTCGACCGCGAGTTGTTCGGAAACCGGCCGTACGTTTTCCAGCAACGTCAATCCTGCAAAGGGTAGCGCCAGCGCGATCGATACGACCAAGACATTCAGCAGGAAATTGCCGGGTGTTCTGAACAGGTGGCGGAATGCATCGCCGATGGCGAAGCCGTGATGTCTGAGCCAGCTTTTCATGCGGACTCCTGTGGGGTGGTTCTGCGCCAGCTTTCGAGAATGCGGCCGTGATCGAGATAGATCACACGCGTCGCGGTATCGAGAAACTGTTCATCATGGGTGGAAATCAGACAGGTCACACCGACCGCGTGAAAAGCCTTCAGCGCATCGAGCACCTTGTTCGCCGCTTCACGATCCAGATTGGCCGTCGGTTCGTCGGCAAGAATGATTTGCGGCCGGTTGACGATGGCGCGCGCGATCGATACGCGCTGCTGCTCGCCACCGGAAAGGGTCATCGGTATTGACGCGGCCTTGTCCAGCAAACCAACCTTGTCCAATGCGGCACGTGCCCGGCGTTCGGCATCGGCACGTGTCGCACCGCAGACGATCAGTGGCAACATGACGTTGGACAGTACATTGCGATCCGACAGCAGGCGCTGCTGCTGGAAGATCAGCCCGAGATTGCGGCGCAGGTAAGGCAGGCCGGACGCCTTGATGCGACCGATGTCATAGCCGCTGACATTGACCGTGCCTTCAGTCGGGCGCTCCATTGCGGCAATCATTTTCAGCAGCGTCGATTTGCCGGCGCCGGACGGTCCGGCGAGAAAAACCAGTTCACCTTTGTTGACCGACAGGGTGATATCGGTCAGCGCCGTAATGTTTGGCGCATATTGTTTTGATACCTGGCGAAATTCAATCATCGATGTTGGCTATCCCCATTATCCCAGTAAGGCTTCCACGAAATCCTGTGCGTCGAAGGGCTGTAGATCCTCGATTTGTTCGCCGACGCCGATGAAATACACGGGAATCGGTCGATTGCGTGCAATTGCTGCCAGCACGCCGCCTTTGGCCGTGCCGTCCAGCTTGGTCACCACCAGACCGGTCAGGTTCAATGCGTCGTCGAATGCCTTGACCTGCGTCAGTGCGTTCTGGCCCGTATTGCCGTCGATAACCAGCAGCACTTCATGCGGTGCATCCGGCAAGGCCTTTGCCATCACCCGTTTGACCTTTTTCAGTTCTTCCATCAAATGCAGTTGCGTCGGCAGGCGGCCGGCCGTGTCCACCATCACGACATCGATATTGCGCGCCTGCGCGGAGTGAACGGCGTCGAAGGCAACCGCGGCCGGATCGCCTGATTCCTGGGCGATCACGGTGACGTTGTTACGTTCGCCCCAGACTGTCAATTGTTCGCGGGCGGCAGCACGGAAGGTGTCACCGGCGGCCAGAAGGACCGATTGCTGATGTGCTTGCAAATGCTTGGCAAGTTTGCCGATCGTGGTCGTCTTGCCGGCACCGTTGACACCGGCAATCATCATGACCAGCGGCTGATGGCGTCCCAGTACCAGCGGTTTCTGCAGCGGCGTCAACATCTCGACAAGCAATTCGCGCAAGGCCGTTTTCACCTGTGAGGCATCGGTCAACCTGTCATTCTTGACCTTGCGTTTCAGTGCATCCAGCAGGAATTGCGTCGCATCGATACCTGCATCCGACATCAACAGGGCCGACTCCAGTTCGTCATAAAGATCGTCATCGATCCTGGCGCCGATAAACAGTGTCGTCAGATTGGATGACGTTTTGGACAGGCCGGATTTCAGCCGTGTCATCCATGACTGCTTTTGTTCGACCGGTGTTTCAGCAGCGACGATGTCATCTGCAATGATGGTTGGCACGTTGTGTGGCGTGGCTGCCGGCATCTCGGGGACATTTGCCGGCGTTTGCGGTGCGGGCTCTTGCGGTTTTTTCTTGAAGAAACTAAACATCGGGAATGGGGTCTGAGAGTCGGTCGTAAAGCAGGCTGGAGGCAAGCCGGAAGCGACTTGCCGCAATGACGCAGGCAAGCAGATACAATCGCCGTATTCTATCAGAGCAAAATAATCATGAAATTGAGCATGCGAACACTGCTGGTGGCAGCAGGGATGTTTTTGACGTCGGCAGTCGCACTGGCTGCACAAACGACGGAATTCACGCTGAAAAACGGCATGAAAATCATCGTCAACGAAGATCACCGCGCACCGACAGTGGCGCACATGATCTGGTATCGCGTCGGTTCCGTTGACGAACGCAACGGCACCACCGGTCTGGCGCACGCGCTGGAACACATGATGTTCAAGGGCACGAAGAAACTGAAGCCGGGCGAATTCAGCCGGCGCGTCGCCCAGCTTGGCGGCCGCGAGAATGCCTTTACCAGCCGCGATTACACCGCGTATTTTCAGCAGATCGAAAAATCCAGACTGGAAGCGGTGATGGCACTGGAAGCCGACCGCATGGAGAACCTCGTCTTCGACAAGAATGAATTCGCGAAAGAAATTCGCGTCATCATGGAAGAACGTCGCTTGCGCACCGACGATCAGCCGATTTCGCTGGTGCATGAGGCATTGAATGCCACTGCTTTCGCGGTGCATCCGTATCGCAATCCCGTTATCGGCTGGATGGACGATCTGCAGCACATGACGGTGGACGATGTGAAGGCGTGGCACGACCAATGGTATGCGCCGAACAATGCGACGATGGTCGTTTCCGGCGATGTCGACCCGAAGCAGGTCTACAAACTGGCAGAAAAATATTTCGGTCAGTACAAAGGCAAGTCGCTGGTACGGACGCGACCACAGAATGAACCGCCGCAAACCGGTATCAAGCGTGTGACCGTCAAGGCGCCGGCCGAAAATCCTTATGTTGTGCTTGCCTTCAAGGTTCCGTCATTGCGCGATATCGACAAGGATACCGACGCACTTGCGCTGGATGTGCTGGCAGCGGTGCTCGACGGTTACGACAATGCCCGCCTGACAGCGAAACTGGTACGCACCGATCGCGTTGCCAACGAGGTCGGTGCATCGTATTCCGGCATTGCGCGTGGTCCGGTTCTGTTTTTGCTGGACGGTACGCCGACAGCCGGAACGACAACCGGACAACTGGAAAAACTGCTGCGCGCAGAAGTCGAGCGGATCGCAAAAGACGGCGTTTCGGAAGAGGAACTCAAGCGCGTGAAGACGCAGTTGATCGCCGAGCAGATTTACAAGCGCGATTCTGTATTCGGACAAGCGATGGAAATCGGCGTCATGGAGATGTCGGGCCTGTCATACAAGGATATCGATCGCCTGATCGACAAACTGCGTGCTGTGACACCGCAACAGGTGCAGGCCGTGGCGCAAAAATATTTCGGCGATGACGAACTGACGGTCGCGACGCTGGTGCCGTTGCCGCCTTCGGACAACAAGCCGGCACCGGCTTCTGTACCAACCGACATGTTGCGCTGATCGTGATTTACAGATTTGCGCCATTCATCAAAGAACTTCGGAGCCATCATGCTTAAATTGATCGCGAGTGCGATGTTGTGCGCCGCCTGCGGTGTGTCCCACGCTGCATTGAATATCCAGTCGTGGACGCTGGACAACGGCACGCGCGTGTTGTTCGTTGAAAACCACACGATTCCGATGCTGGATGTCAGCATCGATTTTGATGCCGGCGCGCGTCGCGATCCGGCTGGAAAATCAGGTGTTGCCGCATTGACGAACGCGATGCTGGCACGCGGCCTGCGTGCAGAAAAATTCGCCGGCAAAGACGAGCCGGCGTTGAATGAAGCGCAGATTTCCGACGCCTTTGCGGACATTGCAGCGCAGCGCGGCAGTCGTATCGAAAGCGATCGATCCGGCCTGACCCTGCGCACGTTGACGACCGAACGTGACGCTGCCGTGGCATTGCTGGCGCGCTTGATTGCGCAACCGAGTTTTCCTGCAGAACTCCTGGCGCGTGACAAGGCACGGACGATTTCTGCTCTGAAGGAAAGCCTGACCAAGCCGGAAGTGATTGCAGACCAGGCTTTTTCCGAACTGTTATATGGCACGCATCCTTATGGCTCGCAACTCAGCGTGGCTTCGGTCGATGCAATCACGCGCGATGATCTGGTGGCTTTCCATACCAATTACTATGTGGCCAATCGCGCCGTGGTGGCGATGATCGGCGATGCATCGCGCGCCGATGCGGACAGGATTGCACGACAATTGACCGAACGTTTGCCGCAAGGTGCGCCGTTGCCCGAATTGCCGCCGGTTGTAATCGGCAACGCAAGCGAGAAGCGCATTCCGCATGCATCGTCGCAGGCGCACATCCTGATCGGCGAACCGGCGCTGGCGCGCCACGATCCGGATTATTTTCCGCTCATCGTCGGTAATTACGTATTGGGTGGCGGCGGATTCGTCTCGCGATTGATGAATGAGGTGCGTGAAAAGCGTGGCCTGACTTACGGCGTCAGCAGTTATTTCGATCCGATGGCGCAACCCGGCCCGTTTCAGATCGGTCTGCAGACCAAAAGCGATCAGGCCGACCAGGCGCTGAAAATCGTGCGTGAAACGGTTGCCGATTATCTGCGCGACGGTCCAACGGCATCGGAACTGGCGGCGGCGAAGGACAACATGATCGGCGGTTTTGCACTGCGCATCGACAGTAATCGCAAGATTCTGGAAAACATCGCCGCCATCGGTTTCTATCGTCTGCCGCTCGATTATCTGGATACCTGGACGACGAATGTGGCGAACGTCAGGATCGAACAGATCAGGACAGCCTTCAATCGCAAGCTGCAAATGGATAAACTGTCGACGGTCGTCGTCGGTGCGACGCCATGACGGCATAACTATACCGATTGTCACCGAACGCCCAACATCAATACGATTCACAAGGTGAAGCGATTCACAGCACGCATGCCTAAACCAGCAAAGAAGAAAATACCGGCGCGCACCGGTCCGCATCAGGTGCGCATCATCGGCGGTCAATGGAAACGCACACCGCTTGTCGTGCTGGATGCCGAAGGATTGCGTCCGACGCCGGATCGTGTGCGCGAAACGGTTTTCAACTGGGTCAATCATTTGATCGACGGTGCATGGGAACGGCTCACATGTCTGGATGCCTTTGCCGGAACCGGCGTGCTGGGTTTCGAGGCAGCCAGTCGTGGCGCTGCGCAAGTCGTCATGGTGGAAACGCACGTGCCTGCAATCCGCCAGCTTGAAGCGACCAAGGAAAAGCTGCATGCCGACCAGGTACGCATTGTGCGTGGTGATGCCATATCGACAATACAGGCGCTGCAACGCAATGGTACGCAGGTCGATCTAATTTTTCTTGATCCGCCGTATCACCAGGATTGGCTCGCGCGCACGCTGCCGTTATGTGCAGCGCTGTTGCGTCAGGACGGCCTCGTCTATGTGGAATCCGAAGTTCCGCTGACGTCTGAAACGCCGCCAGCATGGCTGGACGATTGGGAAATCGTGCGGGCCGACAGTGCAGGTATGGTTTTTTACAACCTATTGCAATCCAAAAAACAGGCCGAAGTTCAGGCATAATGCGCTTTCTGTTATTTGCGGTGCCCATAGTGTCGTGCCGCGCCATGCCGAATCCATAGCAAGATCATCCATCCTGCCGCTTTCCGGCACTTGCTCCGCCCGCTTCGCATCGACACTCAGCCACCATACGGGAGCCAATATGGTCACAGCCATTTATCCGGGAACATTCGACCCGTTGACGCGAGGTCATGAAGATCTGGTGCGTCGCGCATCGGGTTTGTTCGACAAGCTGATCGTCGGCGTCGCCGACAGCCGGAACAAGAAACCGTTCTTCACGCTGGAAGAACGCCTGACCATTTCGAACGAAGTGCTCGGGCACTATCCGAACGTGCACGTCGAAAGCTTTTCCGGATTGCTGAAGGATTTCGTGCGTCGTCATGATGCGCGTGTCATCGTGCGCGGTCTGCGTGCGGTATCCGACTTCGAATACGAATTCCAGATGGCCGGCATGAACCGCTATCTGCTGCCGGATGTGGAAACATTGTTCCTGACGCCATCCGATCAATACCAGTTCATCTCCGGTACCATCGTGCGCGAGATTGCCAACCTCGGCGGCGATGTATCGAAGTTCGTTTTCCCGTCGGTCGATCGCTGGTTGAAAGAGAAGATCGCTGCGCAGAAGCAGTGACGGCAACAATGATCGGCAGCGAAGAATAGAATGGTGCCATCGATGTCCGAAATGGAGTGCAGCAACATGGCGCTGATGATCACCGACACGTTGGCCGGGAATTCGCGACGTGCAACGTCGCGCCGGTCATCGCACCAATCGCCTGAAGGCGCTTGGTGCATTCGTCGGAATGTCGGAGGAACATCATGGCGCTGATGATCACCGACGAATGCATCAATTGCGACGTCTGCGAGCCCGAATGCCCGAACGATGCAATTTACATGGGGCAGGAAATCTACGAAATCGATCCGCATAAATGCACCGAATGCGTCGGTCATTTCAGCGAACCGCAATGTCAGCAAGTCTGCCCGGTCGAATGCATTCCATTCAATCCTGCCTGGCGCGAGACAAACGACGAATTGCAGGCCAAGTACGAACGTCTGCAGACTGAAGCCAAAGCCGCTTCGTAAAAGAACAAAGGGACCGCGAGGTCCCTTTGTTCTTTGGTGGATATCGGTCAGATCGCGCTGATCACGCGGTTCCTTCCATCTTTCTTTGCCCGGTACAGCGCTTCGTCGGCCTTCCCCAAAACCTGCTGTGCAACTGTGGCAACGTCATCCTTGCGTTCGATTTTTTCCAGTGTCGAAACGCCGATCGATACAGTCGCGTGCAGTTCTTCACCGGTGCTGAGAAACAAGGGTGTGTTGCAGACACTTGCACGTATGCGTTCGGCTACCGCAATAGCCGCATCGTGCGGCGCATCGATCAGTAGAACGACGAATTCCTCGCCGCCGAAACGACCGAGCGCATCGCTCAGTCGCAGCTCCGCCTTGATGCGTGCAGCGACTTCGCACAGCACTTCGTCGCCACCCTGATGTCCGTAACTGTCGTTGACCTTCTTGAAGTGATCGAGGTCGATGTACATCGTCGAGAGCGCATGACCGTGACGCCGTGTACGACCGACTTCTTCCAGCAGACGCCGTTCCACATAGCGCCGGTTGTTGACGCCGGTCAGCGGATCGGTCAGGCCGATATGTTGCAAGCGTTCGTTGTTGATGACGTTTTCGATACAGATCGCGACGATCGAGGCGCGATGCTGCAGGATGTCGCTGGCCATGCTGGCAGTAAAACGTTGGGCATCCAAACTGCCAAGACTGAGCCAGCCAATCAGATGATTGCGACGGATCAACGGCAGGATTGCGACGCTTGCCGGTTTCAGTACCGACTCGGGAAAAAGACGACGGTGCGGCAGTGTGTTGTACGGACCGAGCAAGGCTTTGCGTGACGGATGGGTCGGATCGTCGATGCCGTTCTGTTGTTCGACAAAAATCAGGTTCGGATAATCGCTGACATCGATGCGCAGATCGGTCAGGATGCGACGGATCTCGGCATCGGTATCGATCAATGTGAGTGTGACGACATCGAGTTCCGACGCCTCGGTCAGTGTGTCGAACACGCTGTCGATCAATTCCTGAAACGTATTGGCGCCGATGAACTTCAGGTCGAGTTCCTGATAGCGCTGCATGATCTGCTGATTGCGGTGCGCCTGTTCCAGCAGTAACTGCAATTGACTGCGTAACTGCGAATTTTCTGAAACCAGCTTGTTGGTCATGGAGGCGGGTGGACTGCAAGGGCGCGAAATATCGGCGCGGATCGGTGCTGATACTACCGTGATGCTTGTCGGCAGGCAATATAAGTGCCGAATAGTACACGTTGTCATGAAGGTTTGTTGTACGTACACCGCGGAATGACGTCAACAAATGTCAACCGGGTGTTACTTGTCGCCATATGACGGGAGATGACAAACAGTAGCGGACTAGAAAGCCAGCTCCATGTCGACCGTCTGGCCGACCCGCACGATCTGGCCTTCACCTTCACGCAGAATCGTGTTGATGCCGAAGGTGACGTGATCACCGACCCGCGGATTGACGCGGTAGGTTTGCAGAATATCGAGTGGATCAGGGCCGAATTCACCGGTTGCCTGATCGATGGAGGGAATCGGGCAGCGCGGGCATGGTTTGACCGGTTTCAGCACGGCCTCTCCGATACGATACAACTCGGCAAATTCCTCTTCGAAAGGCGGCACATCTGAAAACACAATGTTGGGACGGAAACGGTTCATCGGCAGGGCTGCGCGCCCTTGCGCTGCAAGTTTTTCATTCAGGTCCTGCAACGATCCGGTACCGATCACCAGCATCGGAAAACCGTCGGAAAAAAACGTTGGCACTTCGACGCCGCCGGTCCATGTTACGTTGGCCAGACGTTTTGCATCCGGATGAAAACGCACGAGACGGCAATCGGTACCGATCGCCTTGGAAAACCATGTCGCGATCATTTCGTCGCAATCATAGGCATCGACTTCATCGTCCCACACACGCACACGCCGCAGACGTTCGTCATCCGGGTGCGGCAGACCGAGCGGAATTTCCAGTCGCAACATGCCGGGTGCATGGATTTCCAGCATGTCGCCCTTGATGCGCGGCACGATCAAAGCCATTTTCGGGAACTCGCGTTGCGTCAGCGCTTCGCCATCCGCATCGACGACCATCCATTCGCGGTCGTAAATCTGCTGGCTCATCAGTCCTGCCGGCGTCAACACGGCTTCGCGCAGTGAAATTCCCGCGCAGGACTTGATCGGATACAGGCAAAGCTCGGAGACGACGGACATGGCAATAGTGGGCAAAGAAATACAGTAGGGTCGTTGACAAGGTCAATCAACGGCGTCGGATGAATATCGCATTTTACAGATGCATCGGTTCATTTACCTGCGGTAACAAGTTGTTTCACTTCCTTGATTTGTCGTGAATCGCGCCTAAGCTGTCTCGTGTCTGTCACTTCGGAAGGTTTTTCATGTCGCGTCATTTCTTTCTTGGCCTCGCAATGGCCGCTGCTCTTGTTGGCGGCATCGGACTGGCGCAGGCTGCGGATCCCACTATCCAGCAGGTATACCAGCAGGCAAGCGCCGGACATCTGGCGCAGGCGCAGCAGATGATGGAGATGGTCCTGCGCGATCATCCTAATAGCGGAAAGGCACATTTCGTCGACGCTGAATTGCTGGCGCGACAAGGGAATCTCAGCAGCGCGAAAAATGAACTGGCATCAGCCGAGCGCCTCGAGCCGGGCCTGCCATTCGCCAAACCTGCTGCCGTGCAGGAATTGAAGTCGCTGCTGACTGCGCGCCAATCGCATGTCGGCAGCGCATCATTCATGCCATCAGTTACCGCATCGAATACAACGCCAGGCGGATTCTCCTGGAACATCATCATTCTCGTTCTGCTGGGTGTCGCACTGTTTGCCTATTTCATCAATCGACGCACTCGTCCGGCGATGCAACCGACGTCGACGACGCCGTCTTTCGGTGGCGGTTATTCCGGATATTCGACAGGCACATCCGCGTACGGTAGCGGAGCGATGCCTCCTTCCAGTGGGATCGGTTCAGGTATTTTGGGAAGCCTCGCGACGGGCGCCGCAGTCGGTGCCGGCGTAGTGGCTGGGGAAGCGTTGATGCATCGCGTATTGGATGGTAACGGGCAGCCGGCGCTATCTTCCGGGGTGGCGGGAACGTCTGCCACGGCCGGCGACTGGAGCAGAATAGCGCCAGCCCCCGAGCCGGATTACGATATGGGTGGCAACGACTTCGGTCTCAATGACGATACGTCGTGGGATGACAATGGTAATGCTGGAGACGACTGGAACTGACGCACTTCGCGATTGGTATCAACATGAAAAAAGCCCGGTACACGCCGGGCTTTTATTGCGTTCAAAGTGATTACACGTTGAACAGGAAGTTCAGCACGTCGCCATCCTTGACGACATATTCCTTGCCTTCGGCGCGCATCTTGCCTGCTTCCTTCGCGCCGTTCTCGCCTTTGTACGTGATGTAATCGTCATACGAAATCGTCTGCGCACGGATGAAGCCGCGTTCGAAATCGGTGTGAATCACGCCTGCCGCCTGCGGCGCGGTATCTCCCACATGAATAGTCCACGCACGTACTTCCTTGACGCCTGCGGTGAAGTAGCTTTGCAGGCCCAGCAGCTTGAAGCCGGCGCGAATCAGGCGGTCGAGGCCCGGTTCTTCCATGCCCATGTCGGCGAGAAATTCCTTCTTGTCGGCGTCTTCCAGATCGGAGATTTCGGATTCGATGGCGGCGCAGATGGCGACAACCGGCGCGTTCTGTGCAGCGGCGTATTCGGTCAGCTTGTCCAGCAGCGGATTGTTGGTGAAGCCGGTGTCCGACACGTTGCCGACGTACATCGCAGGCTTGGCGGTGATCAGGCACAGCGGCTTGATCAGTTCCTGCTCTTCCTTGTCGAGGCCCATCGCGCGTACCGGCTTGGCTTCGTCCAGTTGCGGCATGATGCGTTCCAGCAGCGCGACCAGCTTCGCGGCATCCTTGTCGCCGGAACGGGCTTTCTTGTTTTCGCGGTGAATCGCTTTTTCGACCGTGCCCATGTCGGCCAGTGCGAGTTCGGTCTGGATCACTTCGATGTCGGCAATCGGATCGACGCGACCGGCGACGTGGATCACATTGTCGTCTTCAAAGCAGCGCACGACATTGACGATGGCGTCGGTTTCACGGATATGCGCGAGGAACTGGTTGCCGAGACCCTCACCCTTCGATGCGCCAGCGACGAGGCCGGCGATATCGACGAATTCCACCGTGGCGGGCAGGATGCGTTCCGGCTTGACGATTTCTGCCAGCGATTGCAGGCGCGGGTCAGGCACTTCAACCATGCCGACGTTCGGTTCGATCGTGCAGAACGGATAATTTTCTGCCGCGATGCCGGCTTTCGTCAGCGCATTGAAGAGGGTGGATTTGCCGACGTTAGGCAGGCCGACGATACCGCATTTGAGACTCATCAAATTCCTTCTGTATTAGTTGTTAGCGTTGCTTCAGGTCGGGACTCACGATGTGAAAATGGTGGACACGAACACCGGATGCCGAACTGGAGCACGCAGCGCCGCAGGGTGGGACTGCGTGGCGCGGACCATCCGCTATTATAGCGCCGCCGTGCCTCTATTCAGCAGCATCGCGACAGGTATCGGCTGGGGCGGGTGGAAGGACTGCAGCCTTGCGAACTGCTGGTCGGTAATCCTGTCCAATCGACCCGACTGCACATCACGCGGTTTTTGTTAACAGGATATTCATCATGCCTTCTCTTGATTCGATATTGCGTCTTTCATTTGCTGCGCTTGCGCTTGGCGCATCCGCGTTTTCCCATGCGGCCCCGGTTGCCGGTTCCGTCGATGCCTTGGTCGCCACTTCGGCGGAACGGTTGAAGATCGGCGAGCAGGTCGCCCTGGCAAAATGGGACAGCAAGCGAAGCGTCGAAGATCTGCCGCGTGAAGCGGTGGTGATCACCAAGGCAACGGAAGCCGGTGCGGCTGCCCAGCTCGACGGCAATTGGGTGGCGGCATTTTTCCGCGCGCAGATCGAGGCAAACAAGGAAGTGCAGTACGCACAGTTGGCTGCTTGGCACAGAACGGGCGCGGCACCTGCGCATCAGCCGATTGATCTGGCGCGAGATATTCGTCCACGTCTGGATTTGTTGCAATCGCAATTTATTCAACAACTTGCGACTGCAGCGCCGTTACGTACGGCTGGCGATTGCAGTGCGCAGGTAGCGAAGGCAGTTGAAAACTATGCGATCGATCACACTCTGAATCTGGACAGCGCCCGCGTCGCGATGCTGGACCGTGCAATGGCCGGTTTCTGTGTGTCGAATTGACGATGCCAGCGATGCATGCTGCGTAATAAAGAAAGTGAAGATCGATATCGACGTTGCAAATAATCGCGGCGGACAGCCTGCTTATTTGGCGACCGTATGTAATTGCGTCGCGGCCTTGTTGAATTCACCTTCGCACAGCAACGGAATGATCTTCAGGCTTTTTTCAATGGCGTCGTCGATCAATGGTTGCTCTTCCTTGCGCGGGCGATGCAGCACGAAGTCGACGACCGGTTGGTTCAGATTCAGTGTACGCGGATGGCCGATGCCGATACGCAGACGCCAGTAATCCTGTGTGCCGAGCGCGGCGGTGAGGTCTTTCAAGCCGTTGTGTCCGCCGGACGAACCGCCTTTTTTCAGTTTCGCGACGCCAGGCGGCAGGTCGAGTTCGTCGTGCGCGACGAGGATTTCATCCGGATTGATCTTGAAGAAACGCGCCAGCGCGCCGACAGACTGGCCGGAACGGTTCATGAAGGTCTGCGGTTCCAGCAACCAGACTTCCTGCCCGGCGATGGCGGTCTTTGCCGCGAGCGCGTTGTATTTGGTTTCGCGCACCAGATGACAGCGCGGCAGGCTGTTCGCCAGATTGTCGATCAGCCAGAAACCGGCGTTGTGGCGGGTTTGTTCGTATTCGCTCCCGGGATTGCCGAGGCCGACGATGAGGCGGATGGACATGATGTGTTGAAAAGCGGAAAAGCCTGATTATCGGGGATGACGCTGCGATATGTGTAGCGGGATAAATAAAAAACCCGTCGCAAGGACGGGTTTTTATCGAAGCGGCAGAAGAATTACTTCTTCTCTGCGTCGCCTTCCGGTGCAGCGGCAGCGGCTTCGTCAGCGGCTTCCACTTTGCCTGCAGGGATTGCTGCGGTAGCGATCGTCGGGTTTTCTTCGCCACCATGCTGAACAGCGGAGACGCCTTTCGGCAGCTTGATGTCAGCCAGGTGAATCGAGTGACCGACTTCCAGCTTGCCCAGGTCGACTTCGACGAACTCAGGCAGGTCGGCTGGCAGGCAGCTGATGTCCAGTTCGGACGTCACGTGGCTGATGATACCGCCCGACAGTTTGACTGCCGGCGAGGTTTCAGCGTTGACGAAGTGCAGAGGCACCTTGACGTGAATCTTCTGGGTAGCATCGACGCGCTGGAAATCTGCGTGCAACACGAGTTGTTTGTAAGCGTGGACCTGGAAATCGCGCAGCAGAACTTTTTCTGCCTTGCCATCCACTTCGAGGTCGAGGATCGACGAGTGGAACGCTTCTTTTTTCAATGCGTGGTACAGCGCATTGTGGTCGAGCGAAATGTTCATCGGTGCAGCGGTACCGCCGTACACGATTCCTGGGGTCAGGCCTGCAATGCGCTGGCGGCGGCTCGCTCCGGTCCCCAGCTCTTTGCGTGCGAATGCAACTACTTTCATGATAGAGCTCCAATAATTGCAGGATGAAAATCATCCTGCGGTTTAAATCCCCCGCGACCAGGGGATTTCGGAAGGATGCGACAACTGCCGCATCCGGTGCGAATGTCCGGCAAGCCGGTCATTCATGCCCGCTTCCGAAGAGGCGGGCTACAACGTTCTTAGTCTGCAAACAGCGACATGACGGAGTCGCCCTTGGTAATGCGCTTGAAGGTTTCGGCCAGCAGCGGTGCGCAGGTCAATACGCGAATCTTCGGGCAGGCACGCGCTGCCTCGGTCAGCGGAATCGTGTCGGTGACAACCAGTTCATCCAGCGGCGAGGTCGTGATGCGTTCGATCGCCGGGCCGGACAGCACAGGGTGCGTACAGTAGGCGATAACCTTCTTCGCGCCGCGTTCCTTCAATACTTCTGCAGCCTTCGTCAGCGTGCCGGCGGTGTCGACCATGTCATCCATGATCACGCAGTTGCGGCCTTCGACTTCACCGATGATGTTCATCACTTCCGACACGTTCGCCTTCGGGCGACGCTTGTCGATGATGGCCAGATCGCAATTCAGGCGTTTTGCCAGTGCACGGGCACGTACCACGCCGCCGACGTCCGGCGAAACGACCAGCAGGTCGTCGTGATTCTTTGCAACCAGATCGCTCAACAGAATCGGCGATGCATAAATGTTATCGACCGGAATATCGAAGAAGCCCTGGATCTGATCTGCATGCAGATCCATGATCAGGACGCGTTCGACGCCGGCTTCCTGCAGCATGTTGGCGACGACCTTTGCCGAAATCGCAACACGCGCCGAGCGCGGACGACGATCCTGACGTGCATAACCGTAGTAGGGAATCGCTGCGGTGATGCGACCGGCCGAGGCGCGTTTCAGGGCGTCGACCATCAACATGATTTCCATCAGGTTGTCGTTGGTCGGCGCGCAGGTCGATTGCAGGACGAACACATCCTTGCCGCGCACGTTCTCGTTGATTTCGACAACGATTTCGCCGTCCGAAAACTTGGAGACGACTGCCTTGCCGAGTGGAATGCCGAGGTGTTCGGCAACCCCCAAAGCCAGATCCGGGTTTGCGTTACCGGTAAAAACCATCAGGTTCTCGAGTGCCATGGGAATTCCTGCTTGCAGTGGGCTGTGTCGTGAAAAGGTTGAAGCCGCCAAAACATGACCATGAAAAAGTCTTGTGTTGGCGGCTTGCTTTTGTGCTTCGTACTCTTGGTGCTACTTGTTGAATGGCAGGGGAACAAGGATTCGAACCTTGGAATGCTGGAATCAAAATCCAGTGCCTTAACCAACTTGGCGATTCCCCTACACAACCTTGTGTTTGCCGATCTCTTCGCTTTGCAGCGGCGGATGCTCGTCAAACGAATTCTGCTGTACTTCCCGGGTTACGACTGCAGCAAGTGTGCCAGCGGATGTTGCGCCAGCGACCTAGCTTTCCAGGCTTTCCAGTGACGCGGTACCGTTGCCAGTACTGCATCGGCTTGCCGTTCTTGCTCGAAAGGGCAGAACACACAAGCGCCGGAGCCTGTCATTCTTGCATCACCGTATTGTCGCAGCCATTCGATGGCCTCGGCAACTGCGGGGAACAAGCTTGCAGCCACGACTTGCAGGTCGTTTTTTCCGAAGCCGAAAGGCGTTCCAGAAAAGTCCGATATTTTGACGGGTTTCGTATCCCGTGTCAATTCCGTTGAAGAAAATATCTGTTGTGTCGGTACACCCACGCCCGGTTCGATGACGACGTACCAGCAATCCGGTGTCTGGACCGGAACCAGCGACTCGCCGATACCTTCGGCAAAGGCGTTGCTGCCGAAAATGAAAAACGGCACATCGGCGCCCAGTTGCAAGCCTAGCGTCATCAATTCCTGCCGCGACAGGCCGGCCTGCCACAAGTGATTGAGCGCGATCAGCGTGGTAGCGGCATCGGATGAGCCGCCGCCGAGACCGCCGCCCATCGGCAGGCGTTTTTCGATGGCAATGTCGGCGCCGTTCCGGCGCGCAGGATGTTGTGGCATCGCTTGTTGCAGCAGACGTGCGGCGCGCACGACCAGATCGTTTTCTGCCGGTACGCCGACAAGTTCAGTCGTGCGATGGATTTCGCCATCGTCGCGTGTAGAAAAATGCAGCGTGTCGCCATGATCGAGCAACTGGAAAACCGTTTGCAGCAAGTGATAACCATCGGCACGACGGCCGGTCACATGCAGGAACAGATTCAGTTTTGCCGGTGCCGGACAATCGTTCAGAGTGCGGATCATGTTGGTGCAATCAGTTAATCAACGTGTCTGCCAGTTGTCGATCACGATGCGAATGGCAACCTTGCCGGCCTGTTCGGTTTCACGTTCGAGATCGATGCGTTTCGGATGAATGTGCGCGGGGTCGTTTTCATCCCACGTGACGTAACGGATTTGCCAGCCATCGCCGGTGGTGACCGCATTCTCGTCGGGTGTCGCATGGAATGCCTTGCCGTTGGCGTCGATGGCAAATCCCTGCAGCCAGTTGCGCAATCCGGAAACCGGTAACGGCCAGCCCAGCGATTGCGCGGCCAGTTCATCGACGTCAGCCGCAGTGCGTGACGTTTTGCCGGATTGCGTCAGCGTGGCATTGCCGGGTTCAACGGCGATAGTGGCGATGGTCTGGCCAAGAGGTGACAACAGGGTGATCGCGTTGTGCTGCGCAGTCTGGCGCCAGGTAAAGCTGCCATGCAGCGATTCGTCCGCGTTGTTGCGCTGGTATTGGACGGACAGGCGGCCATCCAGATCGATGGCTTCATGGTAATGACGGTGGGCTGCAGCTTGCGTTGATTCGACGGATGCGTTTCCGGATTGCGGTTCCAGTGAGGCGCAACCGGATAACAGCAACACTGACAGCAACGCCGCAGTTTTGTATTCAGCTATGGAAAAACGGGAAAGAAATGAAATAGCCATTTTCGGGAATCGTTAAGTGGCAAATGTATGGATGCGCAATCAGAGGATGTCGCTGTGACGCAATATTCCTGCATCACAGCTGCACCAGCGACATGACAACCGGTGCTGCCATGTCTTTTGCTGAATGACAGAGTTGCTTCAGGCTTACAGATCCACGCGCAGGCGAGTCAGCGTGCTTTTCAACACATCGTTCTGCGGATCCTTGCGGCTCGCATCGCGCCAGAATTGCTGAGCGCTGTCCTTGTCGCCCTTGACCCACAATACTTCGCCCAGATGCACGCCGATTTCGACATCGGGACGCAATGCATAGGCACGACGAAGATAATCCTCCGCTTCCTGCAGTCGGCCGAGGCGGAATTCCACCCAGCCCATGCTGTCCATGATGAATGGATCTTCCGGCGCGAGCTGCAGCGCTTTTTCGATCAGTGTGTACGCTTCCTGCAGACGGACATTGCGGTCGGCCAGCGAATAACCGAGCGCGTTGTACGCATGCTGGTTCTGCGGTGCGAGCTTGATCACCTTGCGCAGCAGGTTCTCCATCAGGTCAAGGCGATCGGCTTTTTCCGCCAGCATCGCGTAGTCGTACAGCAGGCCGGTATCTTCCGGAAAGCGTTTTTCACCGGCGGCCATCACGTTCAACGCTTCCGGCATGCGATCGGCGCGGCTCAGCAGTTGTGCGTCGGCAGCGATGACCTGGACTTGTTCGCGCTGGCCTTCCGGCGTCAGATGCGCGAGCAGATTGCGTGCGCCGTCGAGATCGCCGCTGGCAGCCATGATCTGTGCGCTGTGAATCTGGGCTTCAAGATAGGCAGGACCCGGATCGATTTGCGCCAGCCATTTCAATGCGGCCTGATAATCCTTGCGGTCTTCGGCGATCTGCGCAAGGATCAGTTGCGCCTGTACGGGATCGCGGGTTTCATCCGGGTTTTTGTCCAGTTCGGCCAGATAGGCGGTCAGATATTTTTCGGCCATCGCGCGATCGTTGAGTTGCGCACCGAGGATGCCCATCGCATACAGGATGGTAAGGTCGTTCGGCTTTTCTTCCAGCAGGATGCCGAACTGTTTGCGCGCCTGATCGTACTGTTTGTCGTCGATCAGCACTTTGGCGTACGCAATACGGATATCGCGTGCTTTCGGATGATCTTTCAGATAGGACGCAAGGAATTCCAGTGTGTCGGCGCGTTCCGTCATGGTTTGCGCGACCATCAGGGCGGCGATTTCCAGGTCGGGTTTGAGCTTCAGCGCCTGCTGCGCTTCGAGGCGCGCGATCGTCAGTTCCTTGTTGGCGTAGGCGCTGTGCGCGAGCGCAATATGGCTTTCAACCAGATCGGGATAGGGCTTGACCAGTTCTTCCAGCAGCGAGAAGGCGCCTTGCTTGTCTTTCGAACTGGATAGCAGGCGCTGGATCTGCAGAATCATCAGGCCGCGTTGCTGCGGACGAACTTCCTGCAGGCGTTCGACCAGCAGCGGTTTTGCCGCGGCCAGATCGTCTCCGAGTACGCTCAGTCCGAGGTAGAACTGATCGGCTTCGTCGGAATTCGGTGCCAGTTCGCGCCACAGTTTGACGGCAGCCAGTGCTTCGTTCGCTTTCTTGACGCTCAATGCGATTTCGGCGGCGCGATGTGCCAGACGCGGATCGCGTGTCTGTTGTGCGCTCGTCATCATCGTCACGAAGGCGAGCTGCCAGTCGCCGCGCTGATAGGCAAATTCGGCGCGCAGCAGCTTGTACATCAGGTCTTCGGTCAGTTCGACGTCGGGCAGGGAAGGGTCTTTCTTCTTGTCTGCGTCGCTCTTGTCCGCGTTATCGGCAATCGCAGCCGGCGCTGCGTCCTGTTGCGCCAGATTCAGCGGCGAGACGATACGGGCCTGTGCGGTCGATACGGAAAAAAAGGCGGACAGCGTTACAATGACGAGGGCATTTTTCAATTGAAGAAGTCCAGGCAAATCGGGCAGGGATTCAATTCTACGCTGAACCGACATGCAGTGCGTATCGATGCATTTGTGGCGCGTATTGATACGTGCGAGCCATCTTGTTTTGGTGATTGCGCGTAGCAGCCGACGTATCGAGCACCTGTATTTCTTCCTGTTTTAATCGCTATCAGAACCGGTTTCCATGCCTGAATTACCTGAAGTCGAAGTCACACGTCGCGGTGTTGCGCCACATCTGGAAGGGCAGATCGTCGGCGGAGTGGAGTTTCGCCATACCGGTTTGCGCTGGCCGTTTCCGCTGGAGCTGTCGCAGACACTGGCCGGACGAACGGTGCGCAGCACTGGGCGGCGCGGCAAATATCTGCTGATTCATTTCGACCACGGCACCTTGATCATTCATCTTGGCATGTCGGGTCACATTCGCATCCTGCCGCAGGACGTACCGCCGAAAAAGCACGACCATTTCGATATGCATGTCGGATCGCAGGTGCTGCGTCTCAGTGATCCGCGCCGATTCGGTGCTGTGCTGTGGCATGCAGCGGAAGAAGGCGATATCGAAAATCATTTGTTGTTGCGTACGCTGGGTGTCGAACCATTGGAAGACAAGTTCACCGCGAAATGGCTGCATCAGCAGACGCGCGGTCGCACGGCGGCGATCAAGCAGGTGTTGCTGGCCGGAGACATCGTGGTCGGCGTCGGCAATATCTATGCGTCCGAAAGCCTGTTCCAGGCGCGCATCAATCCGAAGACGCCGGCGCATCGCATCAGTCTGGCGCGTTACGAACGGCTGGCGCAGGCAATCCGCGAGATTCTCGCCGCGGCGATCGAGCAGGGCGGCAGCACGCTGAAGGATTTCATGTCGGTCAATGGCCAGTCCGGATACTTCCAGCAAAGTTATTTTGCGTATGCGCGAACCGGCGAACCTTGCCGGATTTGCAATACACCGATCAAGCAGATCGTGCAGGGGCAGCGTTCGACTTTCTACTGTCCAAATTGTCAAAAATGACGGCCGGTGCTAGTGTCCGGTAACTGCTGCAGAGATGATGCAGACAACGATAAAAAACGGCAGCAAAAAACAGCAACAAAAACAGCGAGGTGCATGTGAGCAATCTGGTGCAGAAATTTCAGGAATACAGCGGCTGGCGCGATAACGTCCGGAATGCGCTGAAACGTTATCGCGATTGCGTGCAGGAGCTCGACCTGTCCGATGCCGCCAGCGAACAACGCATTGCCCATGCACTGACGCGCCTGAATGAAGACAAACTGTCGATTGCCTTCGTCGCCGAATTTTCGCGCGGCAAATCCGAACTGATCAACGCCATCTTCTTCGCCGATTACGGTCAGCGCATCCTGCCGACTTCAGCCGGTCGCACGACGATGTGCCCGACCGAATTGCTGTACGACGAAACCTTTCCGCCATCGATCCGCCTGCTGCCGATCGAGACGCGCGCCGATTCGCAGTCGACCAGCGACTACAAGACGCAAAATCAGGTCTGGACAGTGCTGCCGCTCGACATCACGAGCAGCGACGGCATGCTGGAAGCGTTCAAGCAGGTCGGTCTGACCAAGCGCGTGCCGGTGGAAGATGCCGTGCGCTACGGCCTGTACGACGAAACCGATCCCGACATGGCAATGGCGGTGGATGCGGATGGCACGGTCGAGATTTCGCAATGGCGTCATGCGATCGTCAACTTCCCGCATCCTTTGCTGAAGCAGGGATTGGTGATTGTCGATACGCCGGGCTTGAACGCGATCGGTACCGAACCGGAACTGACACTGAACCTGATTCCGAATGCGCACGCCGTGCTGTTCATTCTCGCAGCCGATACCGGCGTGACGAAGAGCGACATCGACATCTGGTGCAATCACATCGGCGGCGCAGGTGCAGGCAACGGCCGTCTGGTCGTGCTGAACAAGATCGACAGCATGTGGGACGAACTGCGTTCGGAAGACGAAGTCGAACGCCAGATCGCGATGCAGGTCGCCAGCGTGGCGCAGATGCTGGATTTGTCGGAACGCCAGATTTTCCCGGTTTCCGCGCAAAAGGGATTGGTCGGCAAGATCAATGGCGATGCGCCGTTGCTGGAGAAAAGTCGTGTGCCCGTGCTGGAAAACGCCTTGTCGAGCCGCCTGATTCCATCCAAGCAGGAAATCATTCGTTCGCAACTGCTGTCGGAAATCAGCGAGCTGGCAGCGACCAGTCACGCGCTGCTGTCGTCGCGTTCGCGCAATGTCGTCGAGCAACTGGTCGAATTGAAAAGCCTGCGCGGCAAGAACCAGAACATCCTCGAACACATGATGAAGCGCATCGACATGGAAAAGCGCGAATTCGACGGCAGCCTGTTCAAGCTGCAGGCCACGCGTTCGGTCTTCGCACGTCTGTCGACGGAAGTGTTCACCAATCTCGGCATGGGCGTGCTGAAGGAAAACGTGCGCACCACGCGCGATGCGATGGAGAAGAGCAAGTTCACCGCGGGCTTGCGTCAGGCCGTGCGCGAATTCTTCAGACAGACCCTGGAAAGCCTGCAACTGTCGGCGCAGAAGACCGACGAGATCGGCGAAATGATGTCGGTCATGTATCGCAAATTCTCGACCGAACACGGCCTTGCGCTGGCGACGCCGATGCCGTTCTCGCTGGAAAAGTACATGAAGGAAGTCGCGATGATCGAACAGCTTTATCACAAGCAGTTCGGTGCAACGACCGTCATGACGACGCCGCAGGTTGTGCTGATGCAGAAGTTCTTCGATTCGATCGCTTCGCGCGTGCGTCAGTGTCTGCTGCAGGCAAATCGCGATGTCGAAGCGTGGCTGAAGGTTGTAATGGCGCCCCTGGAGGCGCAGATTGGCGAACACAAGTTGCAGTTGAAACGTCGCAAGAAATCGATCGAAAAGATTCATCTTGCCACCGACAGTCTGGAAGAAAAGCTGCTGTCTTTCGAACAGATGCAACTGGAACTGGACACGCAGCGCGCCATGCTGACACGTCTGGAAAATGAATTGAAGGCGGCGATTGCCGCGCAACTCGGTGCGTTGAGGGCCGCTGCATAGATGAAACGTGTCGTTGCGGAAAAGATTGAGGACGTCGTAAGCGAATCGCCTGCCGGAGTTTCTTCGCGCAAATCGAAAAAAGCTGCTGCATCTGCAGACGAGTTCGCTGCTGATACTGGTTTTTCGCGCGATGTGATTGACTGGCAGAAGCAGCACGGACGTCATGCCTTGCCGTGGCAAAACACGCGTGATGCCTATCGTGTCTGGTTGTCCGAAATCATGCTGCAACAGACGCAGGTCGCTGCCGTCATTCCGTACTACGCGCGCTTTCTGGAAAGTTTTCCTACCATTCAATCGCTGGCCGCCGCATCATCCGAGCAGGTAATGGCGCACTGGAGCGGTCTTGGTTATTACTCGCGTGCGCGCAATCTGCACAAATGTGCGCAAGCCGTGGTGGCGCAACATGGCGGCGTGTTTCCCGCCGATCCGGACTTGCTGGAGCAGCTGCCCGGAATCGGGCGCTCCACGGCAGCGGCCATTTCTGCATTTTCATACGGCACGCGCGCTGCCATTCTCGACGGTAACGTCAAGCGCGTATTCGCACGTGTATTCGGTATCGATCGTTTTCCCGGAGAAAAGGCGGTGGAAAACGACATGTGGTTGCGTGCCGTTGCATTGCTGCCGGAGACCGGTGTGGAAAGCTATACGCAAGGCTTGATGGATCTGGGTGCAACCTTGTGCACGCGCAATCGTCCGGCCTGCAATCGCTGTCCGCTCGCGCATCGCTGCGTTGCATTTGCCAGCGGACGCACGGCGGAGCTACCGGTGCGCAAACCGAAGAAGAAGGTGCCGGAAAAACACGCGACGATGCTGGTGATTGTCAATGGCGATCAGGTATTGCTGGAGCAGCGCCCCGACAGCGGAATCTGGGGCGGTTTGCTGTCGCTGCCTGAAGTCGCGCCGACGGACAATGACGTCATCGATTTCGAGCGCGTTGTTGCGCCATTCGGCACGACGGCATCGACGGCAAGGCTGCCCGCGTTTTCACACGTGTTCACACATTTCAAACTGCATGTGACGCCCTATCGAATCGATCTGTCACGTCGTCTGCAGATCGCGGCTCAGCACAATCATGCGTGGTATCCGGTGCGTGCAATGGCCGAAGCACCATTGCCGGCACCGGTCAAAAAACTGCTGCTGGCGATTTTCCGCGAACCTGATTTGCTGTCGCAATAACTGTTGCGGTTGTTGTCGCGGAGTAGTGGCGCTTCAGATGATGTGATGCTGGAGCAGGTACTGGTGAATGATTTCCAGCCGATTGTGCGCATCGTTCAATTCCAGCAGTTTCTGCCGCGCCTTCAACGGAATCGGCAGGATCTCGCTCCATCGGTTGGCGACCCAGCCGGCGTCGTTCAGTTGCAGCGTTTCCGGAAACGGATTGTCAAACTCATCGCCCTGTTCCGCATGCCCCTTTGCCGCGATATCGTGAATGACCAGACTCAACGTGGCAGCGCATGGTTCGTGCTGCTTCGTCAGTACGCTGGTCGTGTCGGGTGCAATCAGTTCGATGCGTCCTTCCAGATGCTGATCCTTGAACGTGCGCGTTTCCAGAATGCGAAAACGCTGGCCGCCTTGCGTACGCAGCATCAATAAGCCAAGTTGTTGCGCGTCCCAATGGGTGATGTGCGCCAGACAGCCCACAGATTCCGGTTCCGCTGCTGCGCCGACTTCCTTGCCTGACTTGATCAATACGACGCCGAACGGTGCCTCGCGCTTCATGCAGTCGCGCACCATATCCATGTAGCGGGTTTCGAAGATTTTCAGCGGAAGAATGCCATCTGGGAACAGGACGGCGTTGAGCGGGAACAGTGGAATCCAGTGCGAATCGTCGGGCATGGGAAATCAGATGATGGGTAGATTGCAGGGCGACGTGGCACGCCATGGCGGCAGTTACCGATGAAGGTTGGCGGTGTCAGTCAAGTTCGCGATGGCGCAGCAGCACGTGTTCGGTCGAGCGGAAATACTCGGCCAGTTGTTCGACGAAATAGACCGAGCGATGCTGGCCGCCGGTGCAGCCGATGGCGACGGTCAGATAGCCGCGATTGTCGTTCTTGAACGCGGGCAGCCATTTGCGCACGAACCCGCGAATGTCCGCCAGCAGTTCAACCGCATCTGCTTGCGCCGCGAGAAATTCCTGCACCGGCGCATCGCGTCCGGTCAACGGTCGCAACGCTTCGTCGTAATGCGGATTCGGCAAGGTACGGACGTCGAAGACCAGATCCGCATCGAGCGGCACGCCGAACTTGAAGGCGAACGATTCGAACAGCAACGTCAGCGGCGAACGATCGGTATCGGCCAGTCCCTTGATCCATGCGCGCAACTTGTTGGCGCGCATGCCGGAGGTGTCGATGACGTGGCTGATTTCCTCGATGCCGGCCAGCATTTCGCGTTCTTCGCGTATGCATTCGGTCAGCGTGCGACGTTCGGTGGCGTTGTCGCTGACGAAGCTGCGATGCGATAGTGGATGGCTGCGGCGTGTTTCGGAAAAACGGGCGATCAGTGAATCGGTTTTTGCCGTGAGGAACAGGACCTTCACATCGTGACCCTGGCTGCGCAGCCAGGCCAGATCGTCCGGCAAGCCGATCAATGAGCTGGCACTGCGCGCATCCATCGAAACGGCCAGCGTCTCGCCGTTTTCTTCCAGGCGCGCAGTGACCAGCGCGCGCAACAGTGGGGGCGGAAGATTATCGACGCAGAAGTAACCGGCATCTTCGAGTGCTTTCAGCCCGACGGATTTGCCGGAGCCGGAGATGCCTGTGAGGAGAATGATGCGCATGACGTTCATGATACCGCAAGCGCAACAAGGCGTTCGGGCATCGACGCGACTGGCACTACTCGTCGCTTTCCATCGCCTTTTGCTGGCGAATCATGAAGTCGCGCAAAGTGTCGATGCCGCGCAGTTGCAGGATCGTGTTGCGTACCGCTGCTTCCAGCAGCACCGCGAGATTTCGTCCGGCTTCGACCGGGATCACGACCTTGCGGATTGCCAGGCCGAGGATTTCCTCGGATTGCGATGGCAGTGGCAGGCGTTCGTAGTTGTCTTCCATCGAGCTGCGGCGCACCAGATGCGCGATCAGTTTCAGGCGCATTTTGCGCCGCACGGCGGTTTCGCCGAAGATGGTGCGGATGTCGAGCAGACCGAGGCCCCGCACTTCCAGCAGGTTCTGCAACAGCGGCGGGCAGCGACCTTCGATCATGTTCGGTGCGATGCGTGCGAATTCGACGGCATCGTCTGCCACCAGACCGTGACTGCGTGAGATCAATTCAAGACCGAGTTCGCTTTTGCCGAGGCCGGACTCGCCGGTGATCAATACGCCGACACCCAGCACGTCCATGAAGACGCCGTGCATCGTGATGCGTTGCGCCAGTTTTTTCGACAGATAGACACGCAGGTAATCGATGACCTGCGCAGCCGGTAACGGTGTCGAAAACAGCGGAATGTTCTTGGCGTCGCAGATCGCCATGATGCCGGGCGGCGTTTCCAGACCTTGCGCGATGATCACGGCTGGCGGCTGACCGGAGATCAGTTCAGCCGTGTGATAGGCACGCGCACCGGCTGACAGACGTTCGTAATATTCGGTTTCCTGATGGCCGAACACCTGGATGCGGCCGGGGTGAATCAGATTCAGGTGACCGACCTGATCGGCGGCCGAAGTGGCGTCGCCGGAGATTTGTCGTTCCCCACCGGGAAATCCCGCAAACCATCCAAGCTGCAGCGGTTCGCGATTGTCGTCATACAGTTGCTGGATCGAGAGCGGAGTCGGTAATGGCATGGTGGGGGAGTTGGTGGGCACCGAAGCGGTGCCGGAAATCAGTTCGCGCTTTGCAGGCTCGGCTGCCAGGTAATCAGGCGCGCGTGAACGGCAGCCGGATCGGCGGTGGTTGCCAGCATCGTGCGGAATGCTTCATCGGAAAACATTTCTGCCAGTTCGGACAGGATTTCCAGATGTTGTTGCGTCACGTGATCCGGAATCAGCAAAAAGATCAGCAGGTTGACCGGCTGACCATCCGGCGATTCAAACGGAATCGGTTGTGCCAGACGTACAAAAGCGGCCAGCGGCGCCTTCAATCCCTTGATGCGGCCGTGGGGAACGGCGACACCGTGACCGAGGCCGGTCGAACCAAGACGTTCGCGTGCGAACAGATTGTCCGAAACATCGGAGCGGGCAATGCCACAGTTGTTTTCGAAAATCAGGCCGACCTGTTCGAACGTACGCTTTTTGCTGGAGACGTCGAGATCGAGCACGACATTGGCAGGGGGAAGAATCTGACTGAGATGGTTCATTGATGCAATGCACAAGAAAGGACTCTGCGACGGATTATAGGCCTATTTTTTCCGGGTGGGTCCGAAACGAACCCTGCTGACAATTTGTTGCCGGGGAATGTTGTGCAATGGATGCGTTTTGTTAAAAAGTTTTACACCGAAATATCAATCTGTTTCACTTTTGGTATCCGTGGTCGGAATGGCAATTTCAGACGACATTTCGACTGCGCACTTTCGGTTATTGTCGTGCACTGCGCGCATTCGATGGCGGCTTGCCGGTGCTGAAGTTGCTGCGCCACGGATTGATGTCGAGGCCGCCGCGCCGCGTGTAACGCGCATAGACGGCCAGTTTTTGCGGTTTGCACTGGCGCAGGATGTCGATAAAGATGCGCTCCACGCATTGCTCGTGGAACTCGTGATGTTCGCGGAATCCGATGATGTAGCGCAGCAGACCTTCGTGGTCGATCGGCGCGCCGACATAATGAATCTGCACGCTGGCCCAGTCGGGTTGGCCGGTTACCAGACAGTTCGATTTGAGCAGATGCGATACCAGTTGTTCCTCGATCGGCGCTTCGTCGTGATTGGCAGTCAGCAGATTGGCGTCCGGCAGATATTCTTCGACTTCGATGTCAAGGCGATCCAGCGACAGGCCGTTCAGTTCACTCATGTTCACTGTGGCGAACGTATCCGGTGCTGTCAGGGTAATTTGTACAGGTGCTCCGAAGCCGGTCGACAGATCGATTTGCAGCAATTCAAGCAGCGCTTCGGTACCGCCGAGCTTGGTCTGGTTGAACGAATTCAGATACAGCTTCAGCGATTTGGATTCGATGATGCAGGGTGAATCGGCCGGCACCATGAAGCGTGCGATCGCCACTTGCGGCTTGCCGCGCATGTTCAGCCACGACAGTTCATAGGCGTTCCAGATATCCATGCCGAAAAACGGCAGCGTGCCGTTGAGGCCGAGTTCGTCGCGCTTGTATTGGCGCGGGATCGAAAACAGCAGCGACGGGTCGTATTGCGCGCTGTAAACAGAGGGTTTGCCGAGCGGCGACGACGAAGGAGCGGATGGAGCGGTCATGGCGAGATGGTTGTCTGAAAAGCATGTCTGTAAGAACAGACGAGAGTGGGATCGCATAGGCATCAAATCGATACAGGTTCGATTCTAATCCTATCGGCGTACACCCATCAGCTTAAGCCATCGAGTGCCGTCATCGCCTGCGCAATGGCGGTGCTTTCCTGCGGTCGAACCAGCCGGTCGATTTCGACGCCGTCTTTCATGAAAATCAGCGTCGGCCACAGCTTGATCCTGAACGAGCGGCCGAGTCGGCGTCCGGGACCGTCTTCGATCTTGATGTGGCGCAGTTGAGGATGCTTGCTGAAAGCGGAGGCGATCAGCGGCTGTGCGTTCTGGCAATGGGGACACCAGGGGGCGCCGAATTCGATGACAGTGGCGTCTTTCAGGGCGTCGATGTCGCCACGTGCCGGTTCGACCTCGGCGTAAATCTCGTTCATTGCCACGATGTTCTCTCAGTCATTCCATTGCTGCTTGCTGCGCGGAGCGGCTCATGCCTCCGGCGCCAGATGATGGTCTTGCGATAACGGTAGCGCGACGGTAAAGACCGTGCCCTTGCCCGGATTGCTTTGCACGCTGATCGTGCCGTTGTGCGCCTCGACCAGTTGTCGCGAAATATACAGCCCCAGACCGAGACCTGCGGAAACGTGGTTGCCGGCGCCGCGCTCGAACGGCTCGAAGATGCGCTGCTGATCCTCGGCTGAAATACCGTTGCCCTGATCCTTGACGTAAATTCGTGCGCTGTTGGCGGTGGTCACCAGGCTGACCTCGATCGGCTTTTTCTGTCCATAGCGGATGGCATTGGTCAGCAGATTGACGATGACCTGTTCGATGCGGAATTCATCCCACATGCCGCTTACTTCTTCATCGGCAACCAGTTCGATCGTGGTGCCGGACGCTGCGGCCTGCGCCGTCAAGTCGCCGACGATACGCACCAGCAGGCTGGACAGCTCGGTCCACGCCGGACGAATCGACAGCCTGCCGCTGCGTATGCGCGACACATCCAGCATGTCGTCGATCAGGCGGATCATGCTTTGAATCTGGCGACCGTCGCGTGCTACCATTTTTTCCAGACGGTCGGCGTTGAAAACGGCGATGTCGCCGCGTTCCAGTTGCATCTTGCGCATCTGCGTTTCCAGGAACAGCGTATTGAGCGGCGTGCGCAACTCGTGTGCCACCATCGACATGAATTCGTCACGCATCCTGACGGCATGCTGCAACTGCTTTTGTGCAGCATGCAGTTCCTGCATCAGGACTTCCTGTTCCTGCCGGCTTTTTTCCAGCGCAGCGACCTGGCGGCGTGTTTCGTTCCGTTGTTGATACAGATCGACGAAAACGCTGACCTTGCTTTGTACCGCATAAAAATCGAGCGGCTTGTACAGGAAGTCGACGGCACCGCTTTCATATCCCTTGAACGCGTAATTCAGTTCCTTGCCGGCGGCGCTGACGAAGACGATCGGAATATGGCGAGTTTTTTCAGTGCCGCGCATCAGTTCCGCGAGTTCGAAGCCGTCCATGTCCGGCATTTGCACGTCGAGGATCGCAAGCGCGAATTCGTGTTCCAGCATCAATGTCAGCGCTTCTTCACCGGACGTGGCTTCGTAGATCAGACGATCTTCCTTGCGGATCAGCGCGTTCAATGCACGCAGGTTGTCCTGCAAGTCGTCGACGATCAACAGTTTGGTGCGTTCAGTGTGCATGAGAGTCGTCCAGAGTCAAAAGCAGTGCGTGTATGTCCTGCAGTTTCAGAATTTTGTCAGGGGTAAAGATGTCGATCGCGGCTGCCGGCATGGTGGCGATGTGCGCCTCCGACGGATCCTGCACCACGGTCATGCCGCCGCGTTCCTGTACGTGACAAAGTCCGGCGGCGCCGTCGTCATTGGCGCCGGTCAGCAGGATGCCGAGCAGTGCAGGGCCGTAGGCATCGGCGGCCGATTCCATCAGGATGTCGATCGATGGACGAGAGAAGTGCAGCGGTGGTTCGCAGCTGAGCGAAAAGCTGCGATCGGCCTCGATCGACAAGTGGTAACCGGCACCGGCGAAATAAACGGTGCCGGGCTGGATCGTCTCCTTGTCTCTGGCCTCACGCACCGGTAGTGACAGACGGGCGGCGAAAATTTCTGCCAGGCGACTATCGCGCTCATCCGGCAGATGCAGCACGATGACGATCGGCAGGGAGTAGCCGGACGGTAATCTCGGTAACAATGCCAGCAGCGCGTCGATGCCCCCGGCAGAACCGCCGATCACGATCGCTTCAAGATGACGTGTGCTGGGTGTTTTCATGGCGAAAGGTGTCAATCAAAGTTTGCGGAAAATCCGCTCTTTCTTGACCAGCGGTTCGAAGCTGGACGAGTAGGACGAGAAGTCGATACTCTCCTTGCTGCCCAGCCCCAGAAACCCGCGATGACACAGCGATTCGTGAAACAGTCCGAAGGCGCGATCCTGCAAGGTCTTGTTGAAATAGATCAGCACATTGCGGCAGCAAACCAGATGTGTCTCGGCAAACACGCTGTCGGTCGCCAGACTGTGATCGGCAAACGTGATGTTCTCGATCAATGAACGATCGAACAGTGCGGCGTTGTAGGCCGCCGTGTAGTAATCCGAAAACGAACACGTGCCGCCGGCTTTCTGATAATTGGCGGTGTAGGTCTTCAGGTGTTCGAGCGCAAACACCCCTTTGCGTGCGCGGTCCAGCGATTCCGGATTGATATCGGTGGCATAGATGATCGAGCGGTCGAGCAGGCCTTCTTCCTTCAGCATGATCGCCATCGAATAGACTTCCTCGCCGGTACTGCAGCCGGCGATCCATATTTTCAGCGACGGATAGGTCTTCAGGAAAGGAATGACCTCCTGGCGCAACGCAAGGAAATACGTCGGATCGCGAAACATCTGGCTGACCGGAATTGTCAGGTATTGCAGAAGCTGCATGAACGTTGCCGGATCGTGCAGCACTTTTTCCTGCAATGCAGAAACCGTCGGACATCCCATTTGCCGCACGGCATGCAGCACGCGCCGTTTCTGCGATGTCAGCGCATAGTCGCGAAAGTCGTAGCTGTACTTGAGATAGATTGCCTCCATCAGCAGACGCAATTCGATATCAACGCTGGCGACGTTCTGTTGCGGCATGTCAGAGTCGTTCCATGTTCGGCATCCATACGCGCAACAGCGAATACAGACGATCCAGATGGACCGGTTTGGCAAGGTAATCGTTGGCGCCGGCCTTCATGCATTGCTCCTGATCGTCCTTCATTGCTTTTGCCGTAATGGCGATGATCGGCAATTGCACGAAGCGCGGGTCCTTGCGAATGCGGCGTGTCGCTTCCAGCCCATCCATCCCCGGCATCATGATATCCATCAAGACCAGATCGATGTCATTTCCCTGTTGATTCACGCGATCGATCGCTTCATATCCATTGCGTGCAACCTCGACATGCAGACCTTTCTGTTCCAGCACGCTGGTCAGCGCAAAGATGTTGCGCACGTCGTCATCCACCAGCAGGATGCGGCGACCTTCGAATACGCGATCGCGGTTGCGCACGATTTTCAGCATCGTCTGCCGTTCGCTCGACAGTTCCGCTTCCACCTTGTGCAAAAACAGCGTCACTTCATCCAGCAGGCGTTCCGGTGAACGTGCGCCCTTGATGATGATCGAGCGCGAATACTTGAGCAGGTCGGCTTCTTCGTCGCGCGTCAGGTTGCGGCCGGTGTAGACAATGACCGGCGGGAACGAGCAGATTTCCTCGCTGGACATGCGTTGCAGCAACTGATTGCCCTGCATGTCCGGCAACTTCAGGTCGATGATCATGCAGTCGAAGATCGTCGTGCGCAGCAGGCGCAGCGCTTCTTCGCCAAGCTCGACTGCGGTGATTTCCACATCGCTGTCGCCGATCAACTGCACCACGCTGTCGCGCTGGCGTGCATCGTCCTCGACCAGCAGCACGCGCTTGATCTTTTGCGTGAATTTCTCTTCCAGTTTGCGGAATACATCCTTCAATTGATCGTGCGATGTCGGCTTGACGGCGTAACCGATCGCACCCAGATGCATCGCGGCGTCGGCACGATCGACGGCTGAAACAATGTGCACCGGGATATGTCGTGTCAGGGAATTTTCCTTCAACTGCTGTAACACACTGAGGCCGGAACGATCCGGCAATCGCATGTCGAGCAGAATCGCGTCCGGATGGTATGCGGCGGCCAGATGCAGGCCGTCCTGCGCGTCCTGCGCGACGATGCACTGATATTGCATCTCATGCGCAAGATCGAACAGGATGTGGGCGAATTCGGTATCGTCTTCGATGACCAGCACCATCCGCCGGTTGCCACGCTCGTTGTCGCGATCGTCGTCAAACGGTGGCGCACCGACCGTTGCGGCATCGGTTGGTGCGTGTGCCGCCGCCGTGGCGGTCATCGCATGCGCCTGAACGGAGGCCGCCGCGTGCGGCGCGGCTTCCAGTTCATGTACCGGCTCCTGCCACACCGGTGGCATCACCAGTGTAAAGGTGCTGCCTTGATCCGGTTGGCTGCAGACATGGATGGAACCGCCCAGCAGCACGGCCAGATCGCGCGAAATCGACAAGCCCAGTCCGGTGCCGCCGTAACGACGACTGGTGGTGCCGTCGGCCTGGTGGAACGCATCGAAGATCAGTTTCTGCTGGTCGGGTGGAATGCCGATGCCGGAATCCTGCACGGCAAAACGCAGGTGGCCGTTTTCGTCCTGCGACACATTCAGTTCCACGCTGCCGGCTTCGGTGAACTTGACGGCGTTGGACAGCAGGTTTTTCAGGATCTGTTCCAGTCGCTGACGATCGGTGAAGATGCCGGGCGCCGTGCCCTTGGCAATCGTGACCTTGAAATCGAGCTTCTTCTGGCTGGCCAGCGGCTCGAATGTCATCTTCAGCGAATCGACCAGCTTGCGCAGCGGAATGTCTTCCGGTGCGAGTTCCAGCTTGCCGGCTTCGACTTTGGAGATGTCCAGAATGTCGTTGATCAGGTTCAGCAGATCGTTGCCTGCCGAATAGATGGCGCCGGCAAATTTGACCTGTTCGGCGGTCAGGTTGCCTTGCGCGTTCTCGGATAGCAGCTTGGCGAGGATCAACGAACTGTTCAGCGGCGTGCGCAGTTCATGTGACATGTTGGCGAGGAACTCGGACTTGTACTTGCTGGCGCGTTGCAGCTCGGCGGCACGTTCTTCGAGTTCTGTCTGCGCCTGGTTGAGCGCGCTGTTTTTCTGATCGAGAATGATGGCCTGGCTTGCCAGTTGATCGTTGGTCTGCTCAAGTTCCGCCTTCTGATTTTCCAGATGCGCCTGCGACTCCTCCAGCACGCGCGACTGTTCCTCGAGCTCCTCGTTGCTGGTGCGCAGTTCTTCCTGCTGGACCTGCAATTCCTCGTTCAGTTGCTGGGTTTCCGCCAATGCATCCTGCAGCAACTGGCGATAGCGTGACGCTTCAACCGACGTACCGATATTGCCGGCGATCAGTTTGAGGAAATCGATGTCGCGCTGCGTTACCTTGTGCAGGAACCCCAGTTCCACCACGCCGTTGACCGTGCCTTCGTTGTCGATCGGCAGCAGCACGACATTGGCGGCTGTGGTTTCGCCAAGACCGGAGTTCACCTTCAGGTAGCCGGCCGGCACGTCGTCGAGATGGATCAGTCGTCGGTCGGCGGCGGATTCGCCGACCAGGCTTTCACCGTCCCTGAACGTTTTGCCGAATTGTTCGCCATCGCTACTGAAACCGTAGGTGGCGACGCGTTGAAGCGAACCGTCGTCCTGGCGGATGTAAAGCGCGGCGACTTGCGCCTTCACATATTGCGCGAGAAATTCCAGCATCGCGGCGCCCAGTTGCGGCAGCGCCAGCCGCCCGACGCCGCGTTCGACCAGTTGCGTCTGGCCGGAACGCAGCCATGCCTGCTGCTGCAACACTTCGGCGTGTTCCGCATGTTCCTTCAGTGCCGTACCGTAGGTTGCCGACAGTTGCAGCAGTTCGCGTCGGCCGAGGAAGGCGAGCAGACCGCTGATCGCCACGCTGAGAAGCAGGAAGGATGCGATGGAAATGGTGGTCACACTGCGCGCATCGTCATTGCGCTGTTTGCGCAGGCGCTGTTCGGCGTCGAGAAAATCCTTGAGCTCGTCGCGGATCTGGTCGAACTGCAGTTTGCCGACGTTCATGTCGAGCAATCGCTGGAAGTTGCCGTTGGTGCGGCGCAGCTCGATCATCGTCTGCGCAAATTCATCCCATTGCACCTGCAATGCCTCGATCCGTTTCAGCCGTTCGATCTGCGCCGGATTGTCGGCAACGCCTTCGTGCAGTGCCGACATTTCGACGGCGAGGCGCGGTTTGCCGATCAGATAGGGTTCGAGCGAGGCTTCCTTGCCGGTCAGCAGAAAGCCGCGCATGCCGGTTTCCATATCGACCGACAGTTTGCTGACTTCATTGGTGTTGCCGATCACCCGCTCGCTGTGCTCGACCCACGTCATCACGGACAGCAGATACAGGATCAGGCCGATGAACGCGAGCGCAGTGATGAGGCCTGCTACCAGCGGGATGGTGACATTGCGGGTCAGGATGCGGCGGAAGGTATCCTGGTTGCTTGCAAACACGTCGGTCATTGTTCTTCCCTTGTAAGGCAACACACGGCGATTGCCGTCGAGATGGCAATCGCCGCATGCGAGCGGCACGACGACATCCTCCTGCAGACGAACTGCAAGCAGATATGCTTCGACTTTTATGGTTCTTGTGGTGATGCGTTCCGATGAACAGAACTCAGTCGATTGAACGCGGAACGAGCGCACCGCGTGATTGGTGCGGCGTTACTGCGCGTCAACTCTACGCTAAACCAGAGCGCGAATCTTAGGCCGCAAGCGCAGTCGCCGCAAGTCTGTAAATTTTACAAAAACAGTTTGTAGGCAGGATTGTCGGTCTCGTCCCAGTGTCGATAGCCGAGGCCGGCGAGGAAGGCGCGGAAATCCTTCATTTCCTTCTTCGGCACTTGCAGACCGACCAGAATGCGGCCGACATCGCCGCCCTGATTCCGGTAGTGGAACAGGCTGATGTTCCAGTTTGGCGCCAAGCTGTCGAGGAAGCGCATCAGTGCACCTGGACGTTCCGGGAATTCGAAGCGATATAGCAGTTCGTCATGCGCCAGTTCGCTCTTGCCGCCGACCAGATGACGAATGTGGGCTTTCGCCAGTTCGTCATGCGTCAGGTCCAGCGTCCTGAAGCCGTGCTTGTCGAAGTTCTTTGTGATGCGGACCGCTTCGTCGCGATCGGGAATCTGTATGCCGACGAACACGTGCGCTTTTTTCGCGTCGCTGATGCGATAGTTGAATTCGGTTACATTGCGCGGTCCGACCAGTTTGCAGAAACGCTTGAAGCTGCCGCGCTCTTCCGGAATCGTCACCGCAAACACGCCTTCGCGCGCGGTGCCGACGTCGGCCATTTCGGCGACGAAGCGCAGGCGATCGAAGTTCATGTTGGCGCCGCTGGCGACGGTGATCAGCGTCTCGTTCTTGACCGGCTTTTTGGTGGATTGCGAACGCTCGATATAGGCTTTTGCGCCGGCCACGGCCAGCGCGCCGGACGGTTCGAGAATGCTGCGCGTATCCTGGAATACGTCCTTGATCGCGGTGCATACATCATCGGTATCGACCACGATGACGTCGTCCACATGCAATTTGGCCAGGCGGAAGGTTTCTTCGCCGACGAGTTTGACTGCGGTGCCGTCTGCGAACAGACCGACATCCGGCATCGTGACACGACGGTTTGATTTCAGGCTGCGCGCCATGGCGTCCGAATCGGTCGTCTGCACGCCGATGACCTTGATCTCGGGACGCACCGCCTTGACGTAGGCGGCGATACCGGCGATCAAACCGCCGCCGCCGATCGGGACGAAGATCGCGTGAATCGGGCCGGCATGCTGGCGCAGGATTTCCATCGCAATCGTGCCCTGGCCGGCGATCACGTCGGGATCGTCGAACGGATGGACGAAGGTGAGCTTGAGTTTTTTCTCCAGCGCCAGTGCATGCTGATAGGCATCCGAATACGAATCGCCGAACAGCACAACCTCGCCGCCGCGCGCCTTGACCGCTTCGACCTTGACCGATGGCGTGGTGGTCGGCATCACGATGACGGCGCGGCAGCCGAGTTTGGCGGCCGACAGTGCGACGCCTTGTGCGTGATTGCCGGCGGAGGCGCAGATCACGCCGCGTTTCAGTTTGTCGGCAGGCAGTTGCGCCATCTTGTTGTACGCGCCGCGCAGCTTGAAGCTGAACACGCTCTGAATATCCTCGCGCTTGAAATAAATCTGGTTGCCGTAACGCTTCGACAGCGTTGGCGCCAGTTCCAGCGGCGATTCCACGGCGACGTCATATACACGCGCGGTCAGGATTTTCTTCAGGTAGTCGGTCGTCATAGGTGCAATGTGTTGAGGCGCAGCTTGCGAAGGTTGTCGAAAAATTCGCTGCGCGGTCGCTCATTATAATGGACACCCTTTGACGAAGATGGACGGAGATGCCGAACCATTCGAGGTTGCGACACTCAACTTCCAACTCGCTATTCAATTCAACATCCAATGCACATTCAATCCGACACTGGGATTTCGCAAATCGATTCGCGGGCTTTCGAGGATTTCTCATGCCTGACCGCTCATGATTGAAAACGCCGTTCAATGGCTGCTTTCTGTGCTGGCCGTGCCGCAAGTCGGCCTATGGTCGGTTTTCATCGTCAGTACGGCGTCGGCAACCCTTTTGCCGATCGGCTCGGAGCCGGCCGTGTTTGCGGTCGTCAAGGCAAATCCCGGCCTGTTCTGGCCGGCGATTCTGGTGGCGACCGCCGGCAACACGCTGGGCGGCATCATCGATTACTGGATGGGGTTCGGCGCCAAGCGGATGTTTGCGAAGGAGCGCCAGACGCGCTGGTTCGGCTGGCTGCAGCGGTTCGGCGCGAAGACGATGATGCTGTCCTGGTTGCCCGGAGTCGGCGATCCGATCTGCGTACTGGCCGGCTGGCTGCGCCTGCCGTTCTGGGAATGCGTCGTCTACATGGCGATCGGCAAGTTTCTGCGTTACCTGACGATGACGTGGCTGCTGCTGTTTGTGCCGGATGGATTCTGGCAGTACCTGATGCATCTGTTTTGATGCCAATTGCGGGAATTTTTCGGGCAATGAAGCGCGGCTTCAGCGTGTTTCCGCACCAACGGCGCAGACCGCAATCGGCTAGAATGCGTCTTTAGCATCAGTTCACACGACTCTTGATGAACGCCCCAGCCCATTTGCAGACCCTACTCGCCGACGCTCCCGACGGCAACACATCGACGCGCCTGCGCGAAATCCCGTACAACTACACGTCTTTTTCCGATCGCGAGATCGTGATTCGCCTGCTCGGTGAAGAAGCATGGACACTGCTCGCAGAATTGCGCAGCGAACGCCAGACCGGCCGTTCTGCGCGCATGCTTTACGAAGTGCTCGGCGACATCTGGGTCGTGCGGCGCAATCCGTACCTGCAGGACGACATGCTGGACAACCCGAAGCGCCGTCAGGCGTTGATCGACGCGTTGAACCATCGTCTGGGCGAAGTCGACAAGCGCCGCAAGAGTGATCTGGACGCGCATGACGACGCCAACGCGCAACGTCGTGCCGCCGCAGTCGAAGCGCTGGTGCAGGCTGCATGCAAGGCTGTCGCCGATTTCGGTGAAGAATTCCGCAATACCTGGGATCTGCGCAAACGCGCGACGCGCGTGCTGGGCCGTTATACCGACAAGGGCAACGTCAAGTTCGACGGTTTGTCACGCGTGTCGCATGTGACCGATGCAACTGACTGGCGTGTCGAATATCCGTTCGTCGTGCTGACGCCGGATACCGAAGACGAAATGGCCGGCCTCGTCAAAGGCTGCATCGAACTCGGCCTGACCATCATCCCGCGCGGCGGCGGCACCGGTTATACCGGCGGCGCAATTCCGCTGACGCCGATGTCGGCCGTCATCAATACCGAAAAACTGATTCAACTGGGCGATGTCGCGATGACGCGTCTGCCAGGCGTCGACCGCGATTACGCGACGATCTATTCCGGCGCGGGCGTTGTCACCAAGCGCGTGGCCGATGCGGCGGAAAAAGCCGGCTTCGTGTTCGCGGTCGATCCGACCTCCGCGGAAGCGTCGTGCATCGGCGGCAATATCGCGATGAACGCCGGCGGCAAGAAAGCCGTGTTGTGGGGCACCGCGCTTGACAATCTGGCGAGCTGGAAAATGGTCGATCCGAACGGCGACTGGCTCGAAGTCACGCGCATCGAACACAACCTTGGCAAGATTCACGATGCGCCAACGGCAACCTTCAAGCTCGAATGGACGCACCCGAACGAAAAAGGCCGCGGCAACAATCAGCCATTCAAGACCGAAATGCTGGAAATCCCCGGCCGCACGTTCCGCAAGGAGGGCCTCGGCAAGGACGTTACCGATAAATTCCTCGCCGGTCTGCCCGGCGTGCAGAAGGAAGGCTGCGACGGCCTGATCACGTCGGCACGCTGGATACTGCACAAGATGCCGAAGCACACGCGCACCGTCTGTCTGGAGTTCTTCGGCCACTCGCGCGATGCGGTGCCTTCGATCGTCGAGATCAAGGATTATCTCGATGGCTTGCCGGCCAAGGGCGGCGAGTTTGCGACCGTGCGTCTGGCCGGTCTCGAACATCTGGATGAACGTTATCTGCGCGCGGTCGGTTACGCGACCAAATCGAAACGCGATGTGCTGCCGAAGATGGCACTGTTCGGTGACATCGTCGGTGAAGATGAAAACGCGGTCGCAATTGCCGCATCCGAGGTCGTGCGTCTGGCGAACACGCGCGTCGGCGAAGGCTTCATTGCCGTCAGCCCGGAAGCGCGCAAGAAATTCTGGCTCGATCGCGCGCGTACCGCAGCGATTTCCAAGCATACCAATGCCTTCAAGATCAACGAAGACGTCGTGATTCCGCTCGATCGCATGGGCGAATATTCGGATGGGATCGAGCGTATCAACGTCGAGCTGTCGATCAAGAACAAGCTGCAATTGCTGGCTGAATTGCACAACTTCTTTGTCGCCGGCAATCTGCCGCTGGGCAAGAGCGACGATGCAGAGGGCGATGGTATTCCGCCGGCCGAGTTGCTGGAAGATCGCGTCAATCAAGCCGAACAGTTACTCGAAACGACGCACGCGCGCTGGTCGTATCTGCTGTCGAATCTGGACAAGCCGCTGCGCGATGCGCTGAGCGAACTGAACGCACTTGGCGTGCAGACATTGACCGGCACGTTCGACGAACGTGTGACCAGGCAGCCGAATGCGACCGTATTCGATGTCGTGCAGGATCGCACTGTGCGTGTGTCGTGGAAGACCGAAGTGCGTGCGCATCTGCGCCAGATTTTCAGCGGTGTCGCGTTTCGTCTGATTCTCGACGAAACCGTCGCGATCCACAAACGCGTGTTGCGCGGTCGCGTGTTCGTCGCGCTGCACATGCATGCGGGTGACGGCAATGTCCATACCAACATTCCGGTCAATTCCGATCATTATCAAATGCTGCAGGACGCGCACGAAACCGTCGCGCGCATCATGGCGTTTGCGCGTTCGTTGAACGGCGTGATTTCCGGCGAACATGGCATCGGCATCACCAAGCTGGAATTCCTGACAACCGAAGAACTGGCCGATTTCCGCGCATACAAGCGTCGCATCGATCCGGAAGGTCGCTTCAACAAGGGCAAGCTGATGGACATGTCGGAACTGAGTTCCGACCTGCGCAATGCCTATACACCGTCGTTCGGTCTGATGGGCCACGAATCGCTGATCATGCAGCAGAGCGATATCGGCGCCATCGCCAACAGCGTCAAGGATTGCCTGCGCTGCGGCAAGTGCAAACCGGTATGTGCGACGCACGTGCCGCGTGCGAATCTGCTGTACTCGCCGCGCAACAAGATTCTGGCGACGTCGCTGCTGGTGGAAGCGTTCCTGTATGAAGAACAGACACGTCGCGGCATCTCGATCAAGCATTGGGAAGAGTTCGAAGACGTTGCCGACCACTGCACCGTGTGTCACAAGTGCGTGACGCCGTGCCCGGTCGATATCGATTTCGGCGACGTATCGATGAACATGCGCAACTTGCTGCGCAAGATGGACAAGAAGTCGTTCAATCCCGGCACGACAGCGGCGATGTTCTTCCTGAACGCGACCGATCCGTCGACGATCAATGCGACGCGTCAGGCGATGGTCGGACTCGGTTACAAGGCGCAGCGCTTCGGCCACGATTTCTTCAAGAAGCTGGCGAAGAAGCAGACTGCCGCTCCGAAGTCCACCGTCGGCAAACCGCCGATCAAGGAACAGGTGATTCACTTCATCAACAAGAAGATGCCGGGCAACCTGCCGAAGAAAACCGCGCGTGCGCTGCTGGATATCGAAGACGACAAGGTGATCCCGATCATCCGCAATCCGCGGTCGACGACGGCCGATAGCGAAGCGGTGTTCTATTTCCCTGGTTGCGGCTCGGAGCGATTGTTCTCGCAAGTCGGCCTGGCGACGCAGGCAATGCTGTGGAATGTCGGCGTGCAGACCGTGCTGCCGCCGGGTTATCTGTGCTGCGGTTATCCGCAGCGCGGTTCGGGCGATTACGACAAGGCCGAGAAGATCATTACCGACAATCGCGTGCTGTTCCATCGCATGGCGAACACGCTGAACTATCTCGACATCAAGACCGTGGTGGTGTCGTGCGGCACGTGTTTCGATCAATTGCAGGGCTACGAATTCGACAAGATTTTCCCTGGTTGCCGCATCATCGACATCCATGAATTCCTGATGGAAAAAGGTGTGAGGCTGGAAGGTGTCAGCGGTGTGCGCTACATGTATCACGATCCTTGCCACACGCCGATGAAATTGCAGGACCCGTTGAAAACGGTCAACACGCTGATCACGACGGTCGATGCGCAGAAGATCGAAAAGAACGATCGCTGCTGCGGCGAGTCCGGCACGTTTGCCGTGGCGCGTCCCGACATTTCGACGCAGGTGCGTTTCCGCAAGCAGGAAGAGATGGAGAAGGGCGCGGACAAATTGCGCGCTGACGGTTTCACCGGCGAGGTCAAGGTGCTGACGTCGTGTCCATCCTGCCTGCAGGGTTTGTCGCGCTACAACGACGACGCCGGCAGCAAGGCCGATTACATCGTGGTCGAAATGGCCAAGCATCTGCTGGGTGAAGACTGGATGGAACGCTATGTCGGCAATGCCAACAACGGCGGCATCGAGCGGGTGCTGGTATGACGACGTCCGGTTGCGAACTTTGCAATGAAGACGGCGGCGAAATCATTTTTCGCAATGACAAGTTGCATGTTGTGCTGATCGACGACGCCAACTATCCGGGTTTCTGTCGTGTGATCTGGAATGCGCACGTCAGCGAGATGACCGATCTGCCGCCATCGGATCGGTCGGTATTGATGCGTACCGTGTGCCAGGTGGAAACGGCATTGCGCGAAGTGCTGCAACCGGAAAAGATCAATCTGGCGAGTCTTGGCAACATGGTGCCGCATCTGCATTGGCACCTGATTCCGCGCTTCGCTGACGATGCACATTTTCCGAAGCCGGTCTGGGCACAATCGGTACGCCAGACCCCGACCGCTGTTCTTGCACAGCGACGCGCATTGCTGCCCGCCTTGCGCGCAGCGGTGGCAAGACATGTCTCTTGCGAAGCGTGACCGTCAGGTTGTGTACCGGCGGTCGATGACACGACATTCAAACGAAGGACAATGATGACTGCTTCCAGACAAACTGCACCGCAACCAACCAACCTGACGGTGCGCAAACAATCCCGTATTTTGGAAATCGAATTCGACGACGGTTCCGCTTTCTCGCTGCCGTTCGAACTGTTGCGCGTGTATTCGCCATCGGCCGAGGTACGCGGTCACGGTCCGGGGCAGGAAACGCTGCAGACCGGACAACGTCATGTCGATATCGCGGCCGTCGAACCTGTCGGAAATTACGCAATCAAACCGGCATTCTCGGACGGTCACGACAGCGGCATTTTCTCGTGGGAATATCTGCACCACCTGGGGACAAACCAGGAGGCACTGTGGGAAGACTATTTACGCCGGTTGGAAGCTGCCGGGTTCACCCGCGAATCGGGGCGCGATGTGCCAATGGACAAGGCAGTGGCGGCAAGCACGGGTTGCGGCAGTCACAAGCATTGAAGATTTGAAATGGTGGAAGCCGATTCTTGCTCTACGCCAAATCATTTCTCATCAAATTCTTCACGTTTTCTTAACATCTTATATAATCGCTTTTCTGACTGGTATTTGCCATGACCAACTCTACGCATTTCGGCTATCAAACTGTTGCCGAAGAAGAAAAAGTCCACAAGGTTGCCGAAGTATTTCATTCGGTGGCAGCGAAGTACGACGTGATGAACGATGTCATGTCGGCAGGGCTGCATCGCTTGTGGAAGACATTCACGATTGCGCAGGCGGGGATCAGGCCGGGATTCAAGGTGCTGGATATTGCAGGCGGCACCGGTGATCTGGCCAAGGCATTTGCCAAACGGGCAGGAGCAACCGGCGAAGTCTGGCTGACCGATATCAACGAGTCGATGCTGCGCGTGGGACGCGACCGTCTATTGAACAATGGGCTGATCACCCCCACGTCATTGTGCGACGCCGAGAAATTGCCGTTCCCCGACAATTATTTCGATCGGGTCTCGGTGGCTTTCGGTTTGCGCAACATGACGCACAAGGATGTAGCGCTGGCAGAGATGCGGCGCGTGTTGAAGCCGGGCGGCAAGTTGCTGGTGCTGGAATTTTCAAAAGTATGGGAGCCGTTGAAAAAACCATACGACGTGTATTCGTTCTCGGTGTTGCCGTGGCTGGGCAAGCGAATCGCGAACGACGCGGAGAGTTATCGCTATCTGGCTGAATCGATCCGCATGCATCCGGATCAGGAAACACTGAAGAAAATGATGCAGGACGCAGGGCTGGAACGCGTTCAGTACTTTAATTTAACCGCGGGTGTGGCGGCTCTCCACACTGGAATCAAACTTTAGGAGACAGGAATGAAAAGATTGTTGATGGCTCTGGCCGTCATGGCCAGCTCGATGATGTTCATCGCGACCGAGGCGGAAGCCAAGCGCATGGGCGGCGGCGGCTCGTTCGGCAAGCAGTCGCAAAGCTTCAAGCGCGCTGCGCCTCCGCAATCTTCGCCTACCACTGCAGGCCGTCAGGACACGAATACCGCCGGCGCAGCAGGTGCGGCTGGTGCTGCAGCCAAGCCGAGCATGATGCGTAACATTCTTGGCGGCGCGTTGCTCGGCCTCGGCCTTGGTGCACTGCTGTCCCATCTGGGAATCGGCGGCGCGCTGGCCAGCATGATCAGCACCATGTTGATGGTGGCGTTGTTCGCATTCGCGGCGATGTTCATCTACCGCATGATTCGCAACAAGAGCGCGGGTAATCGTGGCGGCATGCAGCCTTCGTTTGCCAACAACTATTCGGCAAAAACGCAAACGCCTGAAATCGGTTCCGGCATTGGCGCAAATCAGCCTTCCGCACTGCAGTCGTCGGCCCCAATGGCGTCCGGCGCGGCATATGAAGCTGTGAACGAAGTACCTGCCGATTTCGACGTGCAGTCGTTTATCCGCAATGCAAAAAGCTACTTCATTCGCCTGCAGGCTGCATGGGATCGCGCTGATATCAACGATATTCGCGAGTTCACCACACCTGAAATGTTTGCCGAACTGAAGCTGCAACTACAGGAGCGCGGTGCGTCGGCAAATGTGACCGATGTCGTGTCGCTTGAAGGCGAGTTTTATGGCGTCGAAAAAGTTGGCGACGAATACATCGCCAGCATCAAGTTCACCGGCATGATTCGTGAAGCCGATTACGCGCCGACCGAGCCGTTCACCGAAGCGTGGAACCTGTCCAAGCCGGTCCATGGCGATGGCGGCTGGGTGCTGGCCGGCATTCAACAGTTGTAATGCACTGATGTAATTGCATGCGCAGACGCTAGATGTCTGGCGGCACGGTGCCGCAAGCTGCTAAACTTGAAGCCGCCCGTGAATGGTCACGGGCGGCTTTGTTTTTTCATGATGACATTTCGTTCTCCCGCCGATTTTCTGCCCGCCGCCATCAATCACCTGCTTGCGCAGGAAGCGTGGGCGCGCGCCAAGCTGGTGCCGCATGCCGGCAAGATTGCCGTGTTCGATGCCGGTTTGATGGCAGTGCGGCTGAAGGTTGCTGCAGACGGCATGCTGGAGGCAGCGCCGACGGACGAGGCGGCAACAGTCACGATCCGTGTGCAGTTGTCGGACCTCCCATTGATCATGCAGAATCGCGAGCGCGCGTTTTCCTACGTGAAGATCGATGGCGATGCCGATTTTGCCAACACGATTTCGCAATTGAGCCAGTCATTGCGCTGGGAGGCAGAAGACGATCTGTCGAAAGCGGTGGGCGACATCGCTGCACACAGAATCGCGGCCGGCGCGCGTTCCGCATTCGATGGCGCCAAGGCACTGCACCAATCGATCACTGAAAACGTGGCCGAATATTTTCTGGAAGAGAGTCCGATGCTGATGCGTCCGCAGGCAGTTTCCGAATTTACCAATGACGTCACCCGGTTGCGCGACGATGTTGCGCGTCTTGCCAAGCGGATCGAGAAGCTGAAGGGCGGCACCCGATGATCCTGAAATTCCTGCGTGTCTTCAAGATCATCCGCGTTGCCATTCGCTACGGGCTGGACGACATTGCGATGTCCGGTTTGCCGATTCCGCGCACGTCGCGACTGCTCAATCGTTTGATTTTCTGGCGCGACATTTCTGCGCCACGTGGCGAACGCCTGCGCCGCGCGCTGGAAGACCTCGGTCCGATTTTCGTCAAGTTCGGTCAGGTGCTGTCGACGCGACGCGATCTGTTGCCGATGGATATTGCCGATGAACTGGCACGCCTGCAGGATCGTGTGCCGCCGTTTCCGAGCGAACTGGCGGTCGCGCAGATCGTCAAGTCGCTGGGTGCGCACCCGGATCTGCTGTTTGCCCATTTCGAATATGAACCGGTGGCGTCGGCCTCGATTGCGCAGGTCCATTTTGCGCGTTTGAAAAACGGTCGCGACGTTGCAGTCAAAGTGCTGCGTCCCGGTATTCGCAGGTCGATCGACGATGATCTGGCGCTGATGCATATCGTTGCCGGTCTGGTCGAACGCTGGTGGTCGGACGGCAAGCGTCTGAAGCCGCGCGAAGTTGTCGGCGAATTCGACAAATATCTGCATGACGAACTGGACCTGATGCGCGAGGCAGCGAACGGTAGCCAGTTGCGACGCAATTTTGCCGATTCGACATTGCTGGTCGTGCCGGAGATGTTCTGGGATTATTGCTCGACTGCCGTCATCACGATGGAACGGATGAACGGCATTCCGATCTCGCAGACGGAACGTCTGATTGCGGCTGGCATCGATCTGAAAAAACTGTCGCGTGACGGCGTCGAGATTTTTTTCACGCAGGTATTTCGCGATGGTTTCTTCCACGCCGATATGCATCCGGGAAACATCCTCGTTTCCACCGACCAGGCCACATTCGGCCGATATATCGCGCTGGATTTCGGCATCGTCGGTACGCTGAACGATTTCGACAAGGATTATCTGTCGCAAAACTTCCTCGCGTTTTTCCGTCGTGATTACAAACGCGTTGCGGAAGCACACATCGAATCCGGTTGGGCGCCGAAGGAAACGCGCATCGACGAACTGGAGTCGGCCGTGCGCGCGTGCTGCGAACCGATCTTCGACCGTCCGCTCTCCGAGATTTCGTTCGGCCAGGTGTTGCTGCGGCTGTTCCAGACCTCGCGCCGTTTCAATGTCGAAGTGCAGCCGCAACTCGTCTTGCTGCAGAAAACCCTGCTCAACATCGAAGGGCTCGGTCGCCAGCTCGATCCGGAACTGGATTTGTGGAAAACCGCGAAACCTTATCTGGAAAACTGGATGAACGAGCAGGTCGGCTGGCGCGGGTTGTGGGAGCGCTTCAAGGCAGAAGCGCCGCGCTACAGCAAACTTTTGCCGGAATTTCCGCGACTGGCGCATCAGGCGCTGACAAAAGCTGCCGATGTGGAAAAAAATACCGATGAATTGCTGAAGCGCTTGCTGGACGAGCAACGCCGTACCAATCTGTTGCTGGGAATCGCCATCTATTTCGGTGGCGGATTGGTTGCAGGTGGGGTGCTGGCGCTGGTTCTGTTTACATTCGGATAAAACGCCAGCGTTCGCGCAACTGTTTGTACGCCACACCAAACCGCACCGAGGCGTTTTTCCGGTGCGGTTTTATTTTGCGAACACAAGTCCGCGATTTGCTACAATTCGCCGATTTTTCAGCCGTCGTACGTCTTCGATCCGGATACAGCGCGCTCGAAATCGATCATTTCGCTTTCGCTTTCGCTTTGGTAATGATGTATCGATCGCGGCCAGTCCTTGAGAACTTGGCACGGCGTATGCATCGGCAGAATGCCGTCTGCAAGTCAGTACTGGAATACAGAATTTCCCTAGTTTTTTAACCGGCTTTTTTCTTCGGAGCGAACCGAGGTGGACTACACGCTGATTTCCTTTGTGGTGCTCTATATGGTGGGCACGCTTGCCATCGGTGTCTGGGCTGGAACGCGTATCAAAAATACCAGCGACTTTGCCGTAGCCGGACGCAGTCTGCCGCTGATCATGGTGATCACGACCACGTTCGCGACCTGGTTCGGTGCAGAAACGGTGATGGGTATTCCGGCCCGCTTCGTGCAAGGCGGCTTGAACGCCATCGTCGAGGATCCGTTTGGTGCCGGCACTTGTCTGATTCTGGTAGGCCTGTTTTTCGCTGCGCGCCTGTACAAGCAGAATCTGCTGACCATCGGCGATTTTTACCGCCTGCGTTACGGCAAGGGTGTCGAAGTGTTCTGCTCGGTTGCGATCATCATCAGTTATCTCGGCTGGGTGGCTGCGCAGATCACGGCGTTGGGTCTTGTATTCAATGTGCTGACCGGCGGCGCGATGTCGGAGACGACGGGCATGATCGTCGGCACGCTGGCCGTGCTGATCTATGTCGTGATCGGCGGGTTCCTTGCTGTGGCCTGGACCGATTTCATCCAGATGATCGTATTGGTGATCGGTCTTGCCGTGATTGCGCTGTTTTCGGCACATCTGGCGGGCGGTGCGGAACATGTGTTCGCACTGGCGAGCGAAAAGGATTTGTGGAAGTTCCTGCCCGAGCCGTCCTTTACCGAAATGGCCGGCTTCGTTGCTGCAGGTCTGACCATGATGCTTGGCAGCATTCCGCAGCAGGACGTCTTTCAGCGCGTGATGTCCGCCAAGGATGCCGGCACGGCGCGTAAAGGCGCCGTCATCGGCGGCGTGAGCTACATCCTGTTTGCGTTTGTGCCGATGTTCATTGTCGCTGCCGCGGTCGTCGTGATGGGATCGAGCGCGCTGGATATGGCCAAGGATGATTATCAGCGCCTGCTGCCGACGTTCGTGCTGACCAAGATGCCGCTAATCATGCAGATTTTCTTTTTCGGCGCCTTGCTGTCCGCGATCAAGAGCACGTCGTCGGCAACCTTGCTGGCGCCGTCGACCAGTTTCGTCGAGAACATCCTGAAGAACTTGCGTCCGCGCATGAGCGATCGTGAACAATTGTTCGCGATGCGTGTCACGATCGTGATTTTTGCGGTGCTGGTGCTGATCTATGCGATCGCGATGCGCGGTACCTCGATTTACGACCTGGTGTCGGCTGCCTATCAGGTCACGCTGGTCGGTGCTTTCGTGCCCTTGGTGATGGGTCTGTACTGGAAGCGCGCTACCACGCAGGGTGCGATTTTCTCGCTGACAGCAGGTGTGTTTGTCTGGATTCTGTTCTTCCCGCAACTGACGAACTGGGGCGAGCTGTTCCCGGGTCAGCTTGCCGGCCTGATCGCGGCCTTTGCCGGCATGCTTGCCGGATCGCTGCTGCCGCAGATATTGCGTGATCGTCGGGAGCCGAAGCAGCCGATGGAAGGTATGGTGGTCTGAGAACCTGCGGCATACAGGTAGTTGCTGATACGGGTAGCTACTGAAGAAGCAGTTTTCCGATCAATGGTCGATAACTGCATATCATTTTTGCAATAAAGCTTCCAGTTTACCGACGCATCGTTCCGTAACCGTCGTACGCCAGCCCCAAGTGCGCCTCGCGCTACGTAAATTGTCCAGAAAGTCTTATAATTCAGGGTTTTGGACGATTTTGCGGGAACTGTTTCATGCCGATTTACGCGTACCGTTGTGATGACTGTGGTTTTGCCAAGGATGTATTGCAGAAAATATCCGATCCGTTGCTGACGGAGTGCCCGGCATGCGGCAAGCCGGCCTTCAAGAAGCAGCTGACGGCAGCAGGTTTTCAGCTCAAGGGCACCGGCTGGTACGTCACCGATTTCCGTGGCGGTCAGGGCGGCACGACGGCGCCGGCAGTTGCCGGCACATCGGCTGGAGATACGGCCAAACCTGCCACAGAGACAGCGCCGTCCGCGGCGGCCCCAGCTCCGGTCGCGGCGGACAAGAAGGCCGACTGATCTCTGCATGCACCGGAACGTTCCGGTGCAATTTTTTAGATAGACAATCATGCGCAAATATTTCGTCACCGGTTTGCTGATCCTGGTTCCGCTGGCCATTACGCTGTGGGTGCTGAATCTTATTGTCAGCACGATGGACCAGTCGCTGTTGCTGCTGCCGGCGCAATGGCGTCCGGAGGCCGTGTTCGGCTTTGCGATTCCCGGTCTCGGCACGATTCTGACGCTGGTCATTATTTTTCTGACGGGTCTGGCGACGCGCAACTTCATCGGCAAGCGCGTGGTGCTGGTATGGGAAGCGGTGCTGCGCCGCATTCCGGTATTCAACACGATCTATTCGAGCGTCAAGCAGGTATCCGATACGCTGTTCTCCTCGTCCGGCAATGCGTTTCGCAAGGCGCTGCTGGTGCAGTACCCGCGTCAGGGTTCGTGGACGATTGCCTTCATGACCGGCGTGCCGGGCGGCGATGTGCGCAATCATCTGACGGGCGATTACGTCAGCGTGTATGTGCCGACGACGCCGAATCCGACATCGGGATTCTTCCTGATGGTGCCGCGTGCGGACACCATCGAGCTCGACATGAGCGTCGATGAAGCGCTGAAGTACATCGTCTCGATGGGCGTCGTGACGCCGGAACATTTCGAGAAATCCAATCTGATCGATCCGAACAAGATTTCCTCGGATCCGCAGCACTGAAAAAACCGGTCGCATGCTTTCTGCGACTGAACGAATAAAAGAACCTGAAACTGGAATCTGAATATGTCAATGCGAACTCATTACTGCGGTCTCACCTCTGAAGCTCTCCTTGGCGAAACCGTCAGCCTGTGCGGCTGGGTCCATCGTCGTCGCGACCATGGTGGCGTCATCTTCATCGATCTGCGCGATCGCGAAGGTCTGGTGCAGGTCGTGTGCGATCCCGATCGCGCCGACGTCTTCAAGAAGGCCGAATCGGTTCGCAATGAATTCTGCCTGCGCATCACCGGTCTGGTTCGCAACCGCCCGGAAGGCACCACCAACAGCAACCTGACTTCCGGCAAGATCGAAGTGCTGGCGCAGGAACTGGAAGTATTGAACCCGTCGGTGACGCCACCGTTCCAGCTCGACGATGACAATCTGTCGGAAACGACGCGCCTGACGCATCGCGTTTTGGATCTGCGTCGTCCGCAAATGCAGAACAACCTGCGCCTTCGTTACAAAGTCACGATGGAAGTGCGCAAGTTCCTCGATGCGCAGGGTTTCATCGATATCGAAACCCCGATGCTGACCAAATCCACGCCGGAAGGCGCACGCGATTATCTTGTGCCGTCACGTGTCAACGCCGGTCACTTCTTCGCGCTGCCGCAATCGCCGCAATTGTTCAAGCAACTGCTGATGGTGGCCAACTTCGACCGTTACTATCAAATCACCAAGTGCTTCCGCGACGAAGACTTGCGCGCCGATCGTCAACCTGAATTTACGCAGATCGACTGCGAAACCTCATTCATGAACGAACAGGAAATCCGCGACCTGTTCGAAGGCATGATCCGTCTGGTCTTCAAGAACTGCCTCAACGTCGATCTGCCGAATCCGTTCCCCGTGATGGATTACGCCACTGCGATGGGCCTGTACGGTTCCGACAAGCCCGACATGCGCGTCAAACTGGCATTCACCGATCTGACCGACATCATGAAGGATGTCGAATTCAAGGTGTTCTCCGGTGCTGCCAACATGGAAGGCGGTCGCGTGGTCGGCCTGCGCGTTCCGGGCGGCGGCGCGATGCCGCGTTCCGAGATCGATGCGTACACGCAGTTTGTCGCGATCTATGGCGCCAAAGGTCTGGCGTACATCAAGGTCAACGAGAAAGCGAAAGGCCGTGACGGCCTGCAATCGCCGATCGTCAAGAACATCCACGACGAAGCACTGGCAAAGATCATCGAAGCAACCGGCGCAGAAGACGGCGACCTGATTTTCTTCGGTGCCGACAAGGCAAAGATCGTCAACGATGCAATCGGCGCATTGCGTGTGAAAGTCGGTCACAGCGATTTCGGCAAGAAGAACGGCTTGTTCGACGACGTCTGGCGTCCGCTGTGGGTCATCGATTTCCCGATGTTCGAATTCGACGAAGAAAACCAGCGCTGGTCGGCGACGCACCATCCGTTCACCGCGCCGAAAGACGGTCACGAAGACCTGATGGAAACCGATCCGGGAAAATGCATCGCCAAAGCATACGACATGGTTCTGAATGGCTGGGAACTGGGCGGCGGTTCGGTCCGTATCCACCGTGCGGAAGTGCAGAGCAAGGTGTTCCGTGCATTGAAGATCGGTGCCGAAGAAGCGCAATTGAAGTTCGGCTTCCTGCTCGACGCATTGCAATACGGTGCGCCACCGCATGGCGGACTGGCATTCGGCCTCGATCGTATCGTCACGATGATGACGGGTGCAGAATCGATTCGCGACGTCATTGCCTTCCCGAAAACGCAACGTGCGCAATGTTTGCTCACGCAGGCGCCTTCGGAGGTCGACGAAAAGCAATTGCGCGAACTGCATATCCGCCTGCGCAACGTCGAACCTGCAGTGAAGGCGTGACCTTCAAGGCAGGATCGCCAGTTGCGGCATAATGAAGGCGCGGAGTTCCGCGCTTTTTTTTCGTCCCGTGTTTCCCATTGACTCGAAGAATTCATTGCAATGACTGCCAAGCCTTACAAGATTCCGCAATCGGTATTGGTCGTTATTCATACCAGCGATCTCGAGGTGTTGATGATCGAGCGTGCGGACAGGCCGGAATTCTGGCAGTCGGTAACCGGTTCGAAGGACGCGGTGGATGAACCGTGGCTCGACACTGCCGTGCGCGAAGTGGCAGAAGAAACCGGCATCACGATCATGCCGTCGCTGCCGGATTCAGGGACAGAACCTGCACCATCGGCATGCGTTTCCATCGAACATCTGCAGGACTGGCAACTTTCCAATGTTTATGAAATCTATCCGGTGTGGGGCTATCGCTACGCACCGGGCGTCAGGCATAACACCGAGCATGTGTTCGGCCTGCAGGTCCCGCGCGATATTCCGGTAACGCTGTCACCGAGGGAGCATCTGCAGTATCTTTGGTTGCCGTGGCGTGAGGCGGCTGATAAATGTTTTTCGGCCTCCAATGCCGAGGCGATCCTGCAGTTGCCGGCGCGTTATGGTGCCGGTCGGTCGGGTTTCCGGAATGTATGCGTTAGCCATCGAACCGATGAAGTAAAAGAGTAATGCGATCATCTTAGGTGCCGATCTGGCAGGTATGGCGACAAGGTGTGATATTGCTCGATTGCAGCTTGCATGACGGCTCCATCCTTTAGCGGCTCAATTTCGGGATTTTCAGACTGCATGAAACTAAGAATCACGACATACAACATACACAAGGGCGTTTCGTCTTTTGGCGCCCGTCCGCGCATCCATGCATTGAAGCAGGCGATCAGCGGGATGCAGTCGGACATTCTGTTTCTGCAGGAAGTGCAGGGCAGACATGACTTGCATGCGCTCAAGCATGCGACCGACTGGCCGGAGTTGTCGCAGCAGGACTTTCTGGCCGGCGATTCGCATCAGTGCGCATACGGCATGAACGCGGTATACGATCACGGCCATCACGGCAATGCGTTGTTGAGCTGCTTTCCGATCCTGTCGTCGAACAATCGTAATATTTCCGATCACAAATACGAATCGCGCGGCATCCTGCATTGCGTCGTGCAGGCACCGGAGGCGGAGGTGCATTGTTATGTCGTGCATCTGGGATTGTTTGCCGGCAGTCGCAAGCGGCAGAACGACGCACTGATCGATGCCGTGGCCAGCACGGCCGGGAAGGATGCGCCGATCATCATCGCCGGCGATTTCAATGACTGGGGAAACAAGCTCAGCGAAGAATTGCGCGAACAGCTTGGCGTGGTGGAAGTGTTTGACGAGAATTTGTCGCGCCGCGGTTTCGGCACCTATCTGCGGCAGTTAAGCGGACGCGGAACCCGGGCCCAGCCGGCGCGTACTTTTCCCGCCGCCATGCCGTTCCTGCAACTGGACCGAATTTATGTGCGCGGTTTCAAAGTAGAATCTGCAGAAGTCCTGCATGGCGCTATCTGGGCCAAGCTGTCGGATCATGCGCCGATCGTGGCATCGCTGAAACTGAAATAACCGGATATTCCATCGGCCGGCAGGCAGCCGCTTCCAACCGCGCGATGCGGATCGTTCAATCGCCAAAATAATTCTATGCGTTCGGTCAATTTCATCGGTCAGAACGAAATTCAACTGTTGCATTGCGGCGCGGATTATTTCCCGGCGCTGATCGCGGCATTCGATTCGGCGAGAATCGAAATCTATCTGGAAACCTACATCTTCGCCGCTGACAATACGGCCGAGTTGATCAAATCCGCCATGGTGCGTGCTGTGGAGCGCGGCGTCGCGGTCTATCTGGTAACCGACTGGGTCGGCACCGGCCGGGCACAATCCGCCATTCTCGAACGCGAATGCAGGGCGGCAGGCATCGTGTATCGCAGCTTCAATCCCTGGTTCAAGCGCGGCATCGCACGCATGCATCGCAAGCTGTGCGTGGTCGACCGGCAAGTGGCATTTCTCGGCGGGTTGAATATCGTCGACGACCTGCATGACGACGATGATCCGCGCATCACCTTGCCGGCACCGCGTTGGGATTTCGGCGTGCGCATCATGGGTCCGCTGGTAGCGCGAATTCACTGGGAAATGGCCGTGCACTGGGCGCGCATGGGGCATCTGAGCTTGCGTACGCGCTGGACAACATTCAAGGAGCAGCGCAGTAGCAGCCGACGCGTTGACGACACCAGCAAGCCGATGGTCGCAGGGCTGGTGGTGCGCGACAACCTGCGCAATCGTCGCACCATACAGAGCGCCTATCTGAAGGCGCTGGGCGGTGCGCGACATTCCGCGCTGCTGGCCAATCCGTATTTCGCACCGGGACGAAAAATGCGACGCGGCCTGTCTCAGGCGGCGCGACGTGGCGTTGATGTGACATTGCTGCTGGGTGTCGGCCAGTATCGCTTTCAGGACGTGATTGCGCGCTCCTTTTACCCGAAACTGCTGGAGGCCGGCGTGCGCATTGTCGAATACCGTCAGACGCAATTGCACGGCAAGGTCGCGGTCGTCGATGATCGCTGGTCAACGATCGGGTCCAGCAATTACGACGGCTTCAGCCTGTTCGTGAATCAGGAGGCGAACGTGGTTGTCGTCGATCCCGCATTCGTGCAGACATTGCGCGAACACATCCAGCGCGGCGTCGCCGATGGAGTGGAGGTAACGCTGGCGGATTTTGCGGGCATTCCGCAGTACAAAAAATTCTTCTATCAGGTCGCCTACTGGATTTACAAGAATGCACTGCGTTTGATCACGTGGGGGAAATCCGCCGAATAGCGGAACGGCACCCCTTCGGCGCGGGTTTGCAAATCGATTTACACTACAGAACGTCAGCGGCGCCGTCGGGCAGGAAAATGTCCGGCGGCGCCGCATTGTTTCGATGTAATAGCGAGTGCGTAAATGGTCCAGCAGACTGCCAATGTGAATCCCGACACACTGATCGACAGGGATGGCCTGCCGCCCAAAGAGCGTAACTGGGCCATTCTGTCGGTGGCGATGGGCGTTTCCATGTCATCGCTCGATACGGCAATTGCCAATACGGCGCTGCCGGCCATGGCGGCACAACTGCATGCGACGCCGGCGGATTCGGTGTGGATCGTCAACATCTATCAGCTCGCCATGGTGGCGACGCTGTTGCCTTTTGCGGCGCTGGGCGAAATTCTCAGTTTCCGTCGCATCTTCATCTTCGGCCTGTTCCTGTTCACTGTTGCATCGCTGGCGTGTGCGTTTGCATGGTCGCTGCCCTCGCTGGTGACTGCGCGATTTTTTCAGGGCGTCGGCGCGGCTGCCGTCATGGGCATCAATACGGCGCTGCTGCGTTCGATCTATCCGTCACGCATGCTGGGGCGCGGCCTCGGCACGAATGCGCTGGTGGTGGCGGTCTCGTTTGCGGTCGGCCCGACGGTCGCTTCCACGATCCTGTCATTGTGGTCGTGGCCGTGGCTGTTCGCGATCAATGTGCCGTTCGGTACGTTAGCCTTCTTCCTTGCGCGCAAGGCCTTGCCGGAAACCAAACGTGCGACGCATCGCTTCGATACGCTCACGGCAATCTACAACGCCGGTGCATTCGGCCTGCTGATCCTGGCCATCGGCGAAGGCGCGCACCTGAGTGGCATCGGTACCGTGGCGCTGGAGGCGGCCGGAGCATTATTTTTCTTCATCCTTCTGTTGCGTCGTCAGGCCGGTCATCAGGCACCGATGCTGCCAGTCGATCTGTTCCGCCTGCCGCAATTTTCATTATCTGCATTGACGGCGGTTTTCACATTTGCAGCGCAAGGATTTGCGTTCGTTTCCCTGCCGTTTTATTTCGAAGCGGTGATGGGGCGTTCTGCGGTCGAGACGGGCTTTCTGCTGACACCGTGGGCCGTATTGGTCGGCATCATGGCGCCGATTGCCGGTCGCATGAGCGATCGTTATCCGGTCGGTATTCTCGCCGGCATCGGTACCGCGGTGCTGTCGTTCGGCATGATCTTGCTGATCGTCATGCCGGCGGATGCGTCGGTCCTCAACATTTGCTGGCGCATGGCGGTCTGCGGCATTGGTTTCGGTTTCTTCCAGGCGCCGAATCTACGGGCAATCCTCAGCAGCGCCCCGCCTGAACGCGGTGGCGGCGCGAGCGGCATTGTCGCGACCTCGCGCCTGATCGGTCAGGCGTCCGGCGCTGCACTGGTGGCGTTCTGCTTCACCATTTCCAGCCAGCATGGCGAAACGCTGGCGCTTGGCATGGGCGCGGCTTTTGCGGCGGCAGCCAGCATTGCCAGCTTCATGCGCATGTTCGTGCTGCCGTCGCCGCATATTTCCGGCTCTGGAAAGATTTCGCGTTGAAAGGACGGCCATGACGATCGAGAACGTACGCATCGACAAATGGCTGTGGGCCGCGCGTTTCTTCAAGACGCGCTCGCAGGCGAGCGATGCAGTTGATGCCGGCAAGGTGCGCATCGATCGCGATCGCGTCAAACCGGCGCGCAATGTACGTATCGGCGAGACGCTGCAGATCGATAACGGTTCGACCGAGTGGGAAGTCGAAGTCCGTGCGCTGTCCGACAAGCGCGGCTCTGCCGAAGTGGCGCAGAAACTCTATGCGGAAACGGCAGAAAGTGTGCTGAAACGCCAGCAGGAATCCGACCGACGCAAATTCTTCCGCGAGCCCTCGCTGGAAATCAAGGGCCGTCCCACCAAGCGCGATCGCCGTCTGCTGGACAAGTCAAAATAATGTCATGGGCCGGACACAACGGCCCCGGCGTCATGAGATAGTATTCATCTGGTAAATCAATAGCCGCGAGGAGACATTTTCATGGGTCAATACAATGCACCGCTGCGCGACATGCGATTCGTGCTGCATGAATTGCTGAACGTTTCGGATGAGTTGAAGCAACTGCCGAAATATGCCGACATCGATGCCGATACCATCAATCAGGTACTGGAAGAGGGCGGCAAGTTCACCTCCGAAGTATTGTTCCCGCTGAATCATTCCGGCGACCGCGAAGGCTGCAAGCTTGATCCCGCCACACACGAAGTGACACCACCAAAGGGCTTCAAGGAAGCCTACGACCAGTACGTCGCCGCCGGCTGGCCTGCGTTGTCGGCCGATCCGGAATACGGCGGCCAGGGCTTGCCGATGGTGTTGCAGAACTCGTTTCTCGAAATGCTCAATTCGGCCAATCAGGCGTGGACCATGTATCCCGGCCTGTCGCACGGTGCCTATGAATGCCTGCACAAGCATGGCACGGAAGAACAAAAATCCCTCTATCTGCCGAAACTGATTTCCGGTGAATGGACCGGCACCATGTGTCTGACCGAAGCGCATTGCGGCACCGATCTCGGACTGTTGCGTACGAAAGCCGAACCGCAGGACGACGGCTCCTACAAGCTGACCGGCAGCAAGATTTTCATTTCCGCCGGCGAGCACAACATGTCGCAGAATATTCTGCATCTGGTGCTGGCACGATTGCCGGACGCGCCGAAAGGCACGCACGGCATTTCGCTGTTCATCGTGCCGAAGTTCCTGCCGAAGGCGGACGGCACGCCTGGAGAACGCAATCCGATCTTCTGCGGTGCGCTCGAAGAAAAAATGGGTATCCACGGCAATGCAACCTGCCAGATGAATATCGACGGTGCCAGGGGCTGGTTGATCGGCGAGCCGAACAAGGGCTTGAACGCGATGTTCGTGATGATGAATGCGGCGCGCCTCGGCGTCGGCATGCAATCGCTCGGCCTGACGGAAGTCGCCTATCAGAATGCATTGGTATATGCGAAGGATCGTCTGCAGATGCGCAGCCTGACCGGACCGAAGGAAGCCGACAAGCCGGCCGACCCGATCATCGTGCATCCGGACGTGCGACGCATGCTGCTGACTGCCAAAGCCTATGCCGAAGGCGGCCGCGCATTCAGCTCGTACGTCGCGCTGCAGATCGACCGCGAACTGAATCATCCGGATGAAGCGGTGCGCAATGAAGCTGCCGACGAGGTTGCCTTGCTGACGCCGATCATCAAGGCCTTCCTGACCGACAACGGCTGGATTTCCACTTCGGAAGCGATGCAGGTGTACGGCGGTCACGGCTTCATTTCCGAATGGGGCATGGAGCAGTACGTGCGTGACTCGCGCATCAACATGATCTACGAAGGCACCAACACGATCCAGTCGCTGGATCTGCTGGGCCGCAAGATTCTGCAGGACAACGGTGCGAAGTTGCGCAAGCTTGGTGAAAAGATTCGCGGCTACGTTGAAGAAAACGGCCTCGATGAATCGATGTCCGAATTCGTCACGCCGCTCGCCGATCTGGCAGCGAAGGTCGAAAAGCTGACGACTGAAATCGGCATGAAGGCATTCCAGAATGCGGATGAAGTCGGTGCTGCCGCGGTGCCGTATCTGCGCGTGGTCGGCCATCTGATCTATGCCTACTTCTTTGCTCGCATGGCAAAGATCGCATTGTCGAAACAGGATAATGGCGATCCATTCTATAAATCCAAGCTGGCAACGGCACGTTTCTATTTCGCACGTCTGCTGCCGGAAACGGCGATGCTGATCCGTCAGGCACGCGCCGGTTCGGCCAGTCTGATGGCGCTGGATGCGGAACTGTTCTAAAGCGGTACCGATCCATCATGACAGGTCGGTAACGATCGGGTACCACGCCGATCATGCATTGGCATCAATCACGGAGAAGTGCATCGAGAGACGCATTGGGGGATTCAAGCATGTCAAATTTCATCGTCAGGAAAGTAGCCGTATTGGGCGCGGGCGTGATGGGTGCGCAGATTGCCGCGCAATGTGTCAACGCAAAGGTGCCGGTCGTGCTGTTCGATCTTCCTGCGAAGGACGGGCCGAAGAACGGCGTCGTGCTGCGCGTAATCGATAACCTGAAGAAACTCAATCCCGCACCGCTCGGCAATCCGGAACATGCCGCGCTGATCGAGGTAGCGAATTACGAAGACGATCTGGCAAAACTGGCGGAATGCGATCTGGTCATCGAAGCGATTGCCGAACGCATGGACTGGAAGCACGATCTGTACAAGAAGGTCGCACCGCATATCGCACCCGATGCGATCTTTGCATCGAATACGTCGGGACTGTCGATCACGGCATTGTCGGAAGGTTTCGATGCGGCGTTGAAGGAGCGATTCTGCGGCGTGCATTTCTTCAATCCGCCGCGCTACATGCATCTGGTCGAATTGATCCCGACCGCGGCAACGCGCCCCGACATTCTCGATCAGCTCGAAGGATTTTTGACGACCGTATTGGGCAAGGGTGTCGTGCGTGCGTTCGATACGCCAAACTTCATCGCCAATCGCGTCGGCATTTTCGCGATGCTGGCAACGATGCGCGAAGCGGAGAAATTCGGCTTGACCGTCGATGTCGTCGACGACCTGACCGGTAGCAAACTCGGGCGCGCCAAATCCGGCACGTTCCGTACGGCGGACGTGGTCGGTCTCGACACGATGGCGCACGTGATCAAGACGATGCAGGATACGTTGAAAGACGATCCGTTCTATGCGGTTTATCAAACGCCGGCCATCTTGACGAAACTGATTGGCGGCGGTGCACTCGGCGCCAAGGCCGGTGCCGGTTTCTACAAAAAGGTCGGCAAGGATATTTTGCGCATCGATGCCGCCAGTGCCGATTACGTGCCGGGCGGCGGCAAGGCGGACGACCTGATCGGGCGAATCCTGAAGGAAAAAGATCCGGCCAGGCGGATGAAGGCACTTCACGACGCGACCAATCCGCAGGCGCAATTCCTGTGGGCGATTTTTCGCGATGTGTTCCATTACATCGCCGTGCATCTGGAATCGATTGCCGATAATGCGCGCGATGTCGACTTCGCGATACGCTGGGGATTCGGCTGGAACAATGGACCGTTTGAAACCTGGCAGGCCGCCGGTTGGCAGCAGGTCGCCGAGTGGGTGAAGGAAGACATCGCGGCCGGCAAAGCCCTGAGCGATGCACCGTTACCGGCATGGGTATTCGACGGTCGCGACGGCGTTCACGTCGAAGACGGTTCATGGTCGGCCAGAAGCGGCAAATATGTGGCGCGTTCGACACTGCCTGTCTACAAGCGTCAGGTTTTCCGCGCCGCGGTACTGGGCGATCAGACGCCGAACGGCAGCACTGCCGGCACCACGGTATTCGAGGACGATTCGGTACGCGTCTGGCATCAGGGCGACGATGTCCTGATTCTGTCGTTCAAGACCAAGATGCACGTGATTGGCCTGGGCGTGATCGACGGCATGGAAAAGGCCGTCGCCGAAGCCGAGAAAAACTACAAGGGGTTGGTGATCTGGCATGCAGACGCTGCCGAGGGCGGGCCGTTCTCGGCTGGTGCCGATCTGCAGTCGATGCTGCCCTTGTTCATGTCTGGTGGTGTGAAGGCGATCGAGCCGATGGTGAGCAGATTGCAGCAGGTGCATCAATCGCTGAAATACGCGAACGTGCCGGTGGTCGTCGCCGTTGCCGGCATTGCGTTGGGTGGCGGTTGCGAACTGTTGCTGCACGCCGCAAAACGCGTGGCATCGATCGAGTCGTATATCGGCCTGGTCGAAGTCGGCGTCGGCCTGATTCCCGGTGGTGGCGGTTTGAAGGAAGCGGCGGTACGCGCAGCGAACGATGCGAAGGGCAACGACATCCTGCAATTCCTGAAGAACTATTACATGAATGCGGCGACCGCAGCCGTGTCGCGTTCGGCCATGGAAGCGCAGACGATGGGTTATCTGAAACCGGATGACGTCATCGTCTTCAATCCGCACGAATTGCTGCACGTGGCGAAAGTGCAGGCTCGTGCGATGTTCGACAGCGGTTATCGCGCACCACGCAAAGCGCTGGTGCCGGTGACGGGACGTTACGGTCTGGCGACGATCGGGGCGCAACTGATCAATATGCGCGATGGCGGGTTCATCTCGGCCCACGATTACAAGCTCGGCATGATGATTGCCGACGTGGTCAGCGGTGGCGAAATCGAGAACGGTAGCCTGGTCGATGAACAATGGCTGCTGGATCGCGAGCGCCGCGCTTTCATGGAATTGCTCAATCATCCAAAAACGCAGGAGCGCATCATGGGGATGATGCAGACCGGTAAACCCGTACGCAACTAAAAAGGGCTGAACAAGCTACTGCGCAAGCCAATCTCAATGCTGCGATGCTCGCCGTACTTTCGTACGACTGTGCTTCTCACACCGGCCTTGACTCGCTCGCTACGCTTGTTCAACCCTTCGACAGTCAGTTAAATATGAGTCTTCTCAGGAGAGAAAGATGAGCAAACAACTTCAAGACGCCTACATCGTTGCAGCAACGCGTACCCCGATCGGCAAGGCGCCGCGCGGGATGTTCCGGAACACGCGACCCGACGATCTGCTGGTGCGCGCCATCCAGTCGGCGTTGTCGCAGGTTCCGGAACTCGATCGCAACCTGATCGAGGACGCGATCGTCGGCTGTTCGTTCCCGGAGGCGGAGCAGGGCTTGAACATGGCGCGCATGAGCGTCTTGCTGGCGGGCTTGCCGAAGACGGTCGGCGGCGTGACGGTCAATCGGTATTGCGCATCCGGCCTGACGGCGCTGGCGATGGCGGCTGATCGCATTCGCGTCGGCGAGGCGGACGTGATGATCGCCGCCGGTGCGGAATCGATGTCGATGGTGCCGATGATGGGACATCATCCATCGATGAACATGGGCATCTTCAAGGATGAAAACATCGGCATGGCCTACGGCATGGGGCTGACTGCCGAACGCGTTGCGGAACAATGGAAGATTTCGCGCGAGGCGCAGGACCAGTTTTCGCTGGAGTCGCATCGCAGGGCGATCGCTGCGCAGCAAAGCGGTGAGTTCAATAACGAAATGACCGAAGTGGAAATCGTCGAACGCCATCCAAATTTGTCTAGTGGTGAGATCGATCTTGCCAAACGCATCGTCAACATGGACGAAGGCGCGCGTGCCGATACCAGTCTGGAAGCACTGGCAAAACTGCGCCCGGTCTTTTCACCGAAAGGTTCGGTTACCGCCGGCAACAGCTCGCAGACTTCGGATGGTGCCGGCGCGTTGATTGTCGTCAGTGAGAAAATTCTCAAGCAGTTCAACCTGACGCCGCTGGCACGTTTCGTCTCGTTCGCCGTGCGCGGCGTACCGCCGGAGATCATGGGCATCGGCCCGAAAGAGGCCATGCCTGCCGCATTGCGTGCCGCCGGTTTGACGCAGGATCAGATGGACTGGATCGAATTGAATGAAGCATTTGCCGCGCAATCGCTGGCAGTAATTCAGGATCTCGGACTCGATCCGGCAAAGGTCAACCCGATGGGCGGCGCAATTGCGCTCGGCCACCCACTGGGCGCAACCGGCGCCATCCGTTCCGCGACCGTCGTGCATGCATTGCGTCGCCGCAATCTGAAATACGGCATGGTGACGATGTGCGTCGGTACCGGGATGGGGGCTGCGGGGATTTTCGAACGGATGTAGTTGGTTGCATCGGCCGATCGTAAAACATAAGAAAACGCAGACCTCGAGGTCTGCGTTTTCTTATGAAGCTTCCTCTTCCATTTCCGCTTTCGCGCCTTCGTCCGAATGAAAACGCTGCCGATAATCGAATGGACTGATCCCCAGTCGCTTGCTGAAAATCCGCCGGAACGTCGGTGCGTTGCCAAAGCCGCAGCGGCGTGCGATCTCGGTCAGGCCGAGATCGGTCGATTCCAGATGGCGGCGTGCAGCATCGATACGCGCGTCGTTGACGAAGTTCATCACGGTCATGCCGCATTCCTGCTTGAAGACGCGCGACAGGTGGCGTGCGCTCATCTGCATCTTTTCCGCAATCGATGGCAGTGTGTGTTCGGTTTCCAGATTGCCAAGGATGTAGCCTTGCACGGCGGCGACTGGCGAATCGTTTTCGACCTGCAATTCCAGCAACGGGCTGAACTGCGACTGGCCGCCGGCGCGGCGCAGGTAGACGATCAGATATTTGGCGACGTCGATCGCCATCTTCTTGCCGAAATCTTCCTCGATCAGCGCGAGCGACAGATCGATGCCGGCAGTGACGCCGGCCGTTGTGTACAGTGCGCCGTCCTTGACATAGATGCGATCCGGTTCGACGGTCGCCTTGCGGAACATCGTCGCCAGGCGTGCGGCGTCCATCCAGTGTGTGGTGACGGTCTTGCCGCTGATCATGCCGGCGGCACCCAGTGCGAACACGCCGTTGCAGATGGCGCCGATGCGGCGACAGTTTTCTCCCTGCGTGGCGAGCCAGTCCGTCAGTGTCGTGTCTTCCAGAATATCGAAGACGCCGAGTCCGCCGGGAACGATCAGCGTGTCGAAGTGCGGGCACGGATCGAAGATCGTGCGGTCCGGCGAGATCGTCAAACCACTGGATGACTGGATCGGGCCGCGCGTGGTGGCGACGGTCAGGATTTCATACTCGCATTCACCGTTGCTGAGGACGCGGACTTCGGCGAAGGCATCACCCGGCGCAGCGATGTCGAGCATCTGAAAGCGTGGAAAGACCAGCAGGCCGACGGTTATTTTTCGCATGATGAATACGGTGATCAAGAATGTTGGGGTATGCGGCGATCATAGCAAGATCGCCGCGCATGTTGCGTTACCTGTGACGATGCGTGGATGTGCGTATCGTCGCAGAGGGAAAGAACATTCGCTGGAACGTTCCTTGCCATTTCGGAAATCCTTGTGAAGATGTTCCGTTACACCGCTTGTGCTGCGTGCAGGGCGGCAATCTGTTCATCGTTATAGCCGAGCCGTTTCAGCACTTCGTCGGTATGCTCGCCGAGCAATGGCGATTCCTTGATTTCCGGTTTCAGGTCGGAAAACTTGATCGGACTGCCGACGGTCAGGTACTTGCCGCGTACCTTGTGGTCGACTTCGACGATGGAGCCGCTTTCACGCAGCGATTTGTCTTCGGCAATTTCCTTCATGGTCAGCACCGGTGCGCAGGGAATGTCGAACTTGCGCAGGATGTCGACCGCTTCGAACTTGGTCTTGTCGGCCAGCCATGTCTCGATGTAGGCAAAGATGTCGAAGATCTTGTCCTGGCGTGCCTGCGCAGTGGCGTATTCCGGATCGGCGATCCATTCCGGTTTGCCGATGGCGCGGCAGATCGGCTCCCATGCGTGGCCCTGAATCGTGAAGTAGATGTAGGCGTTCTGATCTTCTTCCCAGCCCTTGCATTTCAGCACCCAGCCAGGCTGACCGCCACCGCCGGCGTTGCCGCCGCGTGGCACGACATCGGTGAATTTGCCGTTCGGGTATTGCGGATATTCTTCCAGATAGCCGATCTTTTCCAGACGTTGCTGGTCGCGCAGCTTGACGCGGGTCAGGTTGAGCACGGCGTCCTGCATCGAGACCGAAACCTTCTGGCCCTTGCCGGTTTGCTGGCGTCCCATCAATGCGGTCAGGATGCCGATCGCCAGATGCATGCCGGTATTGGAGTCGCCGAGCGCGGCGCCGCTGACCATGGGCGGGCCGTCCCAGAAGCCGGTGGTCGATGCGGCACCACCTGCGCATTGCGCGACGTTTTCATACACTTTCAAATCTTCGTAGTGGTGGCCATCGCTGAAGCCCTTGACCGACGCGAGGATCATGCCGGGATTCAGTTCCTGAATGCGTTCCCACGTGAAGCCCATGCGATCGAGTGCGCCCGGTGCGAAATTTTCGACCAGCACGTCGGATTCGCGAATCAGTTTTTCCAGCACTTCCTTGCCTTCCGGCTTTTTGGTGTCCAGCGTCAGCGATTTCTTGTTGCTGTTCAACATGGTGAAGTAGAGCGCATCGACGCCTGGAATGTCGCGCAGTTGCGAGCGCGTCACGTCACCGGAACCCGGGCGTTCGATCTTGGTCACGTCGGCGCCGAACCATGCCAGCAATTGTGTACAGGCCGGACCTGCCTGCACGTGGGTGAAATCGATAATCTTGATGCCGTCGAGTGGCGTGTTCATGGAATTCCCTTTCAGTCGTGAAGATGCAATGTGTCCGTTTTTGGACGATGCCATGTCCTGGAAAGCGGTTTCTGTTGCACAGAATTGGCCAGCTTTTGGTCGCGTGTTCGGTGAATTCCTGTCACGCGATTTGTCTGGTTCGATTTGATTCTGCACAGGCCTGCGATCGATTTCCACGCCTATTTTTCGGCTGGCCCGCATTGCATTCGGGGTGTCAGGGATGTGTTGAAGGATCGTCCTTTTTATTTGAATGGTTAAAATAAGGACATGGCTGAAATGTCTGTTTTTGGTCAAAACAGACTGACTGAAAGAGAAGGAAAGTGCAGTTCGAGACAAGTCGCGGACAGAGCGCAGACAGGCTGGTTTAGCTTTTGCCGAAGCCTGCAAAATTGTCGCGGTACTGCATGGCGGTGATGCCGAGTCGTTTGACGAAGACTTGCCGCATCTGGTCCGGATTGCGAAAGCCGCAACGCCAGGCGACTTTTTTCAGCGGATCGTCGGTCGTTTCCAGTAACGCTCGTGCTGCATCGAGACGCGCGCTTTCGATGAATTCGGCAGGAGTGATTTTCGCGTCGCGCACGAACACGCGTGCAAAATTGCGCGGGCTCATGGTGACAATGGCGGCCAGATGTTCGACCGTCAGCTCATCCATCAAATGGTCGAGTACGTATTGCTGGACGATGGCGACCGGAGAGCTTTCCTCGACATACGGTGTCAGGTACGGGCTGAATTGCGACTGGCCGCCACGGCGCTGCATGAAGACCACCAGTCGCCGTGCGACGTGCAATGACACTTCCGCACCGCAGTCCTGCGAAAGGAGAAACAGGCAAAGATCGATGCCGGCCGTCACACCGGCCGATGTCACGAGACGACCATCCTGCGCAAAGATGCGGTCGGCATCGACTTGTGCGTGCGGGAACATGGTGGCCAGCAACGCAGCATCGTTCCAGTGCGTGGTGACGGTGCGGCCATCAAGTAATCCGGCATGGCCGAGCAGGAATGTACCGTTGCAGATCGAACCGTAGCGGCCGCTTTTTTCAGCGGCATGTTGCAGCCATGTCAGCAATGCTTCATTGCGCGGTGCCTGTGGCAACGCGGGACCGCCGGCAACCAGCACCAGGTCATGGGTTTCGTCGACTTCGCTGAAATGCCGGTGCGCGGCGATCGGCAAACCGTTCGAGCAGGGAATCAGTCCGTGCTCGGTCCCGAGTACGTCGAGTCGATACTGTTTTTCAGGCGGCAGAATGCAATTGGCTTCGGCGAACACGTCGAGCGGTCCGGTGACGTCGAGCGCCTGCACCCCAGGGAAAACAAGAATCGCAACGTTTGGCATCAGTGTTTTCTCCTGCTTTTGTATGAACGGCTGTAACTGTTGCCTGGACGATGGGCGCAACTGCTGGATGAACGCTTGCACGCGGGCAGTATGGGCGATGGCAGGATTGTCGTCATCGTTGTCCGTGATCCGCGTCGCGTCGCACTTGGGTTCGGCACTACGACTCTCCATACTTTGTGTAATGCGAAGACAGGTTGTTTTCGCACTTTTTCACCGTTCAGGAGAGTTGATGATGACATCTGCAGTTTCCAACTCCGAGCAGGTCGGCCCCGCATTTTCGGTAGAAGGTATGTTACAGGCAAGAACGCAGACGCGAAAAGCGATTCGCACGATTGCCGCACTGATCAAGCCCGGCATGCTGGAAGAGGATGCAGTCGACATGGCGAAGCGCACACTGATTGCGTCGGGCTTGAACCTGACCTGGCATCCGACACGGGTGCGTTTCGGCAGCAATACGACGAAGGCGATGAAGCAGGCGTCCGATCCTGGTGTCGTGCTGCAGGAAAACGATATTTTCTTCATCGACATGGCGCCGCGCTTCGAGGCATGGGAAGGCGATGGCGGCGCATCGTTTACCGTCGGTCATGAAGAGGAATACGCGCGTTGTGCGGCGGATGCGGAAGCCTTGTTCCATGACGTGCGCAAGGTCTGGTTGAACGAGCGCTTGAGCGGCGAGGCGCTGTATCGCTACGCCGAACAACAGGCGAAGAAGATGGGATGGGAACTGAACTTCGATCTGCCCGGGCATCGCGTATCGGATTTTCCGCATGCCGCAATTCATACCGGTTCGCTGGCCGATTTTCAAGGGACGCCGTCCGCGATGCGCTGGATTCTGGAAATCCATCTGCGTCATCCGGAAAAGCAGTTCGGTGCATTTTTCGAAGACATGCTGCTGGAAGATCAGGATTACGACCTGTGATGTCTGCGCGGGGTTGCGTGAGAACCTGATCGAGGGCCTGCATCGGATCGCTGAAAAAATTTCATCCGTTGCCTGCCCTTGTTCTTTTGCCGCGACTGATAGGATGGACGGGGTGATGCTATGGATATGTTCACGAAACGGGCACAGTTCAGGCGTCGCTTCTCTCATCACTCCGTGCGATTCTTCTCATGCTCAATACGCTGCTCACGCTTCTTGTATTCCAGACTCTGGGCGAAGGCCTTGTCTACGTGCTGTCGCTGCCGATTCCCGGGCCCGTCATCGGCATGCTGTTGTTGCTTCTCTATCTGATCCTGAAAAAAGGCGTGGCGGCGAAGTTGGCACCGACAGCGTCGCAACTGCTTTCCAACATGGCACTGTTGTTCGTGCCAGCCTGCGTCGGCATCAGTGTGCATTTGCATCGCATTGCAGACGAATGGCTGCCGATTTCGGTCTCACTGATTATCAGCACCGTCGTGTCCATTGTCGTCACGGCCTTCGTCGTCGATCGCCTCAAACGTAAGGGAGGTGAATGATGCCGCACTTGAATACGGTCTGGGTTTATCTCGCCGGTTCGCCATTGTTGTGGCTGACCGCAACACTGATTGCGTACAAAATCGCCACGCTGGTGTACGAAAAATCGGGACGCAGTCCGCTCGCCAATCCGGTTGCGATTTCCGTCATTCTGCTGGTCAGCGTGCTGTACGTGACAGGTACGCCATACAAGACCTACTTCGATGGCGCACAGTTCGTGCATTTTTTGCTGGGCCCGGTCACGGTGGCGCTGGCAATTCCGTTGTATCAGCAGCTCGACAAGCTGAAGCGCAACTGGCTTGCGCTGCTGACCGGTTCGCTGATCGGCGGCGTGGCGGCGATTGTCAGCGCGATGGGGATAGCCTGGCTGCTTGGTGCATCGCCATTGACGATTCTGTCGATGGCACCGAAATCGGTGACGATTCCGATTGCGATGGGCGTGACTGAAAAAATCGGCGGCTTGCCGTCGTTGACCGTCGTGATGGTGATGCTGACCGGTGTGTTCGGCGCAGGCATCGCGCAGTATGTTTTCCGCGCGATGAAGATCAAGGATGAAGCGACCTGCGGTTTTGCATTGGGTGCGACGGCGCACGGTGTGGGTACCGCGCGCGCGTTTCAGGTCAGCGAAGAGATGGGCGCATTTTCCGGGCTGGCGATGGGGATGTCCGGCATTCTCACAGCAGTGTTGCTGCCGCTGGCCTTGAAGTTATTGGGCGTGATTTAAATCCGGTTGACCCGATCAGCCGAAGGCGCCGCCGGTCAGATACAGGTCGGTCGCGCGTGCGATGCCGGCGATGAGTGCGGTAAAACCGAGCGCAAACGATAGCACCAGAATCACGGCGATCGGCCATTTGGACGTCGTGGTGCTGCCCGATCTGGCATTGTATTTCGCATCCCATTTGTCGTCCGGTGTCAGGCCGATGACCAGCGCTTCGATCAATCCTGCGTATATGGATAGCGGAAAAAGCGCGATGAAGATGAGAATCAGCGATTGCTGTGTGCGCAGCAGGAACAATGCGCAGACAAACAGCAGGAATGCCACCACATAATTCCATCCCCAGAAATCGCGTGAACCGTGCAGGTAAAAACGGTGCGCGCCCACTCCGCCAAACAGTGCCGACAGTAGCGTGGCAAGCATCTTGTTCTTGTGTTTAGGCGGCGTGCCTGCGCTGGTGCTCGCGTTCGTATTGATCTCTGTGCTCATGCCCCTGTTACTCCGTAACGTTCTTATTGCTGGCCCTGTCTGGACCGAAGGTGATTGACGTCAACCGGCGAAACAGCGTTCGCCTGGTTGCCCCAGGTGTTGCGAATATAGGTGATGACGGCGGCAACTTCGCTGTCACTCATCGACTGGCCGAAGGGCGGCATGCCATACGGTCGCGGATTGCCCGCAGTGCCGGGTGCAAAACCGCCTTGCAGCACCATGTGCACGACATTGGCTGCTATCGGCGAGGTCACGGAAGGATTGCCGGCAAGCGCAGGGTAGATCGACGGCACGCCTTTTCCGGACGCCTGATGGCAACTGATGCAATGATCCTCGTACAGCTTGGCACCGGCCGATAGCATCGACTTCTTGCTGTCGGCGTTGATGTCAGGCGCGGCAACCGGCGGGGCAATCTGCTGCGGCAGCGACTTCAGGTAACCGGCGATCGCTGTTGCATCGGTGTCGGTCAGATGCTGCAGGCTGCTGCCGATGACTTCTGCCATCGGCCCGCTGGCCGAGCGTTCTGGTGTCACGCCGGTTTTCATGAATGCAGTGAGATGTTCGATTTCCCATTTGCCGAGGCCGGCTTGCGTGTCGCCATTCAGCGGTGGCGCGTACCAGTTCAGAATCGGAATCATGCCGCCGCCAAGTTCGGCTTTCAGATCGGTTCCGCCGAGGGAATCACGCGGCGAATGGCAGGCGCTGCAATGGCCGAGGCCTTGGGCCAGATAGGCGCCGCGGTTCCATTCAACCGATTGCTTGTCGTCGTTGACGTACTGGCCAGGGCGAAAGTACAGCGCACGCCATGCATACAACAGGGCACGATTGTCGTACGGTGAACGCAGTTCCGGCGCGCGATTTTCCTGCACTACTGCCGGCAGCGTTTGCAGCCAAGCGAAGATCGCATCCGAATCGGCGCGTGTGACTTTGGTGTAATTGGTATAAGGAAAAGCCGGATACAGCAGGCTGCCATCCTTCGAGCGGCCGTTGTGCATCGCGCGCCAGAAGTCGTCGCTGTTCCAGTCGCCGATGCCGGTCTGCTTGTCCGATGTCAGGTTGGATGTATAAATATTGCCGAACGGTGTCGGCACGGCACGTCCGCCGGCGTAGGCATCGCCACCGCGTGCGGTATGGCAGCTCATGCAATTGCCGATGCGCGCCAGATATTCGCCGCGTGCGATTTGCTGCTGGACATCGACTGGCGGCGTCGATGGCTGGGCGAGATCGGGATAGCGGTTTGCCCAGGCGAGCCACGCAACGGCGATGACGACGATCGCGACGAAAAAGCCGAGTACGCGCAGAAGGATGCGCTGAAGTGTGTGCTGCATCATGGCGAGAGCTTGCCGCATTCAAGCGGCAGTTTGACGGTGAGCGTCGGAGTCGGCGATGCATCCGCCGGCACGTGCTGCTCCGACAACCAGGCAGTGGCGGCACTGATGTCGGCAGTACTCATTTTTTGCACGATATGCGCCATGCAATCCGGCTGCGCGGCATGACGTGTACCGATTTTCCATGCGCCGATCTGCCCCAGCAGATAATCGCGCGGCAAGCCGATCAGGCCCGGAATCGCGGGTGCGGTGCCGGTCAGTTTCGCACCGTGGCAGGCGATGCAGGCAGGAATGCCTTTTGCCTTGTCGCCTTCGTGCACCAGGATGCGGCCGCGTTCCAGTTCGGCCGGATTCGACTGCGACGGTTGCGGCGGCGGGTACGGCGGATGTTGGTCGGAGAAATACTGGGCGATTTCGCGCAGGTAGGCGTCGGGCATATTGTCGAGCATCGCCGTCATGACCGGATAGGTGCGCTTGCCGTCACGAAAATTGACCAGCTGGTTGTACAGATAGCCGGCCGGTTTGCCAGCGATGCGCGGATAGTAGCCATCGCTGCCGGCGCGGCCTTCCTTGCCGTGACAGACGGTGCAGGCCATCACGCGTTGCGTGATCGTGTCGGGCACGACGGCTTGCTGTGCAACAGCGGCATGCGTGGAAAATGCAAGGCCGGCTGTAGCAAACAGGCGAACAAGGTGTACGAGGCGATGGGGGAAAGGCTTGCTCATTCTTATAAGTCTCATCAGGCAAATGCACATTCGACCAGTACATGATACTGCAAGGATGGGGCCGATTCTGCTTTCGTGGACTACAATGTCGGCTGAAGCAGGACAAGACAACCGCTGGTCGTCATTTCGGTGACGGCGGGAGGAAGGTCCGGACTCCACAGAGCAGGGTGACGGTTAACGGCCGTCCGCTGAAAGCCGTAAGCGCAGTTTGCCCAAGGTATAAGGCGAGGAACAGGGCCACAGAGACGAGCGTATTAAGTTACGGTGAAACGCGGTAACCTCCACCCGGAGCAATTTCAAATAGGCACGCGTTGAGGCGGCTCGCGGAGCGTGCGGGTAGAAAGCTTGAGCCGTGCAGTAATGCACGGCCTAGAGGAATGGTTGTCATAGCAGCCGGGTTCGCCCGGATGCCGTAACAGAATCCGGCCTATCGGACTGCTTCATTTAATTTCAAAACGACGCGATTTTCGCGTCGTTTTTTTATGCCCGGCGACCGCGCACGGGGTTTCGACCGACAAACCGGACGGATGTGTCTTACCGCACAGAAAAATTCCGGGCAGACAGACATGCTGTTTCCAGCCTGATGCATTTGTTTCGCAATCTCTGCGGACATGCGATTCAGGACGGAGTCTCTATGAACCTGTATCTCTCCATCGGTCCGCTCGTTTCCCTGATCGCCGGCATCCTGATTCTGGTCGTGCCGCGCCTGCTCAATTACATTGTCGCCATTTACCTGATCGTCATCGGCCTGATCGGATTGTTCGGCAACGGCACCTTCAAATAGTAAGGCGCAGCATTTACGCAATCGCCGTGCTATAAAGGATGCATGACTTCCATCATGCGAGGCAGACGAATGATCATCAGAATCATGCTGTTCGGGTTGATTGTGCTGAGTGCGACCGCCAGTGCCGGCGATCTTTATCGCTGGGTGGATGGAAACGGTCGCACGCATGTGTCGGACGTGGTGCCGGCGCAGTACCGAGACGTCGCCAAACGTGTGGATACCAGCGCTTCCGAAATTCCCGACAGCCAGCGTCAGGAAGCACTGGCCCGGGCTGCGCGCGAGAAGCAGTTGTCTGAAGAGCGGGATCGCGCCGCGCAGATCGAACAGGCGCAGCGGCCACCGCCTCCAGCCAAGACGGTCGAATTGACTCCACCGGACAATAGCGCCGCCGAATGCGATCAACTGGTTCGCGAATACCGCGAGAGTCAGGAGTGCTTTGCACCTTTCATGTTTAGCCACGGCTACGGGAGACATCGCCGGAGTGGCGTTCGGCAGGAAGCCTATCTTTACTGCAAACGTGTGCAAAGCCCCTATGCAAAATGCGGAGTGCCGTCGCGTTCACCGAGTGACGAATATTCGCATCCCTGATTTTCCATGAGGCAGGGACAGAAATGTTGCAGGAAGAAATTTCCGAAGCGTGATGATTTCTGACCTGGTTCGGTCTTGCGCTCTGCGTCCCCGTAATTCGCCATTCAAACTGCAGGACCAAAGGCCGGTGGACCGCTTGGCACCGCATACACCGCATCGCCGGTGGTCACGAATACCCGCTCGTCTGCCTGCGGGCTGATCGCAAAACCGCCGGTAAACGCGCCGAACGACGGCAATATCCCGCTGGCAGGACCAAACACAAAACACGGAAGCCGCACCGAATCGCCGGCCGCGCTGAGCCTGAAAACCGGGTGCAAGTGACCGGCGATCACATAACCCTGTGCGTGCGCATGCGGATGATGGCAGAAAGATAAACCGTTCATCTCGAATGGCTCGTCGACAACGGCGATGTTCAGATCGGCAGGCGGATCGCCGGCGCTTTCGTCATGATTGCCACGCACCAGCGTCAACTTTAGCCAAGACCTGTTTGCGCGCCAGCGTCGCAACACCGCCAGCGTGGTCGGTGCATGCGAGGCGCGCGCATGCAGAAAGTCGCCGAGGAACAGGACGTGCTGCACATCGTGTGCATCGATCAGCGCATCCAGTCGTGCCAGATTGTCGCTCGTCGTGCCGCTCGGCACCGGTACACCCAGCGCACGAAAAGCGGCAGCCTTGCCGAAATGGATATCCGCAATCAGTAACAGGTGCTGCGCCGGCCAGTATGCAGCGCGCTGCGGCAGCAACTGCAGGGTTTGGCCGGCAATCTCGATGTTCTGGACAGTCATGTTCACGGTTTCAACGCGGCTTTCTCCAGGTCGCGCACCATGCGCGCGATACGGTCGGACAGTTTTTCGGTGCTCAGCTTTTCGCGGAAGCGTTCGACCATCAGCGGAAACGCAAACGGCGTCACGCGTTTGGTCTGATGCAGATTCATTTCGCGCCCCTGCAATTCGAGCAGGGTGTCGCGCAGTCGCGTCAGTTCCAGCTCCTGTTCCAGCACTTCGCGTTGCGCCTGCGTCAGCAGCAGGTTGTCGGCGTCGTGCTTGCGGAATACTTCGAAGAACAGGCTCGACGATGCCTGCAGTTGTCGGTTGCTTTTCGGCTGACCCGGATAGCCCTGAAAGATCAGGCCGGCGATGCGCGCGATTTCGCGAAAGCGTCGCTGCGCCAGCTCGGCCGCATTCAGGCTCGCGAGCACGTCTTCCAGCAGATGATCGATCGAAAACAATCCGCCGGCATCGGGCGCACTCAACAACGAGTTCCAATCCACTGGCACGGGGGACAGCAACTCGAAGCCGTAATCGTTGATCGAGATCGAAAACGTCGCTGCCTGATGCTTGCCGAATCGATATGCGAGCAGCGATGCGAGACCGATGTGCACCGATCGGCCGGCAAACGGATACATGAACAAATGTTGACCTTCGCGGCTGCTCGTCAGTTCCGTCAGCAGGCAGGCGTCGGTCGGCAGGCCGGACCAGCGTTGCTGCAATTCAAGCAGCGGTTGAATCGCCTGCATCTCCGGGCCGTCGTAACGATGCTCGGCGGCTTCGTGCAGTCGATCCAGCACCGCATGCGCCAGTTCGGATGACAGCGGCATCTTGCCGCCGTTCCAGCGCGGCACGGCACCGCGATTGCCGGTCGCGCGTTTTACGTAGGCCGACATTTCATGCATGCGCACGAATTCGAGTATGCGGCCGCCGAACAGAAAATGATCGCCCTGGCGCAGGCGCGAGACGAACGATTCCTCGACCGAGCCAATCATGCCGCCGGACATGTAGCGCACCTGCACCGACGCGTCTGACACGATGGTGCCGATACTCATCCGGTGCCGGCGTGCGATCAGGTTGTCGGGGACGCGATAGATGCCGTGCTCGTCGGGCAGCACGCGGCGGTATTCCGGGTACACGGTCAGGCTGCGGCCGCCGCGCGCGACAAAATCGAGTGCCCATTGCCATTCTTCAGCCGTCAGATGTCGATAGGCATACGCAGTGCGCACTTCGTCCAACAATTCGCCGGAACGAAAGCCGCCGCCTAATGCGATCGTCACCAGATGCTGGACCAGTACATCGAGCGGCTTGTTCGGCACGGCGCGGCCTTCGACCTGACGTTTGGCAATCGCGTGTCTGGCGGCGGCCGCTTCCAGCAGTTCGAGACTGTTGGTCGGCACCAGCGTCACGCGCGACACGCGCCCCGGTGCGTGGCCGCTGCGACCGGCACGCTGCAGCAGTCGCGCCACACCCTTGGCGCTGCCGATCTGCAGCACGCGTTCGACCGGCAGGAAATCGACGCCGAGATCGAGACTGGAAGTGCAGATGACCGCTTTCAGCTGTCCGGTTTTCAATCCCTGCTCGACCCATTCGCGCACCGCCTTGTCGAGCGAGCCGTGATGCAGCGCTATCAGTCCGGCCCAGTCGGGGCGTGCGGCCAGCATGTTCTGATACCAGATCTCGGCTTGAGAGCGCGTGTTGGTGAAGACCAGCGTCGTCGCATGTTGCTCGATCTCGTCGATCACCGGTTGCAGCATCTGGATGCCGAGATGGCCGCCCCACGGAAAGCGTGACGGATTTTCTGGAATCAGCGTATCGACCAGGATATCTTTCCTGATCGCGCCTTCGACCAGTATGCCCTGATCGACGCCGAGCAGCGCGTCCTGCGCCTGTCGCAGATTGCCGAGCGTGGCGGACAGGCCCCATACCAGCAATTGCGGTTGCCATTTGCGCAGTCTTGCCAGTGCGAGTTGTGTTTGTGCGCCGCGCTTGCTGCCCATCAGTTCGTGCCATTCATCGACGATGATCATGTCGAGCGACTTGAATTGTTCGATCGCATCGGCCTTGCTGAGCATCAGTGTCAGGCTTTCCGGCGTGGTGACCAGTGCGGCGGGTAACGATTTGCTTTGTCTTGCGCGCTCGCTCGACGAGGTGTCGCCGGTACGTGTGCCGATCTGCCACGACGGCATCAGATCGTGCAACGGTTCTTCCAGCGCGCGCGTGGTGTCGGCGGCGAGTGCGCGCATCGGCGTGATCCACAACACGCGCAAACCGGCTTTCTTGCGCCTGCCTTCTTTTTGCATCGCGCGTTGCAGTGCGGCCAGCCATACCGCGTAGGTTTTGCCGGAGCCGGTGGTTGCATGCAGCAATCCCGATCGGCCTTGCATGGCGGCGCGCCAGACCGCTTTTTGAAACGGGAAGACTTTCCATTGCCGGGCGGCGAACCAGGCGTCCACGCGTTGTCGCGGTGTGCGCGAACTGCTTGCGTCGAGCGTGTCGTCGACAAGCTGTGCGGCGGACTTGCGCGCGCTCACGCCAGCAAATCCTTCAGCACATCGAGCGTGTCGGCCTGCTCGATCGGCTTGTCGTCGCGGATGCGCAGGATGCGCGGAAACCGCACGGCGATGCCGGCCTTGTGTCGCGTCGATTTGGCGATGCCTTCAAAGCCGATCTCGAACACCATCGTCGGCTTGACGCTGCGCACCGGGCCGAATTTTTCCACCGTGGTCTTGCGAATCGCCGCATCGACCTTGGCGATCTCGGCATCGGTCAGGCCGGAATAGGCTTTGGCGAAAGGCACCAGCTTGCGCGTACCGTCCGCGTCGTCGTCCCACACGGCGAAGGTGTAGTCGGTGTACAACGACGCGCGGCGGCCGTGGCCTGCCTGCGCATAGATCAGCACCGCATCGACCGCATATGGATCGATCTTCCACTTCCACCACACGCCGACATCTTTCGTGCGACCGACGCCGTAATGCGCATCGGCGCGTTTCAGCATCATGCCCTCGACGACACGTGAGCGCGAAGTGGTACGCAGTTCCGCCATCGTCTGCCAGTCGACGGCGTCGACCAGCGGCGACAGCTTCAATGTCGGATGACCGATCTGTTCGACGATGTTCTCCAGCAGCGCGCGACGCGACGATTGCGGCGTGCTGCGCAGATCGTTGCCTTCGTGTTCGAGCAGATCATAGGCGACCAGAACGGCGGGCAGTTCGTCGAGCATCTTGCTGCTGATCGTCTTGCGGCCGATGCGTTTTTGCAGATCGGCAAACGGTGCCGGCAAGTCGTCGCGCCAGATCAGGATTTCGCCATCGATGACGGTGCCGTCGGGCAGCGGCAACGACGCGATTTCGGGAAAACGATCGGTGATCAGGTCTTCGCCACGCGACCACAACCAGCTTTGTCCATGACGTCGCACCAGTTGCGCACGGATGCCGTCGTATTTCCATTCGACCAGCCAGTCTTCGGTCGGACCGAGCGACTGCGGGTCGACAGTCAATTGATGCGCGAGAAAGAAGGGATAGGGTTGGCCGCCACGCAGCTGATGTTCGTCATGCGTCTGCGGTGCGATCAGTTGCGTGTAGCGCTCGGCGGTAGGATGCACTCTGCTATCGGTCCATCCGATCAGGCGTTGTGCAATCAGCTTGCTGTCGAGCTGCGCGACATCGCTCAATGCGCGCGTGACCAGCAGCTTGGACACACCGACGCGAAAGCCGCCGCCGATCAGTTTCATCAACAAAAAACGTTCGCGCGCATCGGTCTCGTCCCACCATGCAAACAGTGCGGTGCGAATCGTCTCCGGCGCGGCACCGCGCAACGGCGCGATGCGTTCGGTCATCCAGTCGGCCAGACCGATGTCGCTCGAATGCGTCGGCGGCGGCAGGATGTGCGCGATGGTTTCGGCCAAATCGCCGACGGCGTTGTACGACTCGTCGAACAGCCACGTATCGATGCCTGCATACTCGATCGCGTATTGCGTGATCAGTTTGGTCGGCACCGTCTGGCGCGGCTTGCCGCCGGCCAGAAAGTACACCGCCCACGCGGCGTGTTGCGGCGGCGTGCGGCTGAAATAATTCTTCAACGCGTCCAGCTTGCGATTGGTCGCGGTGGTTTCGTCCAGCTCCGCATACAGTCGGGCGAAATCACGCATGCGACGACGCCTCCGCGCTGGCCGCTTCCTGTTGCGCGGTCACGGCTTCATCATCGTCGTCGCCGTATTCAGTATCGAACGCACCGGCGTCCAGTCCGTTCTGGCTCAGCCAGCGCACCATCACCGGAATTTGTCCGTGCGTGACGATCACGCGTTGCGCCTGCGTCGCCTGAATCGCCTGCATCAATCCCGGCCAGTCCGCGTGGTCGGACAGCACGAAGCCGCGATCGACAGCGCGTCGTCGGCGAGCGCCGCGCAACTGCATCCACCCGCTGGCGAATGCATCGCTGTAATCGCCGAAGCGCCGCATCCACGTCGAACCGCCGGCAGATGGCGGAGCGATCACCAGCGCGCGTTGATACAGTGATTTGTCCTTGATGTCGGGCACCGCCAGTGTGTCGGGGATGCGCACGCCGGCTTCGCGATACACGCGATTCAACGGCTCGACCGCACCGTGGCAAACAATCGGACCGATGCCCGGATCGATGCCATGCAGAATCCGTTGCGCCTTGCCGAACGAATAGCAGAACAGCACGCTGCAACGACGGTTGTCGGCATTGCGCCGCCACCATTGGTTGATGTCGTCGAAGATGACCGATTGCGGTTGCCAGCGATAGATCGGCAGACCGAACGTCGATTCGGTGATGAAGGCGTCGCAGCGAATCGGCTCGAACGCTTCGCAGGTGCCGTCGGGCTCCACCTTGTAGTCGCCGGATGCGACCCAGACTTCGCCCTTGTGTTCCATGCGCACTTGGGCGGAACCGAGCACGTGGCCGGCCGGATGCAGCGAAATTTTCACCCCGTTGTGCGTGATGCTGTCGCCGTATTCCAGCGTATCGATGGCGATCTCGCCGAGGCGCGACAGCAGGATCCCTTTGCTTTTTGCCGCCGCCAGATAGCGCGTGTGACCGACGCGCGCATGATCGGAATGCGCATGCGTAATAACTGCGCGATCGACCGGCCGCCACGGATCGATATAAAAATCACCGGGCACGCAATACAAGCCTTCCTTTTTCGCGATGACCATGTCCGACATTCGGTTCTCCGTCTGACCGCATCGGTTTCACAGTACCGATGCCGAAACATCAGCTTGCGGAAACGCGACCTATGCGTCTGTGCGGGCATTCACTTTCAGCGCTTGATGAAGATCGTCTGGTTCCGCCGAGGCCTGCCCGTCCGAGTGCGCATTCAAACCGGTGAGCTGACTTATGCAAGCTGATTGCGTATCGACGTAAAAATTTTTACCGGGCATACAGTGGTTTTGCGCATCAAACACATGTGTTTATCTGATGTGCCACTTTTAGTGTCCGTTGTAAGTGCTTAATTCTTAGAGGAATTTGGTGTGCGGTGTTGCGTCAACGTAATGCGCTAAGTCATTGACTTCATTGGAAAAAATCATGTTTTTACCCATGAATTTAGCTTGACCGCGAATACGCCATCCACTAAAGTGGGCGACAGTGTGAAAAAGTGTTTATTTGTGGGTATTTGAAGCCGCAAATGCAATGCGAATCATCGTGCAACGCATACCTAAAAAAAGGATTTCAGGGTGTTTCAAGGCGCGTCTTCTCTCAGTCTCGATGCCAAAGGCCGGATGACCATTCCCGCCCGCCATCGCGACGCATTGCAATTGCAATGCGAGGGACGCGTCACCCTGACAAAACATCCGGACGGATGCCTTCTCCTCTTCCCGCGCCCTGTGTGGGAAACCCGCCGCGAAGAAATTGCCAAATGGCCGATTTCTGCGCGCGCCTGGCAACGCATCTTCCTCGGCAATGCCGTGGACGTCGAATTCGATACCGCCGGCCGTATCCTGATTGCGCCTGAATTGCGCGCAGCAAGCGGGCTGACGCGTGACGTCATGCTGATGGGCATGGGCAGCCACTTCGAAATCTGGGATGCAGCAAAACTGGCCGAAAGCGAATCGGAAGCAGTGGCTTCCGGCATGCCTGACGTATTAAACGACTTTACCTTCTGACGCCGTGATGAATGTAGAAGCGGTGCAGCAGTACCAGCACAAGACGGTGTTGCTGGAGGAGGCGGTGAACGCGTTGGCACTGGAAGGCGCGCGCGTCGACGGTACGTACGTCGATGGCACCTTCGGACGCGGTGGCCACAGCCGGAAAATTCTGCAGCAGCTGGGCGAAAAAGGCCGTCTGCTGGCATTCGACAAGGACACGCAGGCGATTGCAAACGCGGCATCAATCGACGATGCGCGTTTCGACATCGCACACGACAGTTTTGCGACGCTCGCCGATGCATTGGCGGCGCGCGGTATCGGGCAGTTGGATGGGGTGTTGCTGGACCTGGGGATATCGTCGCCGCAAGTCGACGATGCGGCGAGAGGTTTCAGTTTTCGCGCGGACGGGCCGCTCGACATGCGCATGGATACGACGCGTGGCATGTCGGCAGCAGAGTGGCTGGCCACGGAAACCGAACAGAAAATCGAGAAAGTGATACGAGAATATGGGGAAGAACGGTTTGCTTTTCAGATTGCAAAGGCGATTGCTGCTCGCAGGGCAGTCGAACCGATTTCAAGCACACGACAGCTTGCCGAGATCGTGGCACACGCCGTCAAAACTCGCGAGAAAGGCAAAGACCCGGCCACTCGTACATTTCAGGCTATCCGGATTTTCATCAATCAGGAGCTTGAAGAACTCGAAATAGTTCTGCAAGAGGCTTTTCGGCATCTGGCCCCGCACGGGAGATTGGTTGTGATCAGCTTTCATTCGCTGGAAGATCGCATCGTCAAGCAGTTCATGGCAGGCAAAGCCGTTGTGCCGCAGCCGGACCGTCGCCTGCCGATTCGTGCCGTCGATCTGCCGCAGCCGGAAATGAAGTTGCTGGGTCGTATCAAACCATCTGCCGAAGAAATCGCCGCCAATCCGCGTGCCCGTTCTGCCGTAATGCGCGTGGCGGAACGTTTGCCCGCATCGGGGACCGTGCAATGAGCGGCCGCATCACTTTCATCCTGACTTGCGCGCTGGTGCTGTGCGCGCTGTCGCTCGTCAACGCACAGTACAAGGCGCGCAGCATGTTCATCGCGCTCGAGCGTGCGCAGTCCAAGGCGCGTCAGCTCGACATCGAATGGTCGCAATTGCAGCTCGATCAATCGACGCTCGGCAAGCACGCCCGTATCGAACTGACTGCGCGTCGCGATCTGCACATGGTGCCGGTGACACCGGCCCGCACGCAATACCTGACGATGGAGGGCAAATGACGCGTAGTACATCGCGTACCGCCGCCTCGAAAGGTGTGCCTTTCGTTTCCAGTCCGGTGCTTGCAACCAAGCTGCCGGCATGGCGTTCGCGTGTCGTGCTGTTCTTGATGTTCATCGCTTTCCTCACGCTTGCCGGTCGTGCGTTGTGGCTGCAGGGCATGTCGACCGATTTTCTGCAAAAACAGGGCGCTTCGCGCTACACGCGTACGCTGGAATTGCCCGCGACGCGTGGCAAGATCACCGATCGCAATGGCCAGGTGCTGGCGTCGTCGATTCCGGTCAAGGCAGTCTGGGCGATTCCGGATGATGTGCTGGAAGCGCCGAAGGAAAAAATTCGACAGCTGGCCGACCTGCTCGACATGAGCGAACGCGATCTGCGCCGCAAGCTGGATTCGGACCGCAATTTCGTCTATCTGAAGCGTCAGGTCGATCTGGATACGGTCGACAAGATTCTCAAGCTTGGCATCTCCGGTATCGACACGCGCAAGGAGTACAAGCGCTACTACCCTGAAGGCGAGGTGATGGCGCATATCGTCGGCTTCACGAATGTCGAGGATAAAGGGCAGGAAGGCATGGAGCTGGCGTTCCAGAAAACGCTCGCGGGCGTGACCGGAAGTCGTCGCGTGATCAAGGATCGCCTGGGCCGCATCGTCGAGGATATCGAAGCCGTGCGCGAGCCGCATGACGGCAAGGATCTGGCGCTGTCGATCGACAGCAAGATCCAGTACATCGCGTTCTCGCAACTGAAAGAAGCGGTAGAAAAAAACAAGGCGAAGGCCGGCGGCATCGTCGTGCTCGATGCGAAGACCGGCGAAGTGCTGGCGCTTGCCAACCTGCCGACCTACAACCCGAACAATCGCTCTGTATTGACCGGCGCACAGTTGCGCAATCGCGTACTGACCGATACCTATGAGCCGGGTTCGACGATGAAACCGTTCACGATCGCATTGGCGCTCGAGCACAAAATCATCACGCCGAACACGATGATCCAGACTGCGCCGGGCAAGCTGACGATCGGCACGGCGACGATTGGCGATGCGCATGCGGAAGGCTTGCTGAGTGTGTCGCAGATCATTGAAAAATCATCGAATGTCGGTACCGCCAAGATCGCGCTGCAGATGCAGCCGCACGACATGTGGGACATGTTCACCGGCGTCGGCTTCGGCCAGCAGCCGAAAATCGGCTTCCCGGGCGCAGTTGCAGGTCGTGTCCGCCCATACAAGTCATGGCGCCCGATCGAGCAGGCGACAATGAGCTACGGCCACGGGATTTCCGTTTCGCTGTTGCAGATGGCGCATGCGTATACGATCTTTGCACGCGATGGCGATCTGATCCCGCTGACGTTGCAGCGTTCGACCGATCAGCCGATCGGCCAGCGTATCGTTTCCGAGAAAACCGCGCATCTTGTGCGTGACATGCTTGAAATGGCAGCCGGGCCAAACGGTACGGCGCCACAGGCACAGGTACCGGGCTACCGCGTCGCCGGCAAGACCGGCACCGCCTACAAGATCGAGCACGGCAAATATGTGAAGAAGTATGTCGCGTCGTTCGTCGGTTTCGCGCCGGTGTCCGATCCCCGCATCATCGTCGCCGTGATGATCGATGAGCCAAGCGTCGGGCAGCACTATGGTGGCCAGGTCGCGGGTCCGATTTTTTCTGCAGTGACGGCAAACGCGTTGCGCGCACTGAATGTGGCGCCCGATTCCAGCGTGACCAACGTCATCATTCCAACCGAACCTTTGCGGGAGAGCTTGTAATGAGTGTCTCCACGCTGATCACTGTGTCGGACGCCGTTTCGAACGTTCTGGCCTGGCTGCATGCCAATGCGCCGGCAGCCGAACTGACATCCGATTCGCGCAGCGTGCATGATGGGGATGTGTTCGTCGCCTATCCTGGTGATGAAGCGGACGGACGTGCGTATATTGGCGATGCAATTGAGCGCGGCGCGCGTGCAATTCTGTATGAAGCCGATGGTCATGTCGCCAGCGCGGAATGGAATGTACCGCATTTCGCCGTCGAGAACCTGAAGCACCATGCGGGCGAGATTGCTGCCGTCTGGTACGACCATCCCGATCGCTCGATGTTGACGATCGCCGTGACCGGCACCAACGGCAAGACATCGTGTACGCAATGGCTGGGTGGCGCCTTGTCGCGACTCGGCATGCCGACGGTCGTGATCGGCACGTTGGGTGTCGGCATTTTCCGCGACGGTTCGGCAGGCGATTTCAACGTCACCGGTTATACAACTCCTGATGCGGTCTTGTTGCAGCGTGCGTTGGCGAATGCGCGACGCGATGGTGCGACGGCACTGGCCATCGAAGCTTCGTCGATCGGATTGCATCAAGGCCGCATGTCCGGCATGCATGTTGATATTGCGGTATTCACCAACTTCACGCGCGATCATCTGGATTACCACGGCGATGTCGCGGCCTATGAAGAAGCCAAGGCGATGCTGTTCGACTGGCCGGAATTGCGTCATGCAGTCGTCAATCTGGATGACGCGATGGGATTGCGCCTGATCAAGCGACTGCAGGATCGACAGCCGCAAACAGCCATCACGGGATATACGCTGGAAAATCATGTCATCGATGGCATCGGTATCCTGAGCGCAGACGATATTCGCAGCACGCAACGCGGAACATCGTTCCAGCTGACGGGACGGCAGACGGCACAGCACGACGCTACGCTCGTCAAAACACAACTGGTCGGTCAATTCAACGTCAGTAATGCGCTCGGCATTATCGGTGCGCTGCTGGCGCAGGACGTGGCATGGCGCGATGCCGTTTCTGCAATCGAGGCATTGCAACCGGTACCCGGACGCATGCAGCAGCTCGGCGGCACGGATGCGCCGCTGGTCGTCATCGATTATGCACATACACCGGACGCGATCGACAAGGCGCTGGCCGCGTTGCGTGTCGTTGCCAATGAACGCGGCGGCGAACTGTGGTGCATCTTCGGTTGCGGCGGCGATCGTGATGCCGGCAAACGTCCGCAGATGGGACGCGCGGCAGATGCGGCAGATCATGTCGTCGTGACGACGGACAACCCGCGCAACGAAGAACCGGCCGACATCATTGCGCAGATCGTGCAAGGTCTGGATCGCCCGGAGAAAAAGCCGTACATCATCGAGGATCGCGCGATGGCGATTCTGTGGGCTTGCCAACGTGCCGCCAGGGAGGACGTCATTCTGATGGCCGGCAAGGGACACGAAGCCTATCAGGAGATCAAGGGGCGCAAGCTGCCTTTCCTCGACGCGGATCACGCGACGCTGGCGCTATCGGCGCGCAAGATGAAGGGAGGCGGCTGATGAAATCGTCGCTGGCCGTCCTCCAAACCGTCGTGCGTGGCGCGTCGATGAAAATCGATGCAGCGTTTGATGGTGTTTCGACCGACAGCCGCAATTTGTCGTCGGGCAACCTGTTTGTCGCCTTGCGTGGTGAACGTTTTGATGCGCATGATTTTCTGCCGCAGGTCTCCGAACACAAGGTCGCTGCCGTCGTGGCCGAAAAAATCCCGCAAGGATTCAACGTTCCGGCATTGGTCGTTCCCGATACACGCATCGCGCTCGGCGAGATTGCGCACTATTGGCGCGAACGATTCGACCTGCCGCTGATCGGCGTGACCGGCAGCAACGGCAAGACGACCGTCAAGGAAATGATCGCCGCTGTACTGGATGCTGCTTTCGGTACAAACAACTATCTGGCGACGCGCGGCAATTTCAACAACGATATCGGCGTGCCGTTGACATTGATGCGCCTGAACGATGCGTGCAAGGCGGCTGTTGTCGAACTCGGCATGAATCATCCTGGTGAAATCGATGTGCTGTCGCAGATCGCGCAGCCGACGGTCGGTCTCGTGAACAATGCGCAGCGCGAACATCAGGAATTCATGACGAGCGTGGAAGCCGTCGCGATGGAAAACGGAACGGTGCTACGCAATCTGCCAGCCAGCGGCACCGCAGTATTCCCGGCAGACGATCCGTATACATCGTTGTGGCGCGGTTATGCAGAGCACTGCAAGGTCATGACATTCGGCCTGTCGGACGACGCGGATGTGCGTTGCACGCATGTCGCCAATGTATTCGGCAGTGATCTGCAGATCACTGCGAGCGGTCGACAATTCGCGATCAGGCTTAATGCAGCGGGACTGCACAACGTACGCAACGCGCTTGCGGCCATCGCCTGCACGCTGGCAATCGGTATTCCTGTGGAAGCGATCGTCAACGGATTGCAGGCATTTGCTCCGTTCAATGGCCGCCTGCAGCGAAAGCTTGCCGTCAACGGTGCACAAGTGATCGACGATACCTACAACGCCAATCCGGATTCGGTTCGCGCCGCGATCGATGTGCTGGCGCAGACTGCCGCACCGCGCATTCTGGTTCTGGGCGACATGGGCGAAGTCGGCAACGACGGTCGTCAATATCACGAAGAAGTCGGCGCCTATGCGCATGCATGCGGGGTCGACCGTGTGTTGACGCTGGGCGAGCTGGCACGTCATACCAGCGATGCATTCGGTGCGCAGGCCGTGCATTGCAACAATGTCGAGCAACTCAATGAAGCGCTCGATGCATTCATCAACTCCACTGCGACAGTGCTGGTAAAGGGATCGCGTTTCATGAAGATGGAACGCGTGGTGCAGCATCTGCTCGGTCAACAAATTCAGGAAGGCCATTAATCATGCTGCTCTGGCTGGCACAACATTTTCAGGACGAAATCGGACCGATGCGGGTATTCAACTTCATCACGTTCCGTGCCGTATTCGCGACGATGACCGCATTGTCGATCGGCTGGATCTTCGGTCCGGCCGTGATTCGCACACTGGCGCGTCTGAAAGTCGGACAGGCGGTGCGCACCGACGGTCCGCAAACGCACCTGATCAAGAGCGGCACGCCGACGATGGGTGGTGCGCTGATCCTGTTGTCGATTGGTATTTCGACATTGTTGTGGACCGATCTCAGCAACCGTTTCATCTGGGTCGTGCTGATCGTCACGCTGGGTTTCGGCGCAGTCGGTTGGGTCGACGATTATCGCAAGGTGGTCTACAAGGACCCAAAGGGGATGTCGTCGAAGGAAAAGTATTTCTGGCAATCGCTGATCGGATTGTTCGCTGCGATCTATCTGGCATTCTCCGTTTCCGCGCCGAGCAATTCGCAATTCCTCGACTTGTTCGTCGCATGGGTGGAATCCGGCTTCAGCATGGATCTGCCGCCGAAGGCCGATCTGATCGTGCCGTTTTTCAAGACGGTCAGCTATCCGCTCGGCGTCTGGGGTTTCATCGCGCTGACGTATTTCGTCATCGTCGGCACCAGCAATGCCGTCAATCTGACGGATGGTCTGGACGGCCTGGCGATCATGCCGACCGTGATGGTCGGTACCGCGCTCGGCGTGTTCGCTTATCTGACCGGCAGCGCGTCCTATGCGAAGTATCTGTTCATTCCACATATTCCCGGTGCCGGAGAGCTGCTGATTTTCTGCGGCGCGATGGCGGGGGCAGGACTGGCATTCCTGTGGTTCAACGCACATCCGGCACAGGTGTTCATGGGTGATGTCGGCGCGCTGGCATTGGGTGGCGCACTGGGCACCATCGCCGTCATCGTGCGTCAGGAAATCGTGCTCTTCATCATGGGCGGCATCTTCGTTGTCGAAACGTTGTCGGTCATGGTGCAGGTCGCCTATTTCAAATACACCAAGATGCGGACCGGTACCGGCAAGCGCGTGTTGTTGATGGCGCCGCTGCACCACCACTATGAACAGAAGGGCTGGAAGGAGACGCAAGTCGTTGTGCGTTTCTGGATCATCACGATGATGCTGGTGCTGTTCGGTCTGTCGACACTGAAGTTGCGTTAATTGTTACGTTAATCAAGAAAGCGCGTTAAAAAAATACATGAACTACGCAGGCAAACATTTTCTGGTGCTCGGCCTTGGTGAATCGGGGCTGGCGATGGCGCGGTGGCTGCAACGCTGCGGCGCCAAGCTGCGCGTTGCCGATACGCGCGCCACACCAGACCGCCTGCCGCAATTGCGAGAGATTGCACCGAATGCCGAATTTGTCGGTGGCGACGGTTCTGCAACATTCACTGCTTCGCTGCTGGATGACATCGATGTCGTCGTGGTCAGTCCCGGATTGATGCCGGAGCGTGAACTGGCCGCCATCATCCCGGCAGCAGAAGAAAAAAACATTCCTCTGTGGGGCGAAATCGAACTGTTCGCGCAGGCACTGGCTGCGTTGAAAGAAGAGCGTGACTACACACCGAAGGTCATTGCGATCACCGGCACCAACGGCAAGACAACGGTGACGAGTCTGACCGGATTGCTGTGCCGCCGCGCCGGCCTGACGGTGGAAATCGCCGGCAACATCAGTCCGGCCGCGCTCGATCGCCTGTGCGATGTGCTCGATGGCGACCAATTGCCGCAGGCATGGGTGCTCGAGCTGTCGAGCTTCCAGTTGCACACCACGCATTCGTTGCAGGCCGATGTCGCCACGGTTCTGAACGTGACGCAGGATCATCTCGACTGGCACGGCGACATGGACGCCTATGCCAGCGACAAGGCACGCATCTTCGGCGCCAATACGGTGCGTGTATTGAATCGCGACGATGCGGTCGTCATGCAGATGGCATCACCGCTTGCGTCCGTGATCACGTTCGGTATCGATGAAGCAGAGCAGGCGGATTGCTTTGGCCTGGTCGATGAAAACGGCATGCGTTGGCTGTCGGTCGGCGTTGCCGACGAAGAATTGCCGCAGAAGCGCCGCAAGAAGGGCGATGCCGAAATCGAAGTGGATGTCTCGACGAAGAAGCTGATGCCGGTCGATGCATTGAAAATTCGCGGCCAGCACAATGCCGTCAATGCGTTGTCGGCGCTGGCGTTGTGTCGTGCGATCGGATTGCCGATGGCGCAACTGCTGCATGGCTTGCGCGATTATCAGGGCGAACCGCATCGCGTCGAACATGTGACCACGATCGGGGGCGTCGATTACTACGATGACAGCAAAGGCACTAATGTCGGCGCAACGGTTGCGGCATTGAACGGACTGGGAGCGAATCAAGACGCTTCACAACAACTGGTGCTGATCGCCGGGGGCGATGGCAAGGGACAGGATTTTTCGCCGCTGGCCGAGCCGGTTGCCAAGTATGTGCGTGCCGTTTTGCTGATCGGCAAGGATGCCGGCAATATCCGCGACGCGATTCAATCGACGAATGTGACCCTGGTCGATTGCGCGACGCTGGAAGAAGCGACACAGAAAGCCGCAGAACTGGCGCAGTCGGGTGATGCCGTATTGCTGTCGCCGGCTTGCGCCAGCCTCGACATGTTCAGGAATTACGCCCATCGCGCTCAGGTATTCGTCGATACCGTGCGTGAAATCGGTTTGTCCCGCGGCGAGGTGAGCGCATGAAGCTGGCGCTGCCATCTTTTTCGCGCGCCACGGCAACGAAGGCCGTGGGCAGTCTCGAGCAACGCTCGAAGATGATGGCGTACGACCAGCCGTTGGTGTGGGTCGTGTTGCTGCTGATGCTGTTCGGCATGGTGATGGTGTATTCCGCATCGATCTCGCTGCCGGATTCGCCGAAGTATGCGCGTTACGACAATGCGCACTTCCTGACGCGACAGGCAATGTTCATTTGCGTCTCGCTGTTTGCAGGATTGCTGGCGTTCCGCGTGCGTATCGAAACCTGGCAGAAACTCGCGCCCTATCTGTTCGTCGGAACGTTGATTCTGTTGATCATGGTGCTGATTCCTGGCGTCGGCAAAGGCGTGAACGGTGCGCGTCGCTGGCTGTCGTTTCACGTTTTCAATCTGCAGCCGTCAGAATTGATGAAGCTGTTCGTCGTGCTGTACGCCGCGGATTACACCGTGCGCAAGCAGCAGGTGATGCACAAGCTGACAAAGGGTTTCATGCCGATGACGCTGGCGATCGGCTTCGTTGGTTTGTTGCTGTTGCTGGAGCCGGATCTCGGCGCGTTCGGCGTCATCGTCTGCATCGCGATGGGCATCCTGTTCCTGGGCGGTATCAACGGCATCTGGTTCGGCGGCATCGGTGCGACGCTGGTCGGCATTTTCAGTCTGGTGATCGTGCTTTCGCCATGGCGCCGCGAACGTATTTTTGCGTACCTGAATCCGTGGGAAGAAAACAATGCACTGGGCAAGGCGTATCAGTTGTCGCATTCGCTGATCGCTTTCGGTCGCGGCGAATTGTTCGGCGTCGGTCTTGGCGGCAGTGTCGAGAAACTGCATTACCTGCCGGAAGCGCATACCGACTTCCTGCTGGCAGTGATCGGCGAGGAGCTCGGCTTTGTCGGTGTGCTGCTGGTCGTGGTCCTGTTCTACTGGCTGATCAAGCGCGCATTCGAAATCGGCCGTCAGGCAATTGCAATGGATATGACCTTCGCCGGTTTGACTGCAAAAGGTATCGGTATCTGGATCGGCGTGCAGGCGTTCATCAATATGGGCGTCAATCTCGGCCTGTTGCCGACGAAGGGTTTGACGTTGCCGCTGATGAGTTACGGCGGTTCGGGTGTGCTGATCAACTGCATCGGTCTGGCGATTCTGTTGCGCATCGATTATGAGAATCGTGTGCTGATGCGCGGAGGTCGTGTATGAGCGCGCAAGAAAAAAAACTACTGATCATGGCAGCGGGAACCGGTGGTCATATTTTCCCGGGACTTGCGATCGCCGACACGATGCGCAAGCGCGGCTGGCAGGTGACATGGCTCGGTACGTCGCATGGCATGGAAGGCGATCTGGTGCCGAAGCACGGCATCGAGATGGACACGATCGAATTCAGCGGTCTGCGCGGCAAGGGCTTGATGCATACGGTGAAGGGCGCATTCCGCCTGCTGGCAAGTTTCGGTGCGTGTCGCTCGATTCTCGGTCGTCGCAATCCGGATGTCGTGGTGGGCATGGGTGGTTACGTCACCGTGCCGGGCGGATTCATGGCGAGACTGCGCGGTATTCCGCTGGTGCTGATCAATGCGGATGCAGCGCTGATGCTGTCGACGAAGACACTGGTGTCGTCAGCGCAACGCGTATTGTTCGGTTTTCCTGCAGATTTCGGTGCGGCTGCCGACAAGGCGATCGTGACCGGTAATCCGGTGCGGGCAGAAATCAGCACATTGCCAGAACCGGTGCAACGTTATAGCGGTCGAAGCGGCGTGCTGAATATTCTTGTGGTCGGCGGCAGTCTGGGCGCACAGGTGCTGAACGACGCATTGCCGGCAGCGCTGGCGCTGATTCCAGCCGAACAACGGCCGCGTGTCACGCACCAGTCGGGCAAGAAGAATATCGATGCGTTGCGTTCTAACTATGCGCAGGCGCAGGTCGAGGCGGAAGTGGTCGACTTCATCGACGACATGCCGCGTAGGTATGCGGAAGCGGACCTGGTGATCTGCCGTGCCGGCGCCATCACCGTTTCGGAACTGACTGCGGCGGGCGTCGCCAGTGTGCTGGTACCGCTGCTGGTCTCGACCACCACGCATCAACGCGACAACGCGCAATGGATGGCGCAGCAGCAGGCGGCGATTCATTTTCCGCAAAGCGAATTGAATGCACAACATCTGGCCGATTTGCTGCAGGGGCTGACGCGCGAACGATGCCTGCAGATGGCGAAAGCAGCTTATGAAAACGGACGGCGCGACGCGAACACGACGATTGCCGACGTACTGGAACAACTGGTGAAAGCAGCATGAAACACAAAGTCAAAAACATTCACTTCGTCGGTATCGGCGGCAGCGGCATGAGCGGCATTGCCGAGGTATTGCTGAATCTCGGCTACACGATATCCGGCTCGGACCTCGGCAGTAATGTTGCGACGCGCCGTTTGATCGAACTCGGCGCCAAAATCACGCTCGGCCATGCCGCGGAAAACGTTGTCAACGCGGATGCCATTGTCACGTCGACTGCCGTCAAGGCCGACAATCCGGAAGTTGTCGCTGCGCGCGAAAAACATATTCCAATCGTGCCGCGCGCGATCATGCTCGGCGAATTGATGCGCCTGAAGCAGGGCATCGCCATTGCCGGCACGCATGGCAAGACCACGACCACCAGCCTGGTTGCCAGCATTCTGGCCGAAGGCGGACTGGATCCGACATTTGTCATCGGTGGCGTATTGAACAAGGCAGGGGCGAATGCACGTCTTGGTACCGGTGAATTCATCGTGGTGGAAGCCGACGAATCGGATGCATCGTTCCTGAATCTGTCGCCGGTGATCGAAGTCATCACGAACATCGATGCCGATCACATGGAAACCTACGATCACGACATCGAGAAACTGAAGCAGGCGTTCGTCGAATTCACGCAACGCCTGCCGTTTTACGGTGTCGCCGTCTTGTGCATCGATGATCCGACTGTACGTGAAATCATGCCGCGCATCGCCAAATTCGTGACGACCTACGGGTTCCATGAAGAGGCAGAAGTGCGCGCGACCGACGCGAAGGCGGTCGACGGTCAGATGCAGTTCACCGTGATCCAGAAAGGCTATGCACCGATGCAGGTCAGCCTGAATCAGCCGGGCATGCACAACGTGCAGAACGCCTGTGCCGCGATCGCGATTGCACGGGAGCTCGGTGTCGACGATTGCGCAACACAAAAAGCGTTGACGGAATTCAATGGCGTCGGTCGTCGCTTCACGCGTTACGGAGAAATAAGTATTCGCGATGTCAACGGCAAAGCCGCAGGGACGTTTGCTCTGGTCGATGACTACGGACATCACCCGGTGGAAACGGCCGCAACGCTGGCGGCAGCACGCGGTGCTTATCCGGATCGCCGGCTGGTGCTCGCATTCCAGCCGCATCGCTATACGCGAACCCGAGATTTGTTTGAGGATTTCGTCAAGGTACTGTCGGCAACGGACATGCTGGTGCTGGCGGAAGTGTATGCGGCTGGCGAGCAACCGATCGTCGCGGCGGATGGTCGTACGCTGGCACACGCGCTGCGTGTGGCGGGCAAGGTCGATCCGGTGTTTGTCGAAGATATCGCCGACATGCCGGCCACGATCATGAATGTCATTCGGGATGGCGACGTCCTGATCACGATGGGAGCCGGCTCGATCAGCGGTGTTCCGGCAAAGGTAATGCAGATGCAGGTTCAATCATGAGTGCAGCAGAATTGAAAAATGAATTCGGCAAGGTCGGCGTGCTGTTCGGCGGTCGTTCCGCGGAGCGCGAGGTTTCGCTGATGTCGGGCAACGGCGTGTTGAACGCATTGCGCAGCAAGGGCATCGATGCGCATCCGTTCGATCCGGCCGAGCGCAGTCTGGCCGAACTGGCCGCGGAAAAATTCGATCGCGTTTTCATCGCCTTGCATGGCAGCTACGGCGAGGACGGTACGTTGCAGGGTGCGCTGGAACAGCTTGGTATTCCGTACACCGGTCCGGGTGTGATGGCTTCCGCGATCGCGATGGACAAGATCATGACCAAGCGCATCTGCATGAGTCATGGTGTGCCGACGCCGAAGTTTGTCGCGCTGGATGCAAGCGCCACGTCGGCTGCGCGTTTGCGGGAAGTTGCCAGTGAACTCGGCCTGCCGCTTATGCTGAAAGCACCACATGAAGGTTCGACGATCGGTATTGCGCGTGTGGAAGATGCGGCAGGTTTGCAGGCCGGTTTCGACCTGTGCGCCAAATACGACAGCGTGGTGCTGGCAGAACAGTTCGTGAAAGGACGTGAGTTGACGGTGCCGGTGATCGGCAGCGGTCGCAATGCACGTGCGTTGCCGATCGTCGAGATCCGCGCACCGCAAGGCAATTACGACTACCAGCACAAGTATTTCAGCGACGACACGCAGTATCTGTGTCCGGCGCCCTTGGACGAGGCATTCACGAAGCGCGTGCAGAAACTGGCGGTCGATGCATTCAATGCGGTCGGTTGTACCGGCTGGTCGCGTGTCGATTTCATGGTGCGCGAATCGGACAACGAGCCGTTCCTGCTGGAAATCAATACCTCGCCCGGCATGACGAGTCATTCGCTGGTGCCGATGTCGGCCAAGGTGGCGGGCACGGTGTATGAAGATTTGTGCGTTGAAATTCTGCGGTTGGCCAGACTGGATCTGAAGCCTGCGCAGCATGTAAAGAAAGATTGATATCGCCATGTGGCAAGACATCAAGATGCTGAACGCAACTGCCAATGCCCTGTTCGGGCTGGTTGCGCTCGCTCTGGTTTCCGCCTTGCTGTGGTGGGTGGCGCAACGGCCGTATTTCACGCTGAAGGTGATCCGGATCGAAGGGACGCAGCAGGAGCAGTTGCGGCACATCAATCCACTGACGGTACGCAGTGCAGCGCTGGCCAATATCAAGGGCAATTTTTTTACGGCGAATCTGGATACGGTGCGTCAGGCATTCGAATCCGTGCCGTGGGTGCGCAAGGCGACGGTGCGTCGCGAATGGCCGAACCAGTTGACGGTAACGCTGGAAGAGCATCGGCCATTGGGTACGTGGGGCGATGACGGCAAGTTGCTGTCAACGAAGGGCGATGTCTTTGTCGCCAACCTGGCGGAAGCTGAAGAGGATGCGCGCCTGCTGGAATTCAGCGGCCCGGTCGGCAGCGAAAAGGAAGTCGTTGCCCGGTTGCAGGACCTGAATGTGTGGTTTGCTCCATTGAGCCTGTCGGTCGAATCACTGGATCTGTCAGGCCGTTATGCATGGACGATGACGTTGAATAATGGTGTCACGGTGGAATTGGGCAGGGAAAAAAGCAGTACGACGTTGAAGGAGCGCGTCGACAGGTTGATCGGAATTTATCCGCAACTGGTCGACCGCTTGCAGAACCGGATTGAAAGTATCGACATGCGTTATCCGAACGGTCTGGCATTGAAGGCAGAAGGCCTGACCGCAGGATTGGACAGTAAAAAAAAGTAAGCGGAACAACATGACTAAAGACGCAAAAAACCTGATCGTTGGCCTCGACATCGGCACCTCGAAAGTGGTCGCCGTGGTGGCGGAGGTGCTGCCGAATGGCCGTCACGAAGTGATCGGCCTGGGGCAGCACGAGTCCAAGGGATTGAAGAAAGGGGTCGTCGTCAATATCGAGGCGACGGTCGAATCGATCCAGAGCGCGCTGGAAGAGGCCGAACTGATGGCCGACTGCAAGATTCGCAATGTGTATACCGGCATTGCCGGCAACCATATTCGCAGCTTCAATTCGAGCGGCATGGTGGCGATCAAGGAGAAGGAAGTCACTGCGACCGACGTCGCGCGCGTGATTGAAACCGCGAAGGCAGTCAATATTCCGACCGACCAGCAATTACTGCACACTGTGCCGCAGGAATTCATTGTCGATAATCAGGAAGATGTGCGTGAACCAATCGGCATGAGCGGCATCCGACTCGAGGTCAAGGTGCACATCGTTACCGGTGCGGTGTCCGCGGTCCAGAACATCGTCAAGTGCATTCGTCGCTGCGGACTCGAAGTATCGGATCTGATTCTGCAACCGATGGCATCCGCGGATGCGGTGTTGACACCGGATGAAAAGGAACTGGGCGTAGTACTGATCGATATCGGCGGCGGCACGACCGACGTGGCGATTTTCACCGAAGGTGCGATTCGCCATACGGCTGTAATCCCGATCGCCGGCGACCAGATCACCAACGATATTGCGATGGCAGTACGTACACCGACGGCGGAGGCGGAAGAAATCAAATTGCGTTACGGCATGGCGAAGCAGGTGCTGGCCGATCCGGGCGAAACGCTGGAAGTGCCGGGACTTGGCGATCGCGGTTCGCGCGCGCTGTCACGCCAGGCACTGGCCGCCGTGATCGAACCGCGCATCGAAGAGTTGTTCTCGCTGGTGCATCAGGTGGTACGCGAATCCGGTTACGAAGAAGTGCTGTCGTCCGGCATCGTCCTGACCGGCGGCACCGCGATGATGCCCGGCATGGTCGAGCTGGCCGAAGATATTTTCCTCAAGCCTGCGCGTTTGGGTACGCCCGAATACAACGGCCAGTTGGCAGATGTAGTCCGCAGTCCGCGTTACGCAACGGTGTTGGGTTTGTTGTTGGAAGCGAAAAAGCAGTATCTGCGTGGACACAGTGTCACGCGGCAGGATGGATCGGCGACGGCGCTGGTGCGTCGCATGAAGGAATGGTTCCTCGGTAATTTTTGATTCTGGTTTGCGTATTTATATAGTCAGTCTTTAATTTTATTTTTAATTTTGTATCAACCAGCAGTTAGCAGTTGCTAGTCGCCACACCGCGTGGTGCCTATCAACTGGGAACTGCAACTTTATGAAGGAAATATCATGGAAATCGATATGCTCGAAAATGCCTCCCAAGGTACGATTATCAAGGTTGTCGGTGTCGGTGGTGCCGGCGGTAACGCAGTGCAGCACATGATCAACAAGGGTGTGTCCGGCGTTGAATTCATCGCCGCCAATACCGATGCGCAAGCACTGGAGCAGTCGAAGGCGCACAACGTGATCCAGATCGGCGATACCGGTCTGGGCGCAGGGATGAAACCAGCGGTCGGTCGCCAACTGGCGGAAGAATCGCGCGCGCGCATCGAAGATGCACTGCGTGGCGCACACATGGTCTTCATCGCAGCCGGCATGGGCGGCGGTACCGGTACCGGTGCTGCACCGATCGTTGCGCAGATCGCAAAAGAGCAGGGTGCATTGACGGTGGCAGTCGTCTCCAAGCCGTTCTCGTACGAAGGCAAGAAATGCATGGACATCGCAGACGAAGGTCTGGAAGCGCTGGGCCAGCACGTCGATTCGCTGATCGTCATCCTGAACGAAAAGCTGGAAGAGATCTATGAAGACGACAGCATGATCGAATGGCTGCAACACGCCGATGACGTGCTGAACAACGCGGTTGCCGGTATCGCCGAAATCATCAACGTACCGGGCCACATCAACGTCGACTTCAATGACGTGAAAACGATCATGGGCGAACAAGGCAAGGCAATGATGGGTACGGCGACGGCGCAAGGCGTCGATCGTGCACGCATCGCGGCCGAACAGGCGGTCGCTTCGCCATTGCTCGACGGTATCGACCTGTCCGGCGCACGCGGCGTACTGGTCAACGTGACGGCAAGCCGTGGTCTGAAAGGTAAAGAGATCAAGGAAGTCATGGCGACCGTTCGCGCATTCGCCGCACCGGATGCATCGATCGCGCAAGGTATCGCGTACGACGATGACATGGGTGACGATATCCGCGTGACCGTCGTTGCAACCGGTCTGGGCCGTGCGCGCAAAGGTGTGCAACTGGTGCAGACGCCGATGCTGCGCACCGGTACGCACAACGAACCGATGATGGCCAATACCGGCATGAGCGCAGGCATGACGCAAGGCAGCGCGCAACCTGCATTCGACGGTTTGAAGGCGCCGGCTGTATGGCGTCGTGAATCGGCATCGGACACGGTCCGTGCTTTGGAAAAGAACGGCATGGAAACCTATGACATTCCGGCTTTCCTGCGCAAGCAGGCCGACTGAACGCTGACCAAGCAGCGTTGCCCTGAATGACCGACGCATTGTCGCCGGTCATGTTTCCGCCCGGCAGTTGATGAGGAACTTGTCAAATTGCCTGCAAAAAAAGACGGAACAAGGCATACTTCGCTCTTCACGCCGCGCCTCGTGCGCGGCGTTTTTCCGCTTGGCATGGCCGTTCTATCCGGTTCGCCTTTCTGTTTATTTATAGAGGATTCAAAAAATGACGATCAAAGTTGGTGATCAGCTGCCAGAAGCGCGGCTCGCAGAATACAAAGACGTAGCCACCGAAGGCTGCTCGATCGGCCCGAACAAGGTCATGGTGCACGAAGCCACCCAAGGCAAGAAAATTGCAATTTTCGCCGTACCTGGCGCATTCACCCCGACCTGCTCCGAACAACACGCGCCTGGCTACATCAAGGCTGCGGACCAGTTCAAAGCCAAAGGCGTGGACGAAATCTGGTGTATCTCCGTCAACGATCCATTCGTGATGGGTGCATGGGCACGCGATCAAAAAGCCAACGACAAAGTCCGCTTCATCGCTGACGGCAGCGGCGTCTTCACCAAGGCACTGGGTCTGGAATTCGATCTGACCAAAGGCGGCCTGGGCGTGCGTTCGCAACGTTATTCGATGCTGGTCGACAACGGTACCGTCAAGGTCCTGAACGTGGAAGACAGCGGCCATCTGGAAACGTCGACTGCAGAACAACTGCTGAGCCAGATCTGATTTCGGATCGCTCGACAGGAAAACGGCGCTTCGGCGCCGTTTTTACATTCGGCATGTCAACGTGCACCTAAGCAAATCGTTTGAAAAGGTCTGGAGAGCTGTTGTTTTGATGGCATTCTCTAGCCGGCTGCGGCCCTTGATCCAAGCGCGTTAGCTATATTGATTGCTATAATTTCTCATGCTCAAACAACGCACCATCAAACAGCTCGTCAAGTCCGTCGGCGTCGGTCTGCATTCCGGTACCAAGGTCGAACTGACCTTGCGTCCGGCGCCGATCAACACCGGCATCATCTTCCGTCGCATCGATCTCGATCCACCGGTTGTGTTGCCTGCGCGCGCCACCGATGTCGGCGATACGCGGATGGCATCGACCTTGCAGCAAGGCACGGCCAAAGTCTCCACGGTTGAACATCTGATGTCGGCATGTGCCGGCCTCGGCATCGACAATCTCTATGTCGATCTGACGGCGGAAGAAGTACCGATCATGGACGGCTCGGCATCGTCCTTTGTCTTTCTGCTGCAGCAGGCCGGTTTGCAGGAGCAGGAAGCTGCCAAGAAATTCATTCGCATCAAGAAGCCGGTCGAAGTACGTCACGGCAGCGGCGATCGCGAAATCTGGGCACGACTGGAACCGTATGAAGGTTTCAAGCTCAAGTTCTTCATCGAATTCAACCATCCCGCCGTCGATGGCACGGGGCAAACGGCCGAGATCGATTTCAGCTTCGAGTCCTATGTAAAAGATGTCGCGCGTGCGCGTACCTTCGGCTTCATGCAGGATATGGAAACCTTGCGCGGGCTTGGGCTGATTCGCGGCGGTTCGCTGGAAAACGCGATCGTGATGGATGAGTACCGCATCCTGAATACCGATGGTCTGCGTTACGACAACGAGTTCGTGCGACACAAGATTCTGGATGCGATCGGCGATCTCTATCTGGTCGGTTATCCATTGATTGCCGCGTACAACGCACACAAATCCGGCCACATGCTGAACAACCTGCTGGTGCGTGCCTTGCTCGAGCAACCGGATGCCTATGAAATCGTCGAGTTCGAGCGGATCGAAACCGCGCCGAAGGACTATGCGCGCCAGGCCGGGCTTGAATGGGCATTGAGCTGATGCTCTTTGGGCAGGGCGGCTTTGACGTCGCCGTGCAATTGCCATCCCTTCTGTATAAACCCCGACAATCTATTTTGTGCCGCGATGGTGTTTGACCATCATGGCGACGGCTGCCTTCAAGGTGCGATTGCGTGGCGAATCGTCCAGCGCGGCGTCCAGTTCCGCGAACGCGGAAACAGCCTGAACCGGCAGCGCCGGTTTGACGGAAGTCTTTGATTTTGCTGGAATTTTGCCAACTTGCACTTTGAGACGGATTGCGCTAACCTGCCATCCCCGCTGCAGCAGTTCGTCTTGCAACTTGGGCAATTGCTGTTTGAGTCTTGCGGCCAGCGCGGCGTTCGGCACAGATAGAACCAGCTGGCTCGCTTCGAATTGCAGCACGTCGCACTGCGAGAACAGCGCAGGCAGCGCCGCTGCACAATCCTTTTGCAGTGATGCCATGCGCGCGACAGCGGGTAGCAGCGTGGCCAGCTTGTCGTGAGAGCGCAGAAATTCCGCTGCGCCTTTCGCCGGTTTCGACGAAGAGGCGCTTGGCTTGAATGGGGTGAATGAGGATGGACGCATCGTCATGAAACCTTATCACACCTCGTCTGCGGCAGGCGAGGATCAGGGGAGTTGCGATGCAGATCATTTTGTTGCACCCGCGTTTTACGCATGCCAAGTCAGTCACGCTGACGCGTCGGCATCTGCTGCTTTGCCTGATCGGTTTCGTTCTCGCGGTCATTTGCGGTGCTTTGCTGCTTTCCTATCTTGCATTAAGTCACGCATCGGACATGCCGGCCCCGGTGCGCAGCATGATGGTCTCCGCTTCCGGCTCTGAAGAAGCCAACAAGGATAAATTTCTCAAGGAAAACCTGGCGTTGATGGCGCGCCGACTCGGCGAAATGCAGGCGCAACTGATGCGACTGGATGCGCTGGGCGAACGCGTGCAGGGTCTTGCCGGCGTCAAGCCGACCGAATTCAATTTCGGGGATTCGCCGGGCCGTGGCGGCATGGAGCCCAGTATGGACGGTACCAGCAGTCGTGATCTGACGATATCGGAATTCCAGGCCTTGCTCGATTCAATGGGACACGATCTCGAACGTCGTTCCGATTACATGAACGTTGTCGAGTCCACCTTGATGACGGACAAGATCAAATCCAAGCTGCTGCCGACCAGCCAGCCGGTCAATGTCGCTTATAACGCATCCAGTTTTGGCTGGCGGCTCGATCCGTTCACCGGACGCAGTGCAATGCATGAAGGCATCGACTTCGCCGCGCCGGTCGGTACGCCGATCGTGGCGGCTGCCGGCGGTGTCGTGACGGTGGCGGAATTCCATCCGCAATACGGCAACATGCTGGAAATCGATCACGGCAACGACGTCATTACCCGCTATGCGCATACCTCGCGCATCCTTGTGCATGTCGGTGACATCGTGCGACGCGGTCAGCGTGTCGCCGATATCGGCACGACCGGACGATCGACCGGGCCGCATCTGCACTTTGAAGTGCGGATCAAGGGCGTTGCGCAAGACCCGCGCAAATTCCTGGCGGCCGGCGCCAATCAGGCCAAGGTTGCCGCGCTGGTCGCCAAATAGCCTCGGCACGGAGGCGGTCACTTTGCGCCATTGTTCGCGCTCTTTTCCGGCAGCTATTGTTTCCGCATTGATCGGCACAATATGCCGGAAAACCACATGATAGAATCCGCAATTTAGCCCACAGCCCGATTTGGCGCAGTCATATGATGTATTTTGTCTGCGGCGATAGTTTTCAGGCGTCTTTTTTAGAATCCAAGCATGTCATTACTGACCCAGATTTTCGGTAGCCGCAATCAGCGCCTCATCAAGCAATATCAGAAGACCGTTCGCGACATCAATGCGCTCGAACCGATGCTGGAGAAACTGTCGGACGAGGAGTTGAAGGCCAAGACGCCTGAATTCAAGGAACGTCTTGCCAAGGGCGAAAACATCGACGCGATGTTGCCCGAAGCATTTGCCGTCTGCCGCGAAGCCAGCAAGCGCGTGCTGAAGATGCGCCACTTCGACGTGCAGATGATCGGCGGCATGACACTGCATTACGGCAAGATCGCCGAGATGGGGACGGGCGAAGGCAAGACGCTGATGGCGACGCTGCCTGCATATTTGAATGCACTGACGGGCAAGGGCGTGCACGTCGTCACGGTCAACGATTATCTGGCGCAGCGCGATGCCGAATGGATGGGCATTCTGTATGGCTGGCTTGGCCTGACGACCGGCGTCAACCTGTCGCAGGTCGATCATGACGCCAAGCAGATTGCCTACAACGCCGATATTACCTACGGCACCAACAACGAATTCGGCTTCGATTATTTGCGCGACAACATGGTCTACGATTCTGCCGATCGCGTGCAGCGCGGTTTGCATTTCGCCGTGGTGGATGAGGTCGATTCGATCTTGATCGATGAAGCGCGTACGCCGCTGATCATTTCCGGTCAGGCGGAAAATCATACCGACCTGTATCACAAGATCAATGAAGTGCCGCCGTTGCTGACGTTGCAGATCGGCGAGGAAACGCCGGACGGCAAGGGCAAGGTTGAAGTGCCGGGCGATTACACCAAGGATGAGAAAGCGCATCAGGTGTTGTTGACGGAAGCCGGCCATGAAAAAGCCGAACAGATTCTGACGCGCATGGGCTTGCTGGCCGACGGTGCTTCGCTCTATGACGCTGCGAATATTTCACTGATCCATCATCTGTATGCGGCATTGCGTGCGCATACGCTGTATCACAAGGACCAGCATTACGTTGTGCAGAACAACGAAGTCGTGATTGTCGACGAATTTACCGGTCGCCTGATGTCGGGACGCCGCTGGTCGGACGGTTTGCATCAGGCAGTCGAAGCGAAGGAACACGTCAAGATTCAAAACGAGAATCAGACGCTGGCATCGATTACGTTCCAGAACTATTTCCGCATGTACGGCAAGCTGGCCGGCATGACCGGTACTGCCGATACCGAAGCCTACGAATTCCAGGAAATCTACAATCTTGAAACGGTGGTGATTCCGCCGAATCGTCCAAGCCAGCGCAAGGACCGTCAGGATCAGGTCTACAAATCGTCCGATGAAAAATACGGCGCAATGCTGAAGGATATTCAGGATTGCTACGAGCGCGGTCAACCGGTGCTGGTCGGCACGACCTCGATCGAAAACTCCGAACTGCTGTCCGGCATTCTTGCCAAGGCAAAATTGCCGCACAACGTGCTGAATGCAAAGCAGCATGCGCGCGAAGCAGAGATCATTGCGCAGGCGGGACGTCCGCAAGCGATCACGATCGCGACCAACATGGCTGGTCGCGGTACCGATATCGTCCTTGGCGGCAATGTCGCCAAGCAGATTCAACTGCTGGAATCCAACGACCAATTGAGCGATGCCGACAAGGCAGCGCAGTCGGAGAAACTGCGTACCGAATGGCAATCGCTGCACGACCAGGTGGTGGCGGCGGGCGGTTTGCACATTATCGGCACAGAACGTCACGAATCGCGTCGCGTCGATAACCAGTTGCGCGGTCGTTCCGGTCGCCAGGGCGATCCTGGCTCGTCGCGTTTCTACCTGTCGCTGGATGACGCGTTGCTGCGTATCTTTGCCGGCGATCGCGTGCGTGCGATCATGGACCGTCTGAAGATGCCGGAAGGTGAACCGATTGAAGCCGGTATCGTGTCGCGCTCGATCGAATCGGCGCAACGCAAGGTCGAAGCGCGCAACTTCGATATTCGCAAGCAATTGCTGGAATACGACGACGTTGCCAACGATCAGCGCAAGGTCATCTATCAACAGCGTAACGAACTGCTGGAAACGCAGGACGTCGGCACGCTGATCACTTCCCTGCGTCAAGGCGTCTTTACCGAACTGTTCCGTCTGTACGTGCCGGAGCAATCGATGGAAGAGCAATGGGACCTGCCTGCGCTCGACAATGCCTTGCGTGACGAATGGCAGCTTGATCTGTCGATGGCTGCCTTGCTGGAAAGCGAACCGAACATCACCGACGAGGAAATGCTCGAACGCCTGCTGAAAACAACGGATGAGGCGTACGAAGCGAAGATTGCCGTCGTCGGCCGTGAATCCTTTGCCGGTTTCGAACGTAGCGTGATGTTGCAGGCAGTCGATTCGCACTGGCGCGAACATCTGGCAGCGCTTGATCATCTGCGCCAGGGTATCCATCTGCGCGGTTACGCGCAGAAAAATCCGAAGCAGGAATACAAGCGCGAGGCATTTGAATTGTTCGGGCAGATGCTGAACCTGATCAAGGATGAAGTTGTGCGTACCGTGATGACGGTGCGTATCCAGTCGCGCGAGGAAATCGATGCGGCCGAAGCACAGCTGGCACAATCGCACGTGGAAAATGTGCATTACCAGCATGCCGATTTCGACGCGAATGCCGCCCCGGAAGAGCTTCTCGCGCCGACCGCGGTTCCTGACGATGCCGGAACGTCGAAACCGCATGTCAACACATTGCCGAAAGTCGGCCGCAACGATCCTTGCCCATGCGGCAGCGGCAAGAAATACAAGCAGTGTCACGGCCGTCTCGCGTAAAGCATTGCGGAGTTTGATTGCGAAGGGCGGGGAATCCCGCCCTTTTGTTTTTTCTCGACGGGTTTTCGTCTGCAACCTGCCGTCAACTGTGTTGAACCGATGCGTTTACAATAACGATCCGATTTCAATGATTCGCTTCGCGAATATCTTCTCAACCACTTTCCCTGAAAAACGCCATGGCCGTTAATCTTCCTCTCCCGATTCCTGAAAATCTGACTGCCGTCGCCGGTATCGAACTCGGCCACGCCGAAGCCGGTATACGCAAGGCCGACCGCAAGGATTTGCTGGTGATGAAACTGGCGCCGACGGCAACAGTGGCTGGCGTATTCACGAAAAACCGTTTTTGCGCGGCGCCTGTTCAGTTGTGCAAGGAACATCTGGCCGGTCTGCGCCCCGGCGCACCGATTCGGGCGCTCGTCGTCAACACCGGTAATGCCAATGCCGGTACCGGCGAGAGTGGTTTGGCGAAGGCAAAAGAGACATGTGCAGCGCTGGCCGATTTGCTGGGATGCGCGCCGACGCAGATTCTGCCATTCTCGACGGGTGTGATTCTCGAACCGTTGCCGGTAGATCGTCTGGTGGCAGGTCTGCCGAAAGCGATCAGCAATCTGAAAACCGATAACTGGCATAATGCCGCCCTGTCCATCATGACTACCGACACACAGCCGAAGGCGGCATCGAGCAAGGTCACGATCAATGGCCAGACGATCACGTTGACCGGCATCAGCAAAGGCGCGGGCATGATCAAGCCGAACATGGCGACCATGCTCGGGTTTCTGGCGACGGACGCCAAGGTGGCACAACCTGTTCTGGATCGTCTGGTAAAGGACGTGGCAGATCGTTCATTCAACTGCATCACGATCGATGGCGATACATCGACTAATGATTCGTTCATCGTGATTGCGACGGGTACTGCTGCTGTCGAAGTGAACGCAATCGATACGCCGGAATACAAGGCACTATTCGCCGCCGTGCAGGCACTGGCACAGGCGTTGGCGCAAATGATTGTGCGTGATGGCGAAGGCGCAACGAAATTCATCACCGTGACTGTTGAAGAAGGGCGCAATGTCGAGGAATGTCGCAAGATCGCCTATTCGATCGCGCATTCGCCATTGGTCAAGACCGCCTTCTTCGCCTCCGATCCCAACCTCGGCCGTATTCTGGCGGCAATCGGCTACGCCGGCGTCGACGATCTCGATGTCACGCAACTGAACCTGTATCTGGATGATGTCTGGGTCGCAAAGAACGGCGGCCGCAATCCGGATTATCAGGAAGCCGACGGCCAGCGCGTGATGAAACAGAGCGAGATCACTATCCGGGTCAGGCTCGGTCGCGGCGATGCAGTATCCACTATCTGGACCTGCGATCTGTCGCATGAATATGTGACGATCAACGCGGATTACCGGTCGTGATCCTGTGCCGAAACGTGTTTCGGCTTTGCTCACTTCAATAAAGATTTGATCCCATGACTCAACTTGAACAATTCCTGACCCGCGCTGAAGCATTGCTCGGACGTCTTGAAACACTGCTGCCGCCAACAGCGGCCGAACCGGACTGGGGCGCAGGCATTGCCTTTCGCTGGCGCAAATCGAGTGGTGGTCGCGGTTACCTGCAGCCAGTGGCCCACCTGTCGCCGATCGCTTTGGATGATCTGCATAATATCGGCCCGCAAAAAGAACAGATTGAGCAAAACACACGGCAATTCGTCGAAGGTTTGCCGGCCAATAATGTGTTGCTGACCGGCGCACGCGGTACCGGCAAGTCATCGCTGATCAAGGCGTGCCTGAATCAGTTTGCAGATAAGGGATTGCGTTTGATCGAGGTCGATAAAAGCGATCTGGGCGACCTGGCCGATATCGTCGATATGGTCTCGAAGCGGCCGGAACGTTTCGTCGTTTTCTGCGACGATCTGTCGTTCGAGGAAGGCGAGGGCGGCTACAAGGCATTGAAGGTCGCGCTGGATGGCAGCGTGTCCGCACAATCGGACAACGTGCTGATTTATGCAACGTCGAACCGTCGGCATCTGCTGCCGGAACGCATGTCGGACAACGCTGGTTATCACCACAGCGACGATGGCGATCTGCATCCGGGCGAAACGGTCGAGGAAAAGATTTCGCTATCCGAACGCTTCGGTCTGTGGGTCACGTTCTATCCGTTCAAGCAGGACGATTATCTGGACATCGTCGGTCACTGGCTGTCGCACTTCGGTTGCAATGCGCAGCAGATCGAGGAGGCGCGAGCCGATGCATTGCGCTGGGCGTTGCAGCGCGGCTCGCGTTCCGGCCGCGTGGCTTGGCAATTCGCCAAGGACCATGCCGGAAAAATGAATAAGTAACCTCTATTGACCTGCGATTGCGTGATGCAATCGCAGGTGTTCCTTGCGGGATTTTTGTCGCAGTCGTCCTTTCTTTTATCTTCTGTTCACATCATGTCCGACTCCCCCAACAATGCAACGCAACCGATTGACGTTGCTGTCGGCATTCTGATGAAACCGAATGGTGACGTGCTTCTGGGGCAGCGACCGGACGGCAAGCCGTATGCCGGATACTGGGAATTTCCCGGCGGGAAGGTGGAATCCGGTGAGGCGATACTCGATGCGCTGAAGCGTGAGTTCGTCGAAGAGTTGGGAGTGCAGGTATTGTCGGCAGAGCCGTGGTGTGGCGTCGAACATGTCTATCCGCACGCGCATGTGCGACTGCACTTCTACATCAGCCGCGACTGGCAAGGTGAGCCGCAAAGCCTGGAGAACCAGGCATTCGCCTGGCAGGGAAGTGTCGGCGTAGAACCCTTGTTACCGGCGACGGTGCCGTTGATTGAATGGCTGGACAGGCTGCGCTATCCGGGCTGATTGAGTCGCGTCGGTTATTGCCGTCGCTGATAGCTTCAGGTTTTGGATTGCGGGGATGGCGGCGCGTCGTCTTCGAAATCATCCAACGGATTGACGACCGGAATCACATATTTTTCTTCAGCCCACGCACCCAGATCGATCTGGCGGCAACGGTCCGAGCAGAATGGACGAAACTTGTTCGCTTCGGTCCATTCGACCTTGGTACCGCAGGTGGGGCAATCGACAATGGTGGCCATCTTGGTCTTAGAAACTGCAGAGACTGAGTTCGAACGGCACATCGCCTTCGAGTGGTTTCGGTTTCATGTCCCCGCCTTGCGAGGTGAAGCGAACCCACAGCATGTATTTGTTGGCTGAAATCTCCGGAATTGCTCCCATCGTTTCATCAATGTTCAGACGCAGCATTTGATATGTTTTCCCTTGCAGCATTTGCTGATAGCTGCCGGATTGCGCGATCATCTTTACCGGGCGACCGGATTCGCGCAGCAGGCGCAATACCATTGCAATGGCATCGAACAGCGGTGCCAGCGGCGTAAACCATTTCTGGATATCGGCAATGCGTTGTTCGGCCGAATCATGCTGCCACGCGTAATACGACGGCAGGTCGAATTCGCAGGCGCCGCCTGGAATGATCGTGCGACCTCGGATGCTCATCAGCCATTCGTTCTCGCGGATGTGCTGGCCGGTTTTGCCTTGTGACGCGACCAATGCGGTGCTGATGCGGTCGATGTCAAAGAGGATGGCGTCCAGCATTTCTGCTTCGACATTGGGATTGGATTTGAAGCCGAGCAGGGTTTGCTTCTGGCGTTCCAGTTCCTGCAGCAGATCCGATTTGAGGTCGGCGCGTCCGGCAACTTCCAGCATTTCAAAAATGGTGGAAAGGGCGACATGATGGTGTTGCGGGTGGTCATGACCAATGAAGAAAGCGAATTTCTCGTACAGGTCTTCCAGCCGCAACAACGTGCGAATACGCTCGTTGAAAGGGTACTCGTAGACAATCAAGGTGGCATCCCTTTAAAGTTAAAACCCGGGCGGTGCAGTGTATATACAGCAATTGTGTGATTCTGACCGAAGCCGGGACAAAATACAAATGCGTCAGGCCGTTTTGCCGCCAGACAGCAGTGCGTGGCATGAACGCGTCCCATGTGACCTGGCCTGGTCCAGTGGTAGACAGGCGATTCTGCCTGACGTTCAGCAGCCTCGTTAATTGCGTGCGAGGGAGATATATCGTTGATGCAGTCGCTCTACCTGGACCGGTAGTGCTTCCGTGTTGTCGTCATTGACAATGACGTCGTCCGCAGCGGCCAGCCGGATTGCGCGCGAAACCTGTGTCGCCATTATCGTCCGCACCTGCTGCTCCGTGAGGCCATTGCGCTGCATGACGCGGCGAACTTGCACTTCCTCAGGGCAATCGACGACCAGTACACGCGCGACACGTTCTTTCCACACTCCGGATTCGACCAGCAGAGGCACGACGAACAATGGATAAGCTCCCTGAGCCTCGGACGCGGCACGCTCGGTTTCTGTCCTTATCAGAGGGTGAAGAATGGCTTCCAGCTGCTTTTTTGCTGCAAGGTCGCCAAATACCGCTTCACGCATTTTTGCCCGGTCCAGGGCGCCGTTCGCCGCAATGAAGGAAGGACCAAATGCTTGCCGGATGGGTTCAATCGCAACACCGCTGGCCGCGGTCAACTGATGTGCAATCAGATCGGTATCGATGACACTGGCGCCAAGCGCGGCAAACAAGTCGGCAACGGTGCTTTTTCCGCTGCCGATGCCGCCGGTGAGGCCGACGGAGAATCTTGGCACAGGGGTCATGTGTTCAATAGAATCCGAGATAGGTTTGCGTCAGTGTTTTGCCGTACAGCAAAGCCAGCAGCCCGGCTGCTGCCAGATACGGACCGAAAGGGATTGGAATGTCGCGTCCGCGTCTTGCCAGCAGGATCAGCGCGATGCCGACAACAGCACCGACAGCCGACGATAACAGAACGATGACTGGCAGCATTTTCCAACCCAGCCAAGCTCCCAGCGCAGCCAGCAGCTTGAAATCGCCATAGCCCATACCTTCCTTGCCGGTTACGAGCTTGAACAGCCAGTATATCGACCATAAGCTGAGATAACCGGCTACCGCTCCGATGACCGCTTCGGACAGCGGAACAAACGTACCGTTCAGGTTGATCAGCAGTCCCATCCACAAAAGCGGCAACGTCAGATCGTCCGGAAGCAGCTGTGTATCGGCATCGATGAAGGTCATTGCAATCAACAGGCCGGTAAAAACCAGTGTGCCGATTCCCATCAGGCCGCTGCCGAAATGCCAGATCATCAGGGCGGAAAGCAACCCGGTCAGCAATTCGATGATCGGATAACGCAACGAGATCGGTGTTTTGCACTCCGAGCATTTTCCTCCAAGGACGGCATAACTGATGACGGGGATATTTTCCAGCGCCGTGATCTGATGACCGCATTGCGGACAAGCCGAACGCGGCACCATCAGGTTGTAGCGGTCTTCGTGCGGCAGCGGTTTGCCGCTTTCGCTGGCAACGTAGTTATCTGATTCACGCTGCATCATCTTCGGGATGCGATGGATGACAACGTTGAGAAAACTGCCGATCAATAGGCCGAAAATGCCGGCAATCACGGTGGGTAAAAGACTGGCAGGTGCGGCGAAAAAGATTTGATTCATGGAATGCGTGTCTGGGTTAGGACAATACAGGGCATATGGTTCGCGGACGAAGCACTGTCCGCTTTGTGTCACTACTTGCAGAAACGACGATGCAGGCAACGCGCAATCAATGCACGTTGCCTGCGTCTCCCGTATTGGTTTATACGACCGAACCCAGTTTGAAGATCGGCAGGTACATGGCGATCACCAAACCGCCGATCAGCACGCCCAGAATGACCATGATCAATGGTTCCATCAGGCTGGACAGGGAAGCGACGGCTTCATCGACTTCTTCTTCGTAGAAGTCGGCGACTTTGCCGAGCATGCTGTCGAGCGAACCGGATTCCTCACCGATCGCCACCATTTGCGTCACCATGTTCGGGAAAACATCGGCATTCTGCATGGCGACGGTCAGGCTGGTACCGGTGCTGACCTCCGTTTGAATCGCCTTGGTGGCATCCAGATAAACCGCATTGCCGGAAGCGCCGCCGACCGAGTCCAGCGATTCGACCAGCGGAACACCGGCTGCAAACATTGTCGCCAAAGTACGGGTCCAGCGTGCGATCGTGGCCTTACGAATGACCGCGCCGAAGATCGGCAGTTTCAGCAGCAGGCGATCCATGGTGCGCTGCATTTTCAGCGAACGCTTCCACGACTGGAAGAACAGGTACAGTCCGGCGAACAGCAGGCCAAAAATGATGTACCAGTAGGCGACGAAGAAGTCGGAAATCGCCATGACCATCAGTGTCGGCGCAGGCAAATCGGCACCGAAGCTTTTGAACACATCCTTGAATGCAGGTACAACCCAGATCATGATGACGGCGGTCACAATGAAAGCAACCGCCAGAATCGAGACCGGATAGAACAGAGCCGATTTGATCTTGCCCTTGATTGCCAGCGTTTTTTCCTTGTAGACAGCCAACCTTGTCAGCAGATCTTCGAGAATACCGGCCTGTTCGCCGGCAGCAACCAGGTTGCAGAACAATGGATCAAAATACAGCGGGAATTTGCGGAATGCCTGGTTCAGGCTGGTACCCGTTTCGACATCGCCGCGAATATCCTGAATCAATTTGGAAACAGACGGATTATCGTTGCCCTTGGCTACAATATCGAACGACTGCAGCAATGGAACGCCAGCCTTCATCATGGTGGCGAGCTGGCGGGTGAACAGCGTGATGTCCTTTTCGGAAACCTTCTTGCCGCTGCGATAGGCTTTCTTTTTAACCTTGGTGACGACGACGCCTTGTCTTCTCAATGTGGCATTTACCACGGCCTCGCCGCCGGCGCGTAGTTCGCCGCGAACAACCTTGCCGGTTTTGTCTCTGCCCTCCCAGGCGAAAACGGATTCCTTGGCCAGTGTTGCTCCTCCTGCCTTGCGTGCTGACGTTGCCATCCATCGACCTCTGTTTTTTTAAGTGTTGGTGCAGCCGAGAATTTCTTCCAGACTGGTAAGTCCCTGTTTAACCTTGATCAAGCCGGATTCGCGCAAGGTATTGACGCCTTCTTTTCTGGCCTGCTCTTCGATTTCGATTGCTGTTGCGTGATTCAGGATCAGGCGTTCGATTTCTTCTGTGATCGGCATGATCTGGTAAATGCCGACGCGGCCTTTGTAGCCGCTGCCATTGCAGCGCTCGCAACCGACCGGTTTGTAGGGAAGCCACGTCCCGTCCAGATCATCTTCCTTGAAGCCTGCATCCAGCAATGCCTCGTCGGGAATCGTCGTCGTTTGCTTGCAAGAGCAGAGTCGACGCGCCAGACGCTGCGCCGTAATCAGAATAACGGATGACGCGATGTTAAATGGGGCAACGCCCATGTTCATCAGGCGCGTCAGCGTAGCTGGAGCATCGTTGGTGTGTAGCGTGGAAAACACCATGTGACCGGTTTGGGCAGCCTTGATGGCAATGTCCGCAGTTTCCAGATCACGAATTTCGCCGACCATGATGATGTCGGGATCCTGACGCAGGAAGGCTTTCAGTGCGACTGGAAATGTGAGTCCGGCACGATCGTTGACATTGACCTGATTAACACCGGGAAGATTGATCTCCGCAGGATCTTCAGCCGTCGAAATATTGATGCCGGGTTTGTTCAGGATATTCAGGCAGGTATACAGCGAAACGGTTTTGCCGGAGCCTGTCGGTCCCGTGACAAGCACCATCCCGTATGGGCGGTGAATGGCATTGAGCAGCGTTTCTTTCTGATCTGCGTCGTAGCCGAGTGCCTCGATGCCCATCTGGGCTTGCGAACCATCCAGGATACGCATGACAATCTTTTCGCCGAACAGGGTCGGCAGCGTACTGACACGAAAATCGATGGAACGCGTTTTCGACATGACCAGTTTCATGCGACCGTCCTGCGGTACGCGTTTTTCGGAAATGTCGAGTTTGGAAATGACCTTGATACGTGAAGCAAGTTTTTCCTTGATGGCCAGTGGTGGCTGGGCGATATCGCGCAGGACGCCATCAACGCGGAAACGGATGCGGTAAAACTTTTCGAACGGTTCGAAGTGAAGATCGGACGCGCCCTGGTTGATCGCGTCGACCAGAATCTTCTGGAGGAATTTGACGACCGGAGCGTCATCGATATCCACCGCTGCACCGTCTGCCACGACGACTTCGTCTTCGGCGAAATCGATGTTGTCGAGGTCGTCGCCTATCAGTTCGTTCAGATCCTGCTCGGCGCTTTGTACAAGTTTTTCGATCAGTTTGAGCAAAACCGCGTGGTCGACAATGATCGGCTCGACCGTCAACTGGGTCTGGAACTTGATCTGATCCAGCGCCTGTGAATTGGTCGGGTCGGAAATCGCAACGGAAACCTTGTTGCCGCGTTTTGCAAGAGCAATGACGCGCTGGCTTTGCATCAATTTCGGGTCAAGGATCTTTTCAGGCAAGACGCCGGAATTGAATGCCGCCAGGTCCATTAACGGATAGCCGAAGGTTTCCGAACAGAAGGCAGCCAGTCGTGGCGCATCGATCGCATCGCTTTTCAGCAGGATGTCGACGAATGGGATTTTTTCGCTAACGGACTGTTTGGTGATGCTGTCAGCTTGTTGCTGAGTCAGCTTTCCCGCCTGGAGAAGCGCGCGGGCAAGGCCGGGCATCGAGGTGCCGGATGCCGAAGTAGGAGGGACTGCAGCCATGTATCTATGCCGAAAGGGTCGATGCATCAAAGGTGCATCAGATAATGCCTCCGGGCATCTGTTTTGTAAAGATAAGGCCGGGAATTGTTACTTTTTTGCGTGATTGCGACACGGGTCCATGCAGATACGAGACATGTTGCGTCCGACAGGATATGCGGCCGGCCGGACAGAGCGTCAATGGTTGCGATGAACGGCAAACACACTCAGTTTAAGCAAAGCTTCCTTGAATGTATTGTTCGGCAATTCGGCAATCGATGCGGCGGCCGTAGCAGCTGCGTCTTCGGCCTTGCGTTTCGTGTAATCGAGGGCGCCGGATGTGGTGACGGCGCTTAGTACCGCGTCGAAATGCTGCTCATCGCCGTTTTCTATGCAACCGCGCACCAGCGCACGTTGTTCGGGTGTTCCGTGTTCCATCAGGTAGATCAGCGGCAGGGTCGCCTTGCCTTCGCGCAGATCGTCGCCGACATTCTTGCCGATATCTTCGGCCTGGCCTGAATAATCCAGTACATCATCGATCAGCTGGAATGCGGTGCCAAGCGAGCGACCATATTCGGCAGCGGCTACAATCTGTACATCGTTTGCCCCTGCAATCAGTGCGCCGAGTTGCGCTGCCGCCTCGAACAGCTTGGCTGTCTTGGAGCGAATGACCTGCGTGTAGCGTTCTTCCGAAACGTCCGGATCGTGCATGTTCAGCAACTGCAGTACTTCGCCTTCGGCAATCACGTTGGTGGCGTCCGCCAGAATCTGCATGATGCGGATGTCGCCGACAGAAACCATCATCTGGAAAGCGCGGGAATAAAGAAAATCGCCAACCAGAACAGAGGCGGCATTGCCGAACAGGGCATTGGCCGTTTTGCGCCCGCGTCGCAACGATGACTCATCGACAACATCGTCATGCAACAGCGTTGCCGTGTGAATGAATTCCACCACGGCCGCCAGTTGATGATGATCCGTGCCGCGATAGCCATATGCATTGGCCATCAGAAGAACCAGAACCGGCCGGATACGCTTGCCGCCTGCGCTGATGATGTAGTCGGCGATCTGGTTGACCAGAGCCACTTCGGAATGAAGTTTCCGGCGAATGACGCCGTCAACAGCGGTTAAATCGTCGGAAATGGGCTGGATAAGCAGGTTTTGTGCAGTCGGGGCGGAAGCGGAAACCAAGATAAGCCTGATCAAAAGCGTTAATTTCACGAATTATACGATGATGGCCGGGGAAAAACGCGTGTTCCTTGGCGTCCGGAGAACGGGGTATTGCTTGAAACACACGTTGTTTCAGAATACCGACAGTCTTTGACCACGGTGATAAGTCCATGTATAATTTG